>NZ_PZKQ01000011.1:0-358812 GCF_003046645.1 Escherichia sp. MOD1-EC6475 | reverse complement strand
GATTACATGTAACAAATGTATTTAAAAGATTTCAAAATATTTCTAATCTATTTAATATAATTCAAAATTATGAATTGTAAATACAAGCATTCATAGGATTTATTGGTTTATATCAAATAGTTATTGGTTTTTTATAAGAATGGATTGAGTCAATGATTGTTTCGCTAAAACTCGAGTGTGATCTTGCGCACATTATAAAATGGCATAAAAAAAAGCCGGCTTCATGCCGGCTCAAAAATATAAACAAGACGATAAAAGGCTAATAACGGAGTTATCATGACACAGAAAACAAAAAAGGTATAATTGTATTCCTCGCTAATATATTCAATTAGTGAATTAATAAAACCACGATCAAAGTTAAATAAAAATTTTTATGACTGTTTTTCCAGTAATTATTGCCATTGAACAAAAATCATCTATTTGTTCAAAAAATGAGTGAGTCTTGACTGGCTCATCTAATGTGGAAAAATGTGACCTTTATCACATAACAACACGAAGTCTGAATTTTCCGGTTTAACTTAATATGGAGCATGGTTCGACAACAATGGAAGAAAGACTCTCTTGCAGCCCTGGCGGCAAACTGGCTTTATGGGCTTTCTATACATGGTGTGGCTATTTTGTCTGGGCGATGGCGCGTTACATCTGGGTAATGAGTCGGATCCCCGATGCCCCCGTGTCAGGATTTGAAAGTGATTTAGGTTCAACTGCGGGAAAGTGGTTAGGTGCGTTAGTGGGATTTTTATTTATGGCCATGGTCGGGGCATTGTTAGGTGGTATTGCCTGGTACACCCGACCACGGCCTGCGCGAAGCAGACGCTATGAGTAAAAACTGCTAAGGTTGCGACCCTTTGGCAGCGGAGCGCGTATGAACTTACAACACTGGCAGGCACAATTTGAATGTTGGTTGAAAAATCATCACACACACCAGGACGCGGCTCATGACCTGTGTCATTTTCGTCGCGTCTGGGCGACAGCGCAGAAACTGGCGGCAGATGAAGACGTCGATATGCTGGTCATTTTAACCGCCTGTTATTTTCATGATGTCGTGAGTCTGGCGAAAAATCATCCGCAACGGCAGCGTTCCTCATTACTGGCAGCAGAAGAGACGCGTCGCATTTTAAGTGCGGAATTTGCTGATTTTCCGCCAGAGAAAATAGACGCCATTTGCCATGCCATCGCGGCACACAGTTTCAGCGCGCAAATTACGCCTTTAACGGTGGAAGCCAAAATCGTGCAGGATGCAGACCGGCTGGAAGCATTAGGTGCGATAGGTCTGGCGCGCGTGTTTGCAGTTTCAGGCTCATTGGGGGTGGCGCTGTTTGACGGTGAAGATCCGTTCGCGCAACGTCGCCCGCTCGATGATAAACGCTACGCGCTGGATCATTTCCAGACGAAGTTGCTGAAACTACCGCAAACTATGCAAACGGCAAAAGGTAAATTGCTGGCACAACATAACGCCCGTTTTCTGGTGGAGTTTATGGCTAAGCTCAGTGCCGAACTGGCGGGCGAGAATGAAGGTGTGGATCATGCGGTGATTAATGCGTTTTCGCCGGCTGACTGACCGCGTAGCCCTAAACAGAAGTAATTATGTTAACCTGTCGACCATCTCAGATGGCCGGTTAAATCTATGCAGGAAAATATATCAGTAACCGATTCATACAGCACCGGGAATGCCGCACAGGCAATGCTGGAGAAACTGCTGCAAATTTATGATGTAAAAACGCTGGTAGCGCAACTTAATGGCGTGGGTGAAAACCACTGGAGCCCGGCGATTTTAAAACGTGCGCTGGCTAACGACTCGGTGTGGCATCGTTTGAGTGAAAAAGAGTTCGCCCATTTGCAAACGTTGTTACCCAAACCGCCAGCACATCATCCGCATTATGCGTTTCGCTTTATCGATCTCTTTGCCGGTATTGGTGGCATCCGTCGCGGTTTTGAATCGATAGGCGGTCAGTGCGTGTTTACCAGCGAGTGGAATAAACATGCGGTGCGCACCTACAAAGCTAACCATTATTGCGACCCGGCGACGCATCACTTTAATGAAGATATCCGCGACATCACTCTGAGCCATAAAGAGGGCGTCAGCGATAAAGCAGCGGCAGAACATATTCGTCAGCACATTCCTGAACATGATGTTTTATTGGCCGGTTTTCCTTGCCAGCCGTTTTCACTGGCTGGCGTATCGAAAAAGAACTCACTTGGTCGTGCGCACGGTTTTGCTTGCGATACCCAGGGTACGCTGTTCTTTGATGTAGTGCGTATCATCAATGCCCGTCGTCCGGCGATATTTGTGCTTGAAAACGTCAAAAACCTGAAAAGCCACGACCAGGGAAAAACATTCCGTATCATCATGCAGACGCTGGATGAACTGGGCTATGACGTAGCCGATGCCGAAGATAATGGCCCGGACGATCCGAAAATCATCGACGGCAAACATTTTCTGCCGCAGCACCGTGAACGCATCGTGCTGGTGGGCTTTCGTCGCGATCTGAATTTGAAAGCAGATTTCACCTTGCGGGATATCAGTGACTGCTATCCGGCACAACGTATTACGCTGGCGCAGTTACTGGCCCCGGTTGTTGAAGCGAAATATATCCTGACGCCGGTACTGTGGAAGTACCTCTATCGTTATGCGAAAAAGCATCAGGCGCGCGGAAACGGCTTCGGTTACGGAATGGTTTATCCGAACAACCCACAGAGTGTTACGCGTACGCTTTCTGCCCGTTATTACAAAGATGGTGCGGAAATTTTAATCGATCGCGGCTGGGATATGGCGACAGGTGAGAAAGACTTTGACGATCCGCAGAATCAGCAACATCGTCCACGTCGGTTAACGCCTCGAGAATGCGCACGTTTGATGGGCTTTGAAGCACCCCATGAAGCAAAATTTCGCATTCCGGTTTCTGACACTCAGGCCTATCGCCAGTTCGGCAACTCGGTGGTAGTTCCGGTATTTGCTGCAGTGGCAAAATTGCTTGAGCCAAAAATCAAACAGGCGGTGGCGTTGCGTCAGCAAGAGGCACAACATGACCGACGTTCACGATAAGGCCACGCGTAGCAAAAATATGCGCGCGATTGCCACGCGCGATACGGCAATCGAGAAACGTCTCGCCAGCTTATTAACCGAGCAGGGGCTGGCGTTTCGTGTTCAGGATGCCAGTCTGCCAGGACGCCCGGATTTTGTCCTCGATGAGTATCGCTGTGTGATATTTACGCATGGCTGTTTCTGGCATCATCATCACTGCTATCTGTTTAAAGTGCCTGCTACACGCACTGAGTTCTGGCTGGAGAAGATTGGCAAGAATGTAACGCGTGACAAGCGGGACATTAGCCGCTTACAGGAATCGGGTTGGCGTGTATTGATTATCTGGGAGTGTGCGTTACGCGGACGGGAGAAGTTGACGGATGCGGCGCTTGCCGAGCGTCTGGAAGAGTGGATCTGCGGCGAGGGCGCCAGCGCGCAGATCGACACTCTGGGGATTCATCTACTCGCGTGATGCGTCCTGAATGACTGGCGCGACAACGGGTTTTGCAGGGAAGAGATATTTTCCCAACGTGACCAGCACCACAGCGAAGACAATTACGCCCAGCGCCAGCCATTCAATCTTCGACAACGTTTCGCCACCCAGCCCTGTACCCAGCAATACCGCTACAACCGGATTAACGTATGCGTAGCTGGTAGCCAGAGCCGGGCTGACATTGCGGATTAAATACATATAAGCATTGATGGCGATGATCGAGCCGAACAGCGCCAGATATCCGACCGCAAGGAAGCCCGAAAGAGAAGGGAGCGCCGTCAGTTTTTCACCTGCTATCATCGACGCGATCATTAACACCACACCCGCAGCCAGCATCTCAATGGCGCCCGCCATCATCCCTACTGGTAGGGTAATGCGCGAGCCATAAACCGAACCAAACGCCCAACTCACAGAACCGATCAAAATCAGAATCGCGCCCCACGGATTGCCGCTTAAATTACCGCCGCTATTGAGCATGATGATTCCGGCAAGCCCAATGGCGATACCCACCCATTCCAGCTTGCGCGTTTTAATGCCAAACAGGCGGCTGAAACAGAGAGTAAAGAGAGGTACTGTTGCCACCACTACGGCGGCAATGCCGGAGGGAACATTTTGATGCTCAGCCACCGTTACCATACCGTTACCGACAGCAAGCAGTAATAAACCAATCAACGCGGCATTAAGCAGAGGACGCAGTGGCGGCAGCTTGTGCCCACGCAGCAGTAAAAAGGCCATTAATAAAATACCGGCAGCCAGAAACCGCACGCCCGCCATCATTAACGGTGGCCAGCTTTCAACCCCAATCCGAATGACAAAATAGGTTGAGCCCCAAATGATATACAACGCAAACAGCGCGCCAAAAAGCGGTAACAACTGGCGGAAACGCATAATCCCTCACGATGGAAATAAAAAGCCGGTTCATAGTAAACGTGAAAATCATTTCGCTGGCGAGAGATATAATTGCGTTTGATTGTTAAAAAAATGTTGACCTGTGAAGCAAGTATCAGCCGGGCTGATTTTGCTTCATACTTAGCGCGTCAACGATAAAAATGAGAGGGAATGCTTTTGGCCGGGAGTAGTTTACTGACATTGCTCGATGATATCGCCACTTTGCTGGACGATATCTCCGTGATGGGCAAGCTGGCGGCGAAGAAAACCGCCGGTGTATTAGGGGATGACTTGTCGCTCAATGCGCAGCAAGTTTCAGGTGTGCGTGCCAATCGGGAGTTGCCCGTGGTCTGGGGCGTGGCGAAGGGATCGCTTATCAACAAAGTGATTCTGGTGCCGCTGGCGCTGATCATCAGTGCTTTTATCCCGTGGGCGATTACGCCACTGTTGATGATTGGCGGCGCATTTCTCTGCTTTGAAGGGGTAGAGAAGGTGCTGCATATGCTGGAGGCGCGTAAGCACAAAGATGATCCGGCGCAGAGTCAGCAGCGTCTGGAGGCGCTGGCGGCGCAAGATCCGCTGAAGTTTGAAAAGGACAAAATAAAAGGGGCGATTCGTACCGATTTTATTTTGTCTGCGGAAATCGTCGCCATCACGCTGGGGATTGTGGCGGAAGCGCCGCTGCTTAATCAGGTGCTGGTACTTTCAGGGATCGCACTGGTGGTTACCGTGGGGGTTTATGGTCTGGTGGGTATCATCGTTAAGATTGATGATCTGGGCTACTGGCTGGCGGAAAAATCCAGTACGGTTATGCAAGCATTGGGTAAGGGGCTATTGATTATCGCCCCCTGGCTGATGAAAGCGTTATCGATCGTCGGCACACTGGCGATGTTCCTGGTTGGCGGCGGCATTGTGATACATGGTATCGCGCCGCTGCATCATGCGATTGAACATTTCGCCGGGCAGCAGAGTGCACTGGTCGCAATGATATTACCGACTGTTTTAAATCTGATTCTTGGTTTTATCATCGGTGGTATCGTCGTGTTGGGAGTGAAAACGATAGCAAAATTGCGCAGTCAGGCACATTAATATTCACATTGGCTATTATGCAAAATTCGCCATTCTCGACTAAGGTGAACAAGTTTCACTCGAAAAAAGGAGGCGAGTATGAGCTTTGTGGTTAGTGAGGAAGTGACGGTCAAAGAGGGCGGTCCGAAGATGATTGTTACTGGGTATTCCAGCGGCATGGTTGAGTGTCGCTGGTATGACGGTTACGGTGTCAAACGGGAAGCCTTTCATGAAACTGAGCTTGTTCCGGGGGAGATGCGTCGTTCGCCGGAAGAAGCCTGAAAGCGTATAATTAACACCAGTCCGGATAAGGCTTTCATGCCGCATCCGGCTGTTGTGCGGCGTCTGCATTGAATGCCTGATGCGTCTTATCATGGCAACATTATAAAATTATTGCTGTTTGGCGGTACGTTATCGCCAGGTTATGCCAGAATCATAAGAAAGCAGGTTGGGAGTCGTCAGGGTGCAGCACGAGACAGAAATGGAAAACCAGAGCTGGCTGAAAAAACTCGCGCGCCGCCTGGGGCCTGGTCATGTCGTTAATCTCTGCTTTATTGTGGTGTTGATCTTCTCAACGTTACTCACCTGGCGTGAAGTGGTGGTTCTGGAAGATGCCTATATTTCAAGCCAGCGTAACCATCTGGAAAATGTTGCCAACGCGCTTGATAAACAACTGCAATATAACGTTGATAAATTATTGTTTTTACGTAACGGGATGCGTGAAGCCCTCGTTGCGCCGCTCGATTTCACTTCTCTGCGCAATGCCGTTACCGAGTTTGAACAACGTCGTGATGAACATGCCTGGCAGATAGAACTCAACAGACGGCGCACCTTGCCAGTAAACGGCGTTTCGGATGCATTAGTCAGTGAGGGGAGTCTGCTTTCCCGCGAAAATGAATCCCTGGATAATGAAATTACCGCCGCGCTGGAAGTCGGTTACTTACTACGCCTGGCGCACAACTCCTCATCAATGGTTGAACAGGCGATGTATGTCTCGCGCGCCGGATTTTACGTTTCAACGCAGCCGACGCTATTTATTCGCAATGTGCCTGGGCGTTACTACGAATTTGTCACCCAACCCTGGTTTATCGGTCATTCACAACGAGAAAACCGTCAACGCGCGGTGCGTTGGTTTACCTCTCAGCATGAGCATAACAATGCTACAGAGCCACAGGTCACTGTAAGCGTGCCGGTCGATAATAATAATTACTGGTATGGCGTATTGGGGATGAGTATTCCCGTGCGTTCAATGCAGCAATTTTTACAGAATGCTATCGATAAAAATCTCGATGGCGAATATCAACTCTATGACAGCAAACTGAAATTATTGACCTCGTCCAACCCGGACCATCCTGGTGAAGATCTCTTTGACCCTCGTGAACTGGCATCACTTGCGCAGGACATTGAACACGATACGCGCGGTGGTATTCGGATGAACAGCCGCTATGTTAGCTGGGAACGGCTGGATCATTTCGATGGCGTATTAGTGCGTATCCATACGCTTAGTGAAGGCGTACGTGGAGATTTCGGCAGCATAAGCATTGCATTAACCCTGTTGTGGGCGCTTTTCACCACTATGCTACTTATCTCCTGGTATGTGATTCGCCAGATGGTAAGTAATATGTTTGTCCTGCAAAGTTCGCTGCAATGGCAGGCGTGGCACGACACCTTAACCCGCATGTATAACCGTGGAGCACTGTTCGAAAAAGCGCGCCCGCTTGCTAAATTGTGCCAGACACATAAGCATCCTTTTTCTGTTATTCAGGTCGACCTTGACCATTTTAAAGCGATTAATGACCGCTTTGGTCACCAGGCGGGCGATCGTGTGTTGTCACATGCCGCCGGATTAATTAGCCGTTCATTGCGAGCCCAGGATGTTGCCGGACGAGTTGGCGGCGAGGAGTTTTGTGTGATTCTGCCGGGCGCTAACCTGGAGCAGGCAAAAGAAGTTGCCGAACGCATTCGTCTGAAGCTGAATGAAAAAGAGATGTTGATTGCCAAGAGCAAAACCATCCGCATTAGTGCTTCGTTGGGGGTGAGCAGCAGCGAGGAAACCGGCGATTATGATTTTGAACAATTGCAGTCGCTTGCCGACCGTCGGCTTTATCTCGCTAAACAGGCAGGGCGTAATCGGGTCTTTGCGAGCGATAACGCTTAACGAGCGGTGAAAAAGTGATCCAGTCCTTCGCGCCAGCCTTCCGGTCCTTCTCGCTGCGTTCGCCAGACCCGGGCAGGGTTCTCATTTTGCAGATGAACACCTTCCCGGTTTAGCCCTTTCACAATGACTGCGTAATCCATCACCTCCAGTAAGGGGGCATCATTTGGACCATCGCCTAAGCCGAGCGTCGTCGGACGTTTTCCACCTGATTGTTGATATATCGCGATGATCCAGTTAGCCGCCTGATCTTTTCCGGCAGAGGCATCCAGCACATGCCAGAAGCGCGCACCTTGTACAAACTGTAATCCTAGCTTGTTCAGACGAGCGGTAAATTGCGCCATCCGCTCGTCACTGTCGCGCCAGATGAGCGTGACTGAGGCTTCATGCAACTGCGTCAGCGCCGCCTGGCTGCGGCTTAATCCCGTCCATTCCGCAATGGTTGTATCATCGACATCATCAAAGGTGGTGAATTTGAAATGTTCTTTCTCGCGCAGCGTATTCAACACCAGACTGATTTCACTATGGGCAATGCCCGAGATGATCCGGGGAAAACCGTCGATATCTTGCCATTGATGATCCAGTTGGATCACCGCGCCGTTTTCGGCAATCAGCGGCAAACCTTGTAGCCCTACGTTTTTTTGCAGGTACAGCATTTCCGCCGACGTTTTACTGCTACAGAGAATCACAGGCACGCCTGCTTCCCGTAAACGGTTTAACCAGGGAGCGGCAGGCTGCCAGTCATAACTGTGACTATCTAACAGGGTGCCATCGAGATCGGTGAAAATCAGCAGTGGTTGTTGAATTGAAAGCATGGTAGCGCACACTCCCTTTACCAGGATGTTTCTCAAAATAGCACGATTTGTCTTTAATCATTTTTCGGGAGCGATCCCGCTCGTAGCAGAGCCCGTAAGGGGTGACGAAAGTCACAGTTCCATTCATTAATGACATTAATCATTCATGCAGAGAATATTTCCTTGTCAGCGAAAAAAATTGCAGATAAGGTGATGAACACATCAGATTTCCTGGTGTAACGAATTTTTTAAGTGCTTCTTGCTTAAGCAAGTTTCATCCCGACCCCCACAAGGGTCGGGATTTTTTTATGTTACATTTAGCGGTTCACTTCCGAGACGCTAAAGTCATGGATATCCAGCTCAAAGGCATCTGCTAATTCACGCCATGTATGATATTCACGCCCATCAACGCTGACGTGTTCTGAATCGCTCTGGCTGCGATGAACTTCGCTTTCGCTAATTTCATTGATCGCCGCCAGCAGGGCATCGACATCGACGCTGACCTCTCGTTTTGCGGTATCGCTGTACTCTTTTGCGGTCTTCATCATCTTTCCTCGCAACCGTTACTCATTTGTTGCTGCCGACCGTTATGTCAGCCAGGCATCTCTTAAGTATAGACCGTCGAGAAAATCAGCACTCGTGCGCGCCCGACGCTGCCAGAAAAACGAAATTGTTCTACACTGGCACAAAGCCACAGGAGGAAAACGATGAAGGTGAATGATCGGGTAACAGTCAAAACGGATGGCGGTCCGCGTCGTCCTGGCGTGGTACTGGCAGTTGAGGAGTTTAGTGAAGGCACAATGTACCTGGTTTCGCTGGAAGACTACCCGCTCGGCATCTGGTTCTTTAATGAGGCAGGGCATCAGGACGGTATCTTTGTGGAGAAAGCAGAGTAATTTCATTCAGCCTGACTGGTGGGAAACCACCAGTCAGAATGTGTTAGCGCATGTTGACAAAAATACCATTAGTCACATTATCCGTCAGTCGGACGACATGATAGATAACCTGTTTATTATGCGTTTTGATCTTACGTTTAATATTGCCTTTATGCGATGAAACAGTCTTGGCTTTGATATTCATTTGGTCGGAGATTTGAATGGTTCCCTGACCTGCCATCCACATTCGCAACATACTCGATTCGGTTCGGCTCAATGATAACGTCGGCATATTTAAAACAGTGGCCATCGTTGTCTCTTTTTTCAGAATATCGCCAAGGATATCATCGAGAGATTCCGGTTTAATCGATTTGGAACTGATCAATAAATTTTTTCTGACCAACAGATATTCATCAAAATGAACGTTGGCAATCGCCATAAAAACGATAAATAACGTATTGGGATGTTGATTAATGATGTGCTTGATGCGCTGACTGTTAGAAGTATCGTGGATAAAACAGTCCTCATTAATAAACACCACTGAAGGGCGCTGTGAATCACAAGCGATGTCAAGGTCATCAACGGTTTCGATGTCGTTGATTTCTCTTTTTTTAACCCCTCTGCTCAACAGATACCCGGTTAAACCTAGTCGGGTGTAACTACATAAATCCATAATAATCGTTGACATGGCATACCCTCACTCAATGCGTAACGATAATTCCCCTTACCTGAATATTTCATCATGACTAAACGGAACAACATGGGTCACCTAATGCGCCACTCTCGCGATTTTTCAGGCGGACTTACTATCCCGTAAAGTGTTGTATAATTTGCCTGGAATTGTCTTAAAGTAAAGTAAATGTTGCGATATGTGAGTGAGCTTAAAACAAATATTTCGCCACAGGAGTATCCTGGAAGATGTTGTCTGATTTTATTTTTCAGATAATCCTTAGGATAACACGATAAACATTACGGAATCATATTGCTGGAAATTCGCTAATAATATCTGCCAGTAAATTAAAAATTTCACTAAATAAATGTTCGCAAAATGGAGCAATTAGCGGCATTAATGCTGCCATTAATGAAATGCCGACTGTCAGAGTTAATGGAAAACCGATAACAAATATTGATAATTGCGGAGCCATACGATTAAGTAATCCCAGCGCCAGATTCAGCGTCAGCAGCAGGGTAATAAGCGGTAATGCCAGCATAAATCCGTTGAGGAAAATCAAACTTCCCGCTTTGGTGAGTGCCAGAAACGCATTGCTGTTAAGCGGTTCACCGCCAATCGGCAGGGTGTGAAAGGTATCGAACAGCAGCGAAATCAACCATAAATGACCGTTAAATGTCAGGAACAGCAGTAGCGCCAGCATATCCATGATGCGTGCTAAGACGGGCATATTGAGATGGCTACCAGGATCCACAAACGTCGCAAATGACAGCCCCATTTGCAGACCGATAATTTCGCCTGCGGTTCGTACAGCGGCGAAAGCAAATTGCATGGTAAAGCCAAGCGCAATGCCAATCAGGATCTGCTGCATTGCCAGCCAGAGGGCATAAAACGAAAAAATGGGAACATCGTTGGCAGGTAATGCCGGAGCTATGGCGAACGTGATCATCATTGCGAGACCCAGTTTCACCCGTTTCGGCACGCTGCGTTCACTCAAAATGGGCGCGGTAGAAATGAGCGCCAGCACGCGCAGTAACGGCCAGAAATACAGACTTAACCAGGAAAGCCATTGATCGCTCGTCACCTGCAACATAGCACGGCTACCCGATGATATACGGCAGGTTAGTGAACAAGGTGCGGACGTAATCCAGCAACAGATTGAGCATCCACGGTCCGGCAATAATAATGGCGATAAATACGGCGATGATTTTCGGAATAAACGACAACGTCATTTCGTTAATCTGCGTGGCAGCCTGCAAAATGCTGATGATAAGGCCAGTGACCAGCGCCACCAGCAGCAGCGGGGCAGCCAGCGCCAGCGCGACTTTCATCGCTTCTGTCCCCATCATCATGACCGATTCGGGTGTCATTTTGCCTCTCTAGCTGTAAAAGCTTTGCGCCAGCGAACCGACAAGTAATTGCCAGCCATCCACCAGCACAAACAGCATAAGTTTAAAGGGCAGAGCAATGGTGGCTGGAGGCACCATCATCATCCCCAACGCCATCAAAACGCTGGCAATCACCAGGTCGATAATCAAAAAAGGAATGAAAATCGTGAAGCCTATCTGGAATGCGGTTTTCAGCTCGCTGGTCACGTAGGCCGGGAGCAAAATGCGCATCGGCACAGCTTCCGGTCCCTGCAACGGGCCAGTATTCGCCAGTCTGGCAAACAACCCTAAATCTGCTTCGCGGGTCTGACGTAGCATAAATTCACGCAGCGGCTGCGCTCCTTTTTCCAGCGCCTCCTGCATGGAGATTTTTTCTTCGCTGAATGGCTGGTATGCATCGACATAAATTTTGTCGATCACCGGAGACATAATAAAAAAGGTCAAAAACAGCGCCAGCCCCAGCAATACCTGGTTGGGCGGTGCGGAGGGCGTTCCCAGCGCGTTACGCAATAAACCAAAAACAATGATGATGCGGGTGAAGCTGGTCATCATCAGTAAAATCGCCGGAATAAACGTCAACGAGGTGATGAACACCAGCGTCTGCACCGGGAGCGACCAGCTTTGTCCACCGCCAGGTAGCGGTTGGCTGGTGATGCCTGGCAGTTGGGCGAACGCGAGGGGCGTAACCAGCCAGAGAAGAACCGGCGCGACAGACAACAAACGACGCATCAGGATCTCCCGCTACGCTTGAGCAAGTTTTTCATGACCGACTGAAAATCGGCCTGTGGTATCTCTTCCGTTGGCGCAGAAGGGGGAAGTTTATGCAGCAAATTGATTTGCCCTGCGGTAACGCCGAGTACCAGCCGCGCATCTTCCACATCGACCACTACGACCCGTTCACGCGCGCCCAGCGAGGCGCTGGCGCTAATTTTCAGACCGTTAACGCCTGTGCGTTTAGGGGCAAATCCCAGCCGTTTTACCAGCCAGGCAGCGGCGAGGATCAGGACAATAATGGCAATAAGTGCGCCGCTCACCTGAAGTAGCGGTGCGGTGGAAACCGGCGCGGAAGATTGCACAGTGGCGTGGTTATTCATCACTAACGACTCAGGCGGCGCATTCGCTCAGACGGGGTAATGATATCGGTGATCCGCACGCCATATTTATCGGCAACCACCACCACTTCGCCCTGGGCGATTAAATAGCCGTTGATCAGAATATCCAGCGGTTCGCCCGCCAGACCGTCCAGCGCCACGACTGACCCTTGCGTCAGACGCAACAGCTCTTTGATGGTCATACGTGTGCGACCCAGCTCGACGGTCAGCTTAACCGGAATATCCATAATCAGGTCGATATCCTGCAATGTTCCACTGACGTCGCCGCCGCCAAGCTGCTGGAACACGGCTTCAGCCGCGCTTTTGCCGCTTGTTGATTTTTGTTCGCTCAATGCTTCAGCCCACAGATCGTCCATTGCGCCGTTGTTGTCATCGGCCGGATTATTCAAGTCACTCATTTGGGCTGTTCCTCGTTCAGAGAATTCAAAATCGGGTTAATCAAATGTTCTATCCGTAACGCATACTGACCGTTGATGGTGCCGTACTGGCTGGTCAGTACCGGAACGCCGTCAACATGGGCGATGATGCGATCAGGTTTTTCTATCGGCAGGACATCGCCGGGTTTCAGTTTCAAAATCTGCGACAGGCGCAGCGATATATCGGCAAAGTTGGCGACCAGTTCCAGCTGTGAGTGCTGCACCTGACGCACCAGGTTATCGCGCCAGTTCTGATCTTCATTACGCGAGTTTTCCAGCGGCGGGTTAACTAACAATTCCCGTAGCGGCTCGATCATGCTGAATGGCAGGCAGATATTAAATTCGCCGGTCAGGTTGCCAATCTCGACATGAAAAGGCGTGTTAACCACAATGTCGTTTGGCGAGGTGGTGATATTGGTAAATTTCACCTGCATTTCCGAACGCACGTACTCCACTTCCAGCGGATTAATCGCCTTCCAGGCGTCGCTATAGCCTTCAAGTGCCAGCTTCAACATGCGATTGATGACGCGCTGTTCGGTATGCGTAAACTCACGACCTTCTACTTTGGTCGGGAAGCGACCATCACCGCCAAACAGGTTATCCACGGCGATAAACACCAGACTTGGCGAGAACACCACCAGCCCGGTGCCGCGCAGCGGTTTCAGGTGGATAAGGTTCAGGTTGGTTGGCACCGGCAGATTGCGGGCAAATTCATGATACGGCTGTATGCGGATCGCCCCGACGGTAATGTCCGGGCTACGGCGCAGCAGGTTGAACAGCCCCATACGGAAATGGCGGGCAAAACGTTCATTAATGATTTCCAGAGCCTGCAAACGTTCGCGCACAACCCGACGTTGGGTATTGGGGTCGTACGGACGAATGTCACTTTCGCCGCCAGCACTGGTTGTCGGTTCGTCTTTGACCTCGCTGTCACCATTCAACAGCGCATCAATTTCAGCTTGAGAAAGAATACTATCGCCCATGTCGTTATCGCAGAATAAAAGCGGTATACAGCACGTCGGTGACATCCTGTTTCGGTTGCCCGGCAACAAGCGGGGTGGAGAGTGTGGCTTTAATTGCGGCAATCAACTTTTGCTTGCCTTCTTCAGTTGCCAGCACGGCGGCATCCTGGCGCGAAAACAGTAACAGCAAGCGACTGCGGACTTCCGGCAAATACTCGCTCAGGCGCGAACGGGTGGCTTCATCTTTCAGCCGCAGCGTTATGCCGATATAAAGCACGCGATCCGCATCGCCAAGATTGACCGTAAAAGTGTCCAGCGCATAGAAGACAGGTGAGAGCACGACGCGTTGCTGTGCTTTGTCGTCAGTAGCAGCCTGACGTGAATGCCAGTAGCTGTAACCCGCGCTGGCACAGGCCGCGAGAGTAATGAATACCAGGATCGGGAGCCAAAGCGATCGCTTGCTTTTCTTGCTTATCGCGTAATCAGTCATGTGTTGCGGTCTTCCTGTGTCGCTACTGCTTATCGGCTAATTATCCTGTGTCTTAAGCGCGGCAAAGCGGGGAAAAGACGTGGATTACGGTGCCACCTCTGACGTTAGGCGAAAATATCAACGCCGCTATTGCCTGTTGCACGCCCTTGTAAAGAGGCGGGAACCGGCAGGGCATCGTCATCTTCGACAGCCAGGTGTTCATGGTTTGCTGTGCGCGGGTTTTGCTGTTGCTGGGAGGCGGCCTGCTGCTGACCGTTAAAACTCTCGCCGCTGATATTGCTCTGCCCCAACTGAATACCGCTTTCAGCCAGTTGTGTGCGCAGTGCTGGCAGAGCCGCTTCCAGTGCGGCGCGAACGTGCTGATGCGGCGAAACCATCTGGATTTGCGCCTGGTTGTCATCCACCTTAAGGGAGATTTGCACTTCGCCTAAATCCTGCGGATGCAAACGCAGCTCGGCACTTTGTTGCCCCTGGCGGGTAAACAGCGAAATATGCTGACTTAAGGATTGTTGCCATTCGTGAGAACCCAGCGGTGCACTCAAAACAGGCGCTGCGACGGTGGGCTGTGGCTGCGTCTCGTGCGAAGTGATTAGCGGACTGACGGCAGCGGTCACCGGCGAAGGCGTGCTGATGACTTCCGCTTTACTCTGGGCTTCAGCAATCAGCGGTGTTAATGGCTGAGCTGGGGCGCCAGGGGCGTCGTCAGGCTGTGCTGTGGTGAGTTGCGCAGGAGTCAGTTTTGTGAAGGGCGTTGGCTTCTCTGTCGATAACACGGTTGACGGCGTATCAGTCACTTTGGGCGTATTGTCAAAACCTGGCAACATCGCAAAAAGGGCACTCAGGCTGGCGGTAACATCTTTATTCAGATCATCCGCTTTTTCGTCTTTTACCGTATTTTTGTCTGACCCCGCTGCCAGCGTAATGGCCTGAGCGGTGGTTAACGGTGTTGATGTGGATTGTTCGTCGTTGATGACTGGCAGTGTTTCATTCGCAGGGATCAGTAAATCCGGTTGTTGCGCGTCGGTCAGAATATCGCTGACCAGCGACTCGCCTTTTGTCGCGGGCTTATCTGTCGCCACCTGCAACCGGATCGCAGCTTTGTCGGTTGTTGTAGCGTCTGCTAACGCCCCGCTCAACAACGCGAGAAAATCTTGTGCGGCATCACTGGCTTTGCCGCCGGGCAGTGCGGAGGTGTCAACGTCAGCGGTAATCAAGGGCGCTAAGCGAATCATTCAGGTTTCCTCATGGCGGCGCGCTGGGCGAACTCATCCATCTTTTTCTGATCGAGGCGGTTTTCTGCCAGCAGCGCCGCCGTGGATTGTCGTTCCTGCAGTGTCTGCCAGGCCTGCAAACGTTGTTTTTTCTCTCGCCAGTTATTCAGGGCAACATCAACTTTTTGTGTCCACTGCGTAAGTTGCTGATGATGCTGGGTAATGGCTTTTTCCAGCGTCTGAATAAACTGCTGATAGTTGATCCAGCGGTTGCTGGTCATCCCGGCACTCATATCGCTATTGAGGTTATTGCGATATTCATTCTGATAATCGATCAGCATTTTGAGTTGTTCTTCTGCCTGCTGACATCCGCGACGCATTTCACCCAACAGACGTGCGGCGCTATCCACCTCTTTTTCTGCCAGATCTTTCAGGGTCGCCAGTGCGCCATGTTCTGCCATCTGCTGTTATCTCCTACGTAGTCACACTGTCGGAAAAATACGTTCCAGCCCCTGGAGAGAGTCTTCCCAGTTCGCGCGTTCAAAAATGCCTTGTTGCAAATATCCCTCCAGCTGCGGCCACAGGGCGATGGCTTTATCGAGCATCGGATCGCTGCCTTTGGCATACGCGCCGACGCTAACCAGATCGCGGTTACGCTGAAAACTTGACAACAGCTGTTTGAAGGTGCGCACTCGCGCGTAATGTTGCTCACTGATCAACGCCGTCATTGCGCGGCTGATCGACGCTTCAATATCGATAGCCGGATAGTGTCCGGCTTCCGCAAGACGGCGAGACAAAACAATGTGACCGTCGAGGATTGCCCGCGCGGAGTCAGCAATCGGGTCCTGCTGGTCATCGCCTTCGGTGAGCACGGTATAAAACGCGGTAATCGAACCGCCGCCGCTAATGCCGTTTCCGGCACGCTCGACCAGTGCCGGTAATTTGGCAAACACCGACGGTGGATAACCTTTAGTGGCGGGTGGTTCGCCAATCGCCAGCGCAATCTCACGCTGGGCCATCGCGTAGCGGGTGAGGGAATCCATAATCAGCAACACATGCTGACCACGATCGCGAAAATCCTCGGCAATGCGCGTGGCATAGGCGGCACCCTGCATTCGCAGGAGCGGAGAAACATCTGCCGGTGCGGCGATCACCACCGAACGTGCACGTCCGTCAGCACCGAGGATGTTCTCAATAAAATCTTTTACTTCGCGCCCACGCTCGCCAATCAAACCCACGACAATCACATCGGCGCGGGTGTAACGCGCCATCATTCCCAGCAGCACACTTTTACCGACGCCGGAACCGGCAAAAAGTCCCATGCGCTGCCCACGCCCGACGGTAAGCAGGGCATTGATTGGACGCACGCCCGTGTCCAGCACATGTTCAATTGGCGTGCGTTGCAATGGGTTAAATGGCGGGGTAATCAGCGCACCGGTTTCGGTCGTATCGGGGGAGGGCAGGCCATCGAGCGGTTTACCGCTGCCGTCCAGAACCCGACCTAACAACGCCGGACCGAGCGGTAACTGCTTGCCGCTTTGCAGGCCGTCGCCGGAGATATTTTTGGCATAAACGCGCGCGCCAGGTAGTACGCCTTCCACTTCCTCCAGCGGCATTAAAAACAGCCGTTGACCGCTAAAGCCAACCACTTCGCTTTCTACTTCGTGAGTTTCAGTGCCGTTCTGGCGTTCAATCACACAGGTTGCGCCGAGCGGCAATTGCAATCCGGTAGCTTCCAGTACCAGCCCGGTGGCGCGGGTTAATCGCCCGTAGCGACGCACCGCAGGCAACTGCGCCATTTTGGCTTCAAAGTTGTCCAGTGTGGTTAGCCAGCGTGTCAGGCGCGTGGTCATTACACTACTCCCGGCGCTGCCAGACGGCAGAGTTCTTGCCAGCGAGTGGCGACACTGGCGTCGAGATCGCCTTCATCGGCGGAGACTTTACAGCCGCCAGGATGGAGGGTGGGATCGCCCCGCAAGCGCCAGCCATGCAAACTTAAAGTTGCGCCGAGCATATCATCCACACGTTGCAGATCATCCGGGTGTACGCGCAGCTGTGGTTTCCCGCTGAATAACGGTTCTTGCTGCAACAACTGTTGGATCTGTTTGATTAGTGCCGAGTTATCCACCGTTGACGTCTGACCGATCACCTGACGTGCTGCCTCCAGCGCCATCTGCATCAGGCGCGAAGCAATCACACTATCAAGCGCATCAAGGGTAGTTTGAAATTCGCTGACCAGTTGCTGCATCCGGGCATGAATTGGCGCTTGTTGAGACTTCGCCTCTGCCAGACCTTGTTCCAGCCCCTGGGCCAGACCTTCCTGATAGCCTTGTTCGTGACCTTGCTGGCGACCTTCGGCAATCCCCGCCTGATAACCTTGCTCGTGGGCCTGCATTTGCAGTTGCGCCAGTTGCTGCTCAAGGCTGGGTTCGGCCTCTTCAAAGATGGTTTCTTCCGGCTCGACCATGGGCACAAACTCTGCCTGTGGTGGCGCGAGATCGTCCGGCGTCCAGGTTTTCCACGGCAGATTATCAGACATAGGTATCCTCGCCGCTGCCAATTACCATCTCGCCAGTTTCGGCAAGGCGGCGCACAATCAGCAGAATCGCTTTCTGTTCGTTTTCCACCTGCGACAGACGCACCGGACCACGGTTGGCGAGATCGTCGCGCAGAATATCGGCGGCACGCTGCGACATATTGCGCAGGAATTTCTCGCGCAGTGGCTGCTCGGCCCCTTTCAGGGCGATCAACAGCGATTCGGAATCCACTTCCTGCAACAGACGCTGAATGCTGCGATCGTCGACATCCACCAGATTCTCGAACAGGAACATCTCGTCGATGATTTTCTGCGCCAGCTCGCCGTCGAATTCACGCACGGCGGTAATAACGGCTTCTTCCTGCTGAGTTTTCATCAGGTTGATAATTTCGGCTGCCGTTCTCACGCCGCCCATTTTGCTGCGCTTGAGATTCTGACCGTCGAGCAAGCCATTCAGTACTTCGGTCAGTTCCGCCAGCGCGGCAGGCTGTACGCCGCCAAAGGTGGCGATACGCAACATCACGTCGTGGCGCAGGCGTTCATCGAACAACGCCAGAATATCGGCGGCCTGCGCGCGTTTCAGATGCACCAGAATGGTGGCGATAATCTGCGGATGCTCATCGCGAATCAGATCGGCGGCGCTCTGCGGTTCCATAAAGTTGAGAGTTTCGATGCCGCTGGCGGTATCGCGGGTTTCGAGAATATCTTCCAGCAGGCTGGCGGCACGCTCTTCACCAAGGGCTTTGACCAGCACCGAACGCAGATAATCGTTGGCGTTGATATTCAGTGCCGCAAACTGTTCAGCTTCTTGCTCAAACTCTGCCAGCACTTCAGTTAACTGCTTGTTGGAGATCTGCGTGATGTTCGCCATCGCCGCACTCAGGGTTTGCACTTCGCGCTGGGAGAGGTGTTTGAATACCTCAGCCGCCCGGTCTTCGCCAATGGTCATTAGCAGGATGACGCTCTTTTCGGTGCCTGTCAGGTTACTCATGATCGTTGTTTATCCACTGGCGGATGACCAGCGCCACCACGCGCGGATCGTTATCAGACATGTCACGGATACGCTGGCTCATTACCTCTGCCCCCAGACGTTGGTTAGCCCGGCGTTGCTGCAGTTGTTCATCTTTGCTCAGGCGAACTTCCACCGCATCTTCCACTTCCTCGCGGGTCTGTGCCTGTTGCTGCACAGCTTTCACCGCCTCGGCGCGACGTGTTAGCTGCGGGCGTACCGCTTTACGCCACAGCAGCCACGCCACCAGCAGCACCAGCAACCAGCGCCCGGCAGCCAGCAACTGATCGATAAACGCTTGCTGTTGCCAGAACGGCAGTTCTCCACCGCTTTCGTCAGTGCTATTGAATGGCGAGTTGACGACATTGAGCGAGTCGCCACGTTTTTCTGAAAAGCCCATCGCTTCGCGGGTCAGATCTTCAATCTGCTTCATCTGTTCGGTGCTGAGAGGCAACGGTTTGCCATCTGGCAACGTTTTGTAATTCACCACTACCGCAACGGATAAGCGTTGCACGTCGCCCACGTTCATCTTGGTATGACGAATGGTGCGATCGACTTCGTAGTTACTGGTTTCATTACGCTGCGTGCTGCGCGGCCCACTATTGCTGGTGGTGCTCGCCTGCTGCTGGCGATTATTTTGATTTGCCGGAGGCGTACTGATTGGTGCGTTATTCGCAGGCGCTGGTTGATTCGACAACGCGCCCGGTACGCCGCCCGGATAACCGGAACCGCTTTGCTCGCTCTCATTAAGCTGGCGTGAGCGGAGCGCCGCCTGTGATTGGTTGCCGTTAGGGCGATACTGTTCTTCTGTTTGCTCTTTACTGGCGAAGTCCAGTTGTGCCGTTACCTGGGCGTGAATATTGCCGTTGCCGACAACAGGCGACAGAATCGCTTCAATACGCCGCTGAATGCGTCCTTCGACATCGCTGGCATATTTCAACTGGACGTCATTAAGATCGCGTCCGCTGGTGTTGGACTGGGTTAACAGATGTCCACTCTGATCCACCAGCGTGACATTTCCCGGAGGCAGACCAGCAACCGCGCTGGAAACCAGATGTACAATGGCGCTAATTTGCCCTTCATCCAGCGCGCGGCCTGGCAACAAATTTACCGTCACTGATGCCGAAGGAGATTTTTGTTCACGAACAAATAAAGAGGGCTTTGGCATCGCCAGATGCACGCGCGCTCCTTTTACCGGGCCGATAGTTTCGATGGTACGGGAAAGCTCGCCTTCCAGCGCCCGCTGATAATTCACCTGTTCGCTGAACTGGCTGATGCCAAATTTTTCCTGATCGAGCAGCTCAAACCCAACAGCACCGCCTTTAGGCAAGCCTTGCTGCGCCAGACGCAGACGCAACTCGTGAACTTTATCGGCCGGAACTTCAATCGCGCCGCTGGCTTCGCTGAAGCGGTAAGGAATGTTCATTTGCGTCAGTTGGCTGACGATTGCGCCGCCATCCTGATCGGAAAGATTGCTGAATAACGTGCGGTAATCAGGGGCTTTTGCCCACAGAATTAACGCGACTATCACTGCCACCGCAGCGGAACCAGCAACAATCAGGGGGATTCTCGGATTCGCGCGTAGGCGATTGAGCCACTCAAGAGATTTTGTCTGGGCTGCGGTCGTATTCATCGCGCACCTCGCGGCAGATGATAGACGGCGGTATTGGCAAAGTGGAACAAGACGCACTCCCGGGTCAGCACACTCGAAAAATTAACGGCCTCATTATTTGTGGTTTTATTTTTTTCTATGCGCCAATTAACCCGTTTTTTTATCGTTATTTAACGCCTTTATCTTATTGACTTGCTGATAGGCTCTGCTACCAGAAACTATTTGGGAGATGAGTATGTCAGCTATACAAGGGATCGAAGGGGTTATCAGCCAGTTACAGGCCACGGCAATGAGTGCGCGTGCCCAGGAGCCGCTGTCGCAATCCACTATCAGTTTTGCCGGACAGCTTCATGCCGCTCTCGATCGCATAAGCGATACGCAAACCGCCGCCCGCACGCAGGCAGAAAAATTCACCCTCGGCGAACCCGGCGTGGCGCTAAACGATGTGATGGCCGATATGCAAAAAGCGTCGGTTTCGATGCAAATGGGGATTCAGGTGCGTAATAAGCTGGTGGCAGCGTACCAGGAAGTGATGTCCATGCAGGTGTAGGTTTTATAACCTGTTGACTATGCATGTTTAATGACATCCGATCCCACAGCGTGGGGCATGGATGGGGCAAACTCACTCAATTTCTTATTTAAAATAGATACCTGCTCCTGATTGTTTTCTGCCATCCACAACGCTTTGCACTGGATACAATCCAGACTCTCTTCTCCCGTGCAGCCGATCTTTTGTATTCCGTGTTTGAAAGCCTGAAGGTAAAGTTTGTAAGTTAGCGATGGATTAAACAGTGAAAAGAAACGCGGCTGTCGGATTGGAGCCGCGGGACAAGGCCAAAAATTTTCCAAGAGTTGTTGAATTTCCCAGCTTTTTTGGAAGCGCATGTATCTTACTAATAACTAAAAAAGGTTTAAACCATAAAATTAATCGTATTTTTAGGTAACACTTACCGATATATCCCCACGCCATTCAGACGGTTAAAGCAGCAAGTATTTAACGCGTAAACAGGGCGTGGGTTTGTCGCTCGCGCCAGTAGGTGTGATGTGGGGAAACCGTGTCACAGCCAGCTCCTGTCTGTTACTGACAGTCATTTTCAGGTACAGGAAAGTAATGACGGGGATAGCCCCGTCGGTCTTGTTTACTTAATCTGTATGTTGACGCTGTATTTTTTAGCCTTGTTTTTACGAGCGTCATTGCGGGTTTGAAGCACTCTTAGCTCATATTTACCGGAAGCGGGAAGGATGTACTGACCATTGTCATCAAGTTCGGGAGAGTATCTGGAGAGATCAACCGAATCGCTGATTCCGGGCCCAAAGAGGACAATATCAGCACCCTCATTGGAGATACTGACGTGCACCTTCTGGCCTTTTTTGGCATAGAAGTTATATGTGTCGTAATCGTATCCCTTTATCTCTCCTGAGTACTGCGCACTACTATGACCCTTCCTGAACTCAACATTAACGTCCTTGCCAGCGGCAGAGGCCGTTGAGGTTAGCAGTGCAAAAAGAAAAATGGCTTTACTTACACCATTGATTTTCATGTGTGTTCTCCTCAGTCATGGAAAAACTATTTGTTGTTATAATATAACAATTTTTGACAGGTATTTTCCATGAGCCTCCCGCCTGGAAGTTGCTATGGAGCGTGAGTGGTGTCAGGGAAGAGATAATCTGACAGATACCTGTACAAATAACGGATAACTGTCAGATCTGAGATGAGCTAATACATCTAAATTAAGGGTTTATTGTTCTCAACATCTTCAATATATAAGAGTGTATTATCGATAGAATAGTAACGACGTTTATTATCATTAACGTCAGTAACCCACCGGAAGACACCCGCATTCGCGAGCGTTATACAATATTCCCGAAAAGTAGACTTTCTGGAAATGTGAGTCCGGGCTGCTTTTATTACTTGCTCAGGGTTCTTAGTGGCACTGACTTTTAATAGGTTTCTGCTTCCTCTTATTAACAACACCTTGTCATCGTGTGTGACGATCCTAATGTTATCTGTAGCAAGATAGTAAATGTAATGCGCAATATGATGACGTTTTAACTCTGTGTAAAACCAGGAAAAGTTTAGCTCCGTTCTCACTTGCTCAAACATCTTTTGGAAAATAGCAACCTGATCCATCAGGGGGAATAATCTCTTGTTGGTTGTGAGAGTTTGTAGTTTGCATGATTGGTGCTATTCCTTCAATCAGATCTGATGACTTAATGCCGGTGATAAAGGCCTACTAAATATAGGGTTATGATGCGTGTGTCTGGTTAGGTTTTGCTATTCGTTCTTCAGTATTGCACTCGTCAAATGTTATGTTATAACATTCAATGAGTATTGAAGCGGGAGGATAAACTGGATGATGGTTGTTAATAAATTGGCTTTTGCGCTGGGGTTACTATTGACTGGCAACTATGCACTTGCTCATGGGCATCATTCACATGGGGCACCACTGACAGAAATAGAACAAAAAGCAGCAGAGGGTATTTTTGATGATAATAACGTGAAAGATAGAAAACTTACTGACTGGGAGGGTGTTTGGCAATCGGTATATCCCTTGCTTCAAAGTGGTGACCTTGATCCTGTTTTTAAAATGAAAGCAGAAAAAGATCCGGGTAAATCATTTGCGGATATTAAGTCCTACTATCAGCAAGGATATGCGACGGATATTGACACAATCGGTATCGAAAATGGTGTTATGGAATTCCACAGAGGAGAGGAGGTGACTTCCTGTAAATATAATTATAGTGGATTTAAGATATTGACATATAAATCAGGAAAGAAAGGGGTTCGTTATCTGTTTGAGTGCCAGGAGCCTGCCAGTAAAGCACCTAAGTTTGTGCAGTTTAGCGATCATATAATTGCCCCCCGAAAATCCTCTCATTTCCATATATTTATGGGGAATACGTCACAACAGCAATTACTTGAAGAGATGGACAACTGGCCAACTTATTATCCTTATCAGTTACAGACGAAAGAAATTGTGGATGAGATGCTTCATCACTAATTCATTTCAGGATTGCCATAAATCCTTGAGAATATTTGTCTGATATATCGCGTACTTTTCTCTGTCTCTACAGCAGAGCATTTGTAGCATAGACACTCCCGCTGCCTGAAACAGCGGGAGAAAAGATTACTTTTGAATCAAATAACGAATGGTCGGCCCATCTTGCTGGATATCCAGTACGGTATAGCCGTGATTACGTGCATCCAGCGGAATATTGTTAATTGACTGCGGGCAATCGCTGACCACTTCGAGGATCTCACCTTTCTTTAACTGCGGCATCGCCTCAAGAGTAGCGACCGCTGGATAAGGGCAGGGTTCGCCCACCATATCAAGACGGTAATCAGGAACGATATTTTTCATGCGATCTCCTTAGCAGTTTGCGGCGCCGCACGGCGGAAGAAGCGTTTCTCCCAGCCGATAACCAACATTAACGCAGCGAACAGCAGTAAATATGTCACCAGCAGGCCGCCCATTGGGCCAAAGGTTTTCAGCAGGTTGATTTTTTCCCAGTCGGTTGCCAGCGCCGGGGCGAAATCATCCCAGTAATAAGCCAGAATCGTCGAGCCGATAACGTTGCCCAGTCCAACCCACCAGTAGTGCACCTGGCCTTCCACCGCGCGGTACATCCAGCCAGTTTCACAGCCGCCCGCCAGAACAATACCAAAACCAAACAGTAACCCACCAATGACAGCGTTCGGCCCCGCCCACATGATTTTCGGTTCTACGCCTAGCTGTACATAACTGAAAATACCGATGGCACTCACCGCCATACCGATAATGATCGCTTTCGCCATATGGGTTCGTCCGGTGATCCACATATCGCGGAACGCCGAGGTAAAACAGATTTGCGCGCGTTCAATCAGTAAGCCAAAGCCGACGCCAAACAGCATCGCCAGCCCCAGCTTCGGTTGATTCATTGCTGTCAGCAGCGCCCAGCCCAGCATACCGAAAAATACCAGCATACCGAGGCGGAAGCGACGCCGTGCCTGATCCGGTTTTTGTGTTAGCGGTGATGCGGCAGAGACTTTCTGCATTTTTACCGGGATGCGGAACATCGGCAGTAGGGTAAAGCGCGCACCAAACCATGAACCGATGGCGGTGGCGATGGCAAAGAACCAGGCGTGCAGCGAGAATTGCGGAATACCGGTGAAGAACGCGGCCAGGTTACAGCCCATCGCCAGACGCGCGCCGAAACCGGCGATAATGCCGCCAATAATGGCCTGCATAATGCGGATACGGCTGCGCGGCATACGTAATTTAACGTTGTTGGCCCACAGAGCAGCGGCAAAACAGCCGCCAAACATACCCAAAATCATCATCCCGTCGATGCGGGTTAATGGCGATCCTTCCAGATGGATTATTTTAAAATAACCCCACTCTTCAGCATGGACGCCAAACAGTTGCAGGAGCTGACCGCCCCAGCGGGTAAATTCACCCGTCACTGCCCAAAAGGTGCCGGTGATGCCAAAATAATAAGTGGAGAGAATACCCGCCGCGATGACTGCGGGGATGGGGGCCCAGAATTTAATCAACCAGGCTTGCTTGAATTGCTGCCATGACATGTATGTAGCCTCTGAACTCAGAAGGTTTAAACAAGAGTCGCGAATCATACACCAGGAGAATTTATTTGCGTGGCAATAATTCACAAAAATAATGGTTAGATCAAATTTCACCTTGGGCCTGGAAAGGCTGGCAGCATCAAGGCATTAATGCCACAATCCTCTTTTCTTCTCATGCAGGATGAATGATGAAAAAACTCGCAATTGCAGGCGCACTTATGCTGCTGGCTGGCTGTGCCGAAGTTGAAAATTATAACAATGTTGTGAAAGCGCCCGCGCCAGACTGGCTGGCGGGTTACTGGCAGACCAAAGGGCCGCAGCGTGCTCTGGTCAGCCCTGAAGCGATAGGTAGCCTGATTGTTACTAAAGAGGGGGATACGCTGGATTGTCGTCAGTGGCAGCGGGTGATTGCTTTACCGGGTAAGTTGACGCTGATATTGGATGATCTCACTAACGTTACTGTCAAACGTGAGCTATATGAAATTGAACGTGATGGTAACACTATCGAATATGACGGCATGACGATGGAACGCGTGAATCGTCCGACGGCTGAATGTGCCGCCGCGCTGGATAAAGCGCCGTTACCGACGCCACTGCCGTAATGAAATCTCCCCGGCTTGCCACCGGGGATGAATTTAAATCACCTCTTCGATAACCCACACACTGACGCTACCGCCGTTGCAAAAGAAGGTCGCTTCGCCGTTTTCATCGGTTACTACGCTCTCTTGTCGATTACCCAGAAAGTCGCGCCAGGTTTTATTGCCGTAATTCTCTCCCAGATTAATGGTTTTTTCGCCATCGTCGCCGTTTGACATGACCACCACACAGCCAGGATATTCGTCAGTACCGCTGCGACTAAACGCAATACAGTTCGGATGGTCGAAAAATAACGTCTGTACACCGTGGGCGAAACGCTGGCGGGCGAGAATCAACTCATCAAGCTGTTCGATTATCGGCATATCTATGGGATAAGTTTGCCCGTCACCGCCGACATCTTCGTAATGGGCACCGTACAAATCAGGGTAGAACACGGAAGGGACGCCATTTTCCCGCAGCAAAATAAGGGCATAAGCCAGCGGTTTAAACCACGGTTCAACCGGCGCTTCGAGGGCTTGTAACGGTTGGGTGTCGTGATTGGCGACCAGCGTAACAGCATGGAAAGGATCGGCTTCCACCAGCGTACCGGTGAATATCTGCGTCATGTCGTAGTCGCGCCCCATGCGTGATGCTTCGTGGAATTTCATCTGTAGCGGCGCATCAAACAGCATGGTTTTGCCTTCGACTTGATCAATATACGTTTGCAGCTTGTCAACTTCGCGCGACCAGTATTCCGCCACAATAAATAGCGGCTTTGGTGCGACTTCCTGCACGTGTTCGATCCACTCTTTATAAAACCAGGCCGGAATATGTTTTACTGCGTCGAGACGAAAACCATCGCATTGCGTTTGCTCCATCACCCAGCGCGCCCAGTATTTGAGCTCTTCCGTAACGGCATGGTTGCGAAAGTCGATATTTTCGCCCATCAGATAGTCAAAATTACCAAGCTCATCATCAACCTGGTCGTTCCAGCCTTCGCCGGTGTAGTCGTTGACGATTTTAAAGATACCGTCTTCGTTTGGGTTTTCGATATGGTCGATACCGCTAAAACATTTGAAATCCCAGATAAACTGCGAGTATTGCCCGCCACGAGCGGGAAAGGTGTAACGCGTCCAGCCTTCGCACTCAATGATTTCATCATCAATTTGCGTGCGATCGTCAGCATTGACGCGCTGTACGCGAATGGCTTCTTTTTCATCTGCGCCCATTTTGTGGTTGACAACCACGTCCAGCAGTACCGCAATGTCATTGCGTTTGAGTGCGTCAATGGCGGCCAGCAGTTGTGCTTTATCGCCATATTTGGTGGGGATGCTGCCTTTTTGATCAAACTCGCCTAAATCAAATAAATCGTAAGAGTCGTAGCCGACCGAATACCCGCCCGATGCGCCTTTATAGGCTGGTGGCAGCCAGATCATATTGATACCAATATCATTAAAACCGTCGGCGCGCTCGGCCAGTTCAGGCCAGAGCTTGCCGCCTTCCGGGTAATACCAGTGAAAACATTGCAACAGCGTGGGATTACGCATTCTTCGACTCCACTCAAGGGGAACATTAGAAGCGTAGCCGTAATCGAATTATTCGCGAGCCACCATCTCTTTAAGCGTTGCCTGAACTCAAAAGAGGTTTTCCTGCGGTGCCAGCACGTAGCCCCCCTGATCACCGTAGGCGCTTAACACAGATTTTTGCATTGATGACTGACCGACCAGTTTCGCCAGTTCATCCATCCGAATCTGCAATAACTGTTTTACTTTGTTTTCGTTTTCCAGAACGAGGCGCAGCAGCGGTCTGAGTTGCTCCTGTATCATGGCAGAGGGTTCCGTTTCTTCCGTTAGGTGTGCGATCTTTTGCACCGCATTGACATATTCCATTTCGCTGGCGATGAGTTCATCCCATCGTCCTTCTGTCGCCAGGCGTAACATGAGTTGGCTTTTTTCGACGAGTTGTTGCCAGGCAAAATACAAGTGCGGTGCGTGGTTCATCAGACAGGATCCTGAATCAAAGAAGGGGAGAGTAAAGACTCTTTCCAGGCATCGGCAAGGTTACGCATCAACGTTTCCACTTCTTCAACTGCGGAGACATAGTTGCGTAAATTAGCTTGCAGCAAACGCCTGATCATATAGCTATACAGGGCTATCAAATTCTGGGTTAATTCGTCCTGGCTTTCTTCGTCAAGACCGATCCTCAGCCCGTTATCAATAATGCTGATCGCTTTCGACAAAGAGACGCCTTTTCCTTCCTGATTGTTGTCCTGCATAAACAGGCGCGCTCTTACCAGTGCGCTCAACACGCCGTCAAACAGCATGGTGACCAGTTGTTGTTGGCTGGCGCTCATTACGGCGCTTTCGACGCCAATTTGGGCATAGGCCTGGGTGCCTTTTGCGCTGTACATAGTTTCTCCTGAAGATTATTTCGAGCTGCTATTTGAGGTGTCGAACTGCTGTGTCAGATAGCTACTGGTGGAGTTCAGCGAGTTCATTAACACATCTAATTGGGTGAACTGGGCTTTATAGCGCGCCATTAAGGTATCGATACGTTCACTGGCAGCGTTGTACTGATCAGTCAAATTGTTCAGCGTTTTGCTGACGCCATCTTTTGCGGCCTGGATTATCCCGGAGGAGGAGAGCCAACTGGTCAGGTTGCTACTAATGCCGGTGGTTACTCCAGTACTTTTACCGTCACCAATAAACATTTCACCGACGCCAGCGGCATCTTTCTTCAGCGCCGTTTGCAGCGTGTCGGTCGCGATTTCCAGCTTGCCGGTACTGGCATCGCTGGTAATGCCAATTTGTGCCAGCGTTTTATAGTTTGAACTGCTGTGGGTATTGGCGAGCAAGGTTTTAAGCTGAGTCTGGATGGTACGCAGTGTGGAGTCGCCAAGTAATGCGCCATTGCTGGAGTCCTGACTTTCTGCTCCGGCATCGACTGCGGTGTATTTGGTTAAGCTGCTGAACGTATCCTGCAATGTGTTATAGGCATCCACCCACGCTTTAATCGCATTTTCAGCTTTGGATGTGTCTTTACTGATGGTCAGTGTCTGATTACCGGTGGTGACGTCATTCAGGTTGAGGGTGATATCTTCCAGCGCGTCACTGATAGTGTTACTGCTGTTTTCAATCTCAACGTTATTGACCGTCAGTTTGGCGTTTTGCGCGGTGACGCTTTCAATCATGCCATTGCTGCTATCACCCGAAGTTCCGTTGTAACCCATAAAATTTTCCAGGGCGCTGTCGCCGCTGACGCTAAGTTTCATCGCGTTATCGCTGCCCGTATCGTTAGCGGTGATGGACAGACGATACTCGCCGTTACCCACATTGATGATACTGGCGCTGACGCCAGCTTTGGCGTTGTTAATGGCATCACGAATACCGGAAAGTGACGAGTTGACCGCGCTGATATCAATCGTGACCGGATCTTTACCGCCGCCTTGCTGGATGGTCAGTACGCTATCGCTGGTGGCGATGGCGGCTTTACTGTCTTTTTGACTATTTTTGGTGGTCAGCGTCTGAGCCTGCGCCAGTTGGCTGACGCTAATGGTGTATTTCCCGGCAATCGCGCTGCCCGTGGTGGTGGCGCTGAAAGCCGATGAACTGCTGGTGGTTGAGGTGGCGGTAAATAAATCGGCTTTATTCAGTGCTGTGTTGGCGGTCTGGAAACTCTCCAGTGCGCTTTTCAGCGTCCCGTAGGCGCTCAGTTTCGCGGTGTAAGAGCTTTGCTGTTTTGATATCGGCGTCAGGGTAGATTTTTCTGCCGCCTCCAGACTGTCGAGGATGCTGCTTAAGTCCAGCCCCGACCCAACCCCAAGCGTTGAAATACTAGCCATATTGATTCCTTAATCATGCGACATGTAGAACGAATACCGGGGTTATCGGCGTAAGCGGGGCAAAGTTTACGATTTATTTTTTGGCTTAATGACACGAACAGCAACGAGGAAGGGGAGTATTTCGACCGCTAGAAAAAAATTCTAAAGGTTGTGAGAGACCAGACGATAACAGGGTTGACGGCGACGAAGCCGAAGGGTGGAAGCCCAATACTTAAACCGTAGACTTGAAAACAGGAAAATAAATCATGGCACAAGTCATTAATACCAACAGCCTCTCGCTGATCACTCAGAACAACATCAACAAAAACCAGTCTGCGCTGTCGACTTCTATCGAGCGCCTCTCTTCTGGTCTGCGTATTAACAGCGCGAAAGATGACGCCGCAGGTCAGGCGATTGCTAACCGCTTCACTTCTAACATTAAAGGTCTGACTCAGGCCGCGCGTAACGCTAATGACGGTATTTCTCTGGCGCAGACCGCAGAAGGCGCACTGTCTGAAATCAACAACAACTTGCAGCGTGTGCGTGAGTTGACCGTTCAGGCGACGACCGGCACTAACTCTGATTCTGACCTGTCTTCTATTCAGGATGAAATCAAATCCCGTCTGGATGAAATTGACCGTGTTTCCGGTCAGACCCAGTTCAACGGCGTGAACGTGCTGGCGAAAGACGGTTCGATGAAGATTCAGGTTGGCGCGAATGATGGGCAGACCATCTCTATCGATTTGCAGAAAATTGACTCTTCAACGCTGGGATTGAAAGGTTTCTCGGTATCAGGGAACGCATTAAAAGTTAGCGATGCGATAACTACAGTTCCTGGTGCTAATGCTGGCGATGCCCCGGTTACGGTTAAATTTGGTACGGACGATGCTGCTGCCGCCGCAATGGCCAAAACGTTGGGAATAAGTGATACATCAGGCTTGTCCCTACATAACGTACAAAGCGCGGATGGTAAAGCGACAGGAACCTATGTTGTTCAGTCTGGTAATGACTTCTATTCGGCTTCCGTTAATGCTGGTGGCGTTGTTAAACTTAATACCACCGATGTTACTTTCACTGATCCTGCGAACGGTGTTACCACAGCAACACAGACAGGTCAGCCTATCAAGGTCACGACGAATAGTGCTGGCACGGCTGTTGGCTATGTTACTATTCAAGGCAAAGATTACCTTGCTGGTGCAGACGGTAAGGATGCAATTGAAAACGGTGGTGACACTGCAACAAGTGAAGCCACAACAATCCAGCTTACTGATGAACTCAATGCTAATGGCTCGGTAAAAACAGCGGCAACAGCAACATTTTCTGGTACTGCAACCAACGATCCACTGGCACTTTTAGACAAAGCGATCTCACAAGTTGATACTTTCCGCTCCTCCCTCGGTGCCGTACAAAACCGTCTGGATTCTGCGGTCACTAACCTGAACAACACCACCACCAACCTGTCTGAAGCGCAGTCCCGTATTCAGGACGCCGACTATGCGACCGAAGTGTCTAACATGTCGAAAGCGCAGATCATCCAGCAGGCGGGTAACTCCGTGTTGTCTAAAGCTAACCAGGTGCCGCAACAAGTTCTGTCTCTGCTGCAAGGCTAATCGTCGTAATATAATGACAGCAAACGCCAAATTGCCTGATGCGCTGCGCTTATCTGCCTACAAGGTGAATCGCAATTAATAAATTTGCATATTCGCGTAGGCCGAATAAGGCGTTCACGCCGCATCCGGCAAGATGAGGCGGACCTTGTCATCTATCTTAACCCCGCTCCGGCGGGGTTATTCTGCTCGTTATTTACCGATTACCCCAAATAACCCCTTATTTCACCCATTAATCGTCCGATTAAAAAACCTGCAGAAACGGATAATTATGCCGATTATTTATATAACGCAGGGCTGTTTATCGTGAAATCACTCTATACCGCTGAAGGTGTAATGGATAAACATTCGCTGTGGCAGCGTTATATCCCGCTGGTGCGTCACGAAGCATTGCGCCTGCAGGTTCGACTGCCCGCGAGTGTAGAACTTGACGATCTGCTACAGGCAGGCGGCATTGGATTACTTAATGCTGTTGAACGTTATGATGCCCTGCAAGGAACGGCATTTACAACTTACGCAGTGCAGCGTATCCGTGGTGCTATGCTGGATGAACTTCGCAGCCGTGACTGGGTGCCGCGCAGCGTGCGACGCAATGCACGTGAAGTGGCACAGGCAATAGGGCAACTGGAGCAGGAACTTGGCCGCAATGCCACAGAAACTGAAGTGGCAGAACGTTTAGGGATTGAAATCGCCGACTATCGACAAATGTTGCTTGATACTAATAACAGCCAACTTTTCTCTTATGATGAGTGGCGCGAAGAGCACGGTGATAGCATTGAACTGGTTACTGACGATCATCAGCGGGATAACCCATTACAGCAATTACTGGACGGTAATTTGCGTCAGCGGGTGATGGAAGCCATCGAAATGTTACCGGAGCGCGAACAGTTGGTATTAACGCTCTATTACCAGGAAGAGCTTAATCTCAAAGAGATTGGCGCAGTGCTGGAAGTCGGTGAATCTCGGGTCAGTCAGTTACATAGCCAGGCTATTAAACGGTTACGCACCAAACTGGGTAAGTTATAACTTAGGTAAATGCCGCACATTAATTTTGAATACCAGGAGTTCTTAATAATGGCGCAGCACCAGAAAAGGCGGCCATTGAGTCGCTATCTTAAAGACTTTAAACATAGCCAGACTCATTGCGCATATTGCCGTAAATTACTCGATCGCATTACTCTCGTTCGCGATGGCAAGATAGTGAATAAAATCGCGATATCTCGCCTTGATACACTGCTTGATGAAAATGGCTGGTTTGAGGAACAAAAATCATGGGCGGCATTATGCCGTTTCTGCGGCGATTTACATTGCAAAACCCAGAGTGATTTTTTTGATATTATCGGCTTTAAACAGTTTCTCTTTGATCATACTGAAATGAGCCCCGGCACCGTGCGCGAATATGTGGTACGCCTACGTCGTTTGGGAAATTATTTAAGCGAACACGATATTTCCTCCGACCTGCTGCAGGATGGTTTTCTTGATGAAAACCTGGCTCCCTGGCTGCCCACCACCAGCACCAATAATTATCGCATCGCATTACGTAAGTACCAGTGCTACCAGATGCAAACCCGTGGTGACCTTACGCAGAAATCCCCCAGCCTGTCAGCTTCTGATATATATTAAATAAGAATAAGATGTAGCAGAGTTGTTTTTGTGTCTTCGAACAATGGCTCTACACTGCAAACCAACATAACAACATTCGGGGTGAATATGAAATTAGTACATCTGGGACGTCAGGCGCTGATGGGGGTTATGGCTGTGGCGCTGGTTGCGGGTATGAGCGTGAAAAGTTTTGCCGACGAAGGTCTGCTCAATAAAGTGAAAGAGCGGGGTACTTTGCTGGTGGGACTGGAAGGAACTTACCCGCCGTTTAGCTTTCAGGGCGATGACGGTAAATTGACCGGTTTTGAAGTGGAATTTGCGCAACAACTGGCAAAACATCTGGGCGTGGAAGCCGCATTAAAACCGACAAAGTGGGACGGTATGCTGGCGTCACTGGATTCTAAGCGCATCGATGTGGTGATTAATCAGGTCACCATCTCTGATGAACGTAAGAAAAAATACGATTTCTCTACCCCGTACACCATTTCCGGTATTCAGGCGCTGGTGAAAAAAGGCAATGAAGGAACCATTAAAACCGCCGACGATTTGAAAGGTAAAAAAGTTGGCGTTGGTCTGGGGACTAACTACGAAGAGTGGCTGCGGCAGAATGTTCAGGGTGTTGATGTGCGTACCTATGATGATGATCCGACCAAATATCAGGATCTGCGTGTAGGTCGTATTGATGCCATCCTGGTTGATCGTCTGGCTGCGCTGGATTTGGTGAAAAAAACCAATGATACGCTGGCAGTAACCGGCGAAGCCTTCTCCCGCCAGGAGTCAGGTGTGGCGCTGCGTAAAGGTAACGAAGACCTGCTGAAAGCGGTTAACGATGCCATTGCAGAAATGCAAAAAGACGGCACCCTGCAAGCCCTTTCCGAAAAATGGTTTGGTGCTGATGTGACCAAATAATCACCTGCTTTAAGTTGACAGTTTTCTGTCTGTAAAACGCCTGATGAACTCCATCGGGCGTTTTGTATTTCAGTGCCAGGTGTGGTCGCTCATGGTTATAAATTGCCACGGATTTTTTTACCATTTCCTGGGGCTACGTCAGGTTTGTAGGACTCGAGAGTAAAACTCATTTTTCAGGATCTCATTTATTCGTTCAGCCAGTGCATTCTGGTCGCAGTCATAACCAACGGTCATTGAACAGGTTATCCCGTTTCTCTCATGCACTGACTGATAAAGAGCTGGCCACTAAACTACCCGGTTCAGAATGTATACTTCACACCCAGCATGGCAGAGGCGTCGCTGTATCCCTCGTCACCGATCTGTACACCCACATTGCCCCACAGGTTCAGATGGTCATTTATCTGTCCCTCAACACCGGTTTTTACTTCTCCGATATTGCTGGCGCCGTCCTGATGTACCGTCACACCGTTCATGCAGGTGCCAAAATCACGGGTGTTGTGCAGCCAGTTCACCTCAACGAACGGACGGAACTCATGGGATTTGCCGCCGTTCATTCTGTTGTGCCCCTTAATCCAGGTTTTCACACCCAGACGGGTACGGACGTTGCCATCATCGGTGCTTTCAACATGGGTACCATTGCGTTCGTGGTGCTCATCAGCTTTTACGCCCATCCAGATAACCTGAGCCTGAGGCTGGACATACCATTCGTTCAGACTGCCATGGCTACCGGTAAACTCACCGGCTTTCCAGGCATAACCGGTTTCCAGTGAGGCTGTCAGACCTTTTGATTTCCAGGATTCCCCCGGCAGGCCGTCACCTTTCACATCGTTATCGAACCAACTGTACTGTGCCCAGCTATCCAGATAAGCCCCGCTATGTGTCTCATCATTAGCATACCAGGTGGCATACAGACCTGTGTTGTATCCTTTCACACTGCCTTTTGAACTGTATCCGGTACGTACAGAATCTGTATTGTTATGGTCATTACCGTAACCAGCCATAACCCCCAGATGCCAGCGGTCAGAGCTGTTCCGGCTCCAGTGAGCCAGGTCACCGCCCATCTGCAGGACGTAACGGTTACCCTGTGTTTTCAGTTGGCCTGTACCGTCACGCCAGCGGTTGTGTCCCCCTTCATGGTGCATCCACATGCTGGTTTCTTTCTGCTCACCGGTAATCACATCAGTGTAATGCATCGGCCCCTGGCGTTCATAAAGACGGGATACGAACATGGTGTTTGCTGCAGCAATGTTCGCTGTGTAGGAGCCAGCTTCCGGACGCAGGTCGTTGTCATGACCACCCGGAGCAGGTTCAGGGGCAGGGGGTTGCATTGCTTTCAGAGCGCGCAGCAGGAACGGAGTGTTTTTACCACTGGTCAGATACCAGTTATCACTGTTGCTTCCCTGACCACGTCCCAGCGTGTAGTCATAAGCCCCGGCAGCAATACGCCCAGCCTGAATAAATTCAGCACTGTCAGCATTTCCGTCGACATGAATCAACTCAATACCGTTTAGTGTCTGTGTTCCGGTACCACCTGCATTTATAACAATCACACGTGTCTGACTGGAGGCATCGCCTCTGATTACAAGTTTGTCTGTTGCGGAGCTGTCATTTCCCAGAGCGGTGTTCATGAGCAGTATGCCATTGTTACCGGTATAGTTACCCCCGATCGTCAGTACATTACCCGGGGCATCGGCTCTCAGGTCAAGAGTACCGCTGTTGGTTACGTTCCCGGCGACACCACCAGAGCCGGAGAGTGTCCCCTGCTGAGAGATGGTGACCTGGCTGTTGGCAAGCATGACAGGTGCATCAGCCTTGCCCAGAATCAGTGTGCCGGCAGTGTTAACCGAGCCTGCTCCCAGTCCGTCAGTATTAAGCACCTTCACCATTGCCTTTTCTGCGATAGTGGTGGTGGCATTCAGGGCGCGGGTGGCACCAGTAATAGCGAACACGCCACCGCTGATGTTCAGGGAGCCAGAGCCGATGAGGGTACCTGCAGACAGGCCTCCACCTGCGAGGGTCAGATTACCGCCATTAATGTTCAGTATGGAACCTGCTGCGCTGTTCAGTTTACCTGCGGTCTGGCTGTGACCGTTCATATCCAGCATGGTGTCAGCTGCCAGGCGAATCTCGCTGGTCTGTCCCAGAGCACTGTTGCTGTTCATGCGGACATTGCCGCCACGGATGTCTGTTACACCCGTGTAAGTGTTTTGGGAGGACAGAATCAGTGTTCCTTCGCCGGCTTTGGTCAGCGTTTTTCCATCCCAGCCATGAGATAACTGAGCAGCATTGTTATCTGCAAGTCGTACCTTTAGCTCTAACACCGCGCCATTTCTCAGATCAAACGTGCCATATCCATTTCCTGAGGGGTCATTCCACTTCAGGGAAGAACTAACCTCTTTTACTGTCTGCCCGTTACCACTAAGTGATGTTAAAACATAGTCTTCGGCACCATCACTCAGTAGATTATTATGCTGATAAATATTATTTTCAGAGAGCCCTGTTATGCCGTCGGAGGTCGTCAACAAGCCGTACTCATTTTGCTTCCATATTGTCATGGCAGTATCAACATTAAGCACTGCACCGTTATTGAACTGAATACTGTTGGCAGTTAAATGACTGGAACCTGTACCCATATTCAGCGATGAATCTCTGTCAAATACCGAACTTCCGCTAAAAGTGACATCAGCTCCCGAAACGGAAACATGTGTACCTGTACCCGCACTCAGATTGCCTTTTATCTCAGAGCTGGCGGAGTCTTTATTTGTAATGGACAGAGAATTACCATCGGCATTATTTACAACATTATTCAAAACAATATCACCTTGAATGGTCGAACCGGCGTAGAGATTTAACAAGTTAGCTCCACCATTCAGAGATATTGCGGTGTCACAATCTTGCCCTCTGTTACCAGATATCCCTCCAGCCCCGGAGAAGTTAGCGTTACCTTCCTGTCCTCCACTACCAGGAAAAATTCCGCCATGATTATTTATCGTAATATTACTCCCGGATATAGCGGTGCCACCATTACCTCCGTTGCCACCATCACCTCCGTCACCAGTATTTCCAGTATCATAACTTTCACCGGGACTACCTCCATCACCACCAGTACCGCCATTTCCGCCAATAATATTTCCATAATTATTTATTTCAATATTATTTCCAGATATGGCAATCCCACCGGTACCTCCAATTCCACCAGTACCACCAGTACCAGGGGTAGTTGAACCAGCGTGTTCATATTCATCTGTACCACCTCTACCACCTTCACCACCAGTGCCCCCCTGTCCGCCAGTTATATCTCCCGTATTATTTATCTTAATATTATTACCATATATAGCAGTCCCCCCAATACCACCATTACCACCGCTACTTCCATTAATATTCTGAACGGTAGTAAATTCGACACTACCTTCGCCACCGCGAGCACCATCCCCCCCCTGGCCACCTGTAATGTGATTATTATTTGTTATCTCCATATTATTTCCGGATATGGCCGTGCCTCCATTCCCTCCGTTGCCGGCAGAAGACCCCCATACCGCCCACCAGGCACCACTACTACCTTGCCCGGCAGTGATATTTCCGTTATTGCTTATTTGAAGATTATTGCCAGATATGGCAGTTCCACCAACAGCAGGAGTCCCAGTTAAACCACCGCTTTCATCGCCATAACCACTGGCTCCAGGCATTCCGCCATTGCCACCTGTAATGCTTCCGTTGTTTGTAATGGTAAGATCATCTCCGGAAATAGCGGTGCCCGCTTCACCTCCATCGCCTCCGCCATTACCATAACCTCCCCAACCACCCTTACCACCGGAAATATAACCAGAATTAACAAGAGTAAAATTATTTCCAGTAATGGCTGTACCGCCCTGGCCCCCTGCAGAGCCCATTTTAGTAACATCATCATCACCAGCCCATCCGCCTTCACCGCCACTAATGCTAGTACCGCTGTTAATTGTCAGGATATTTTCATTCTGTAACGAACCGGGTACAACATTAACAATGAGAGCATCTTCACCGGCCTCCCCATCATCATTATCCGGCCTGTCCTGCGAGCCATCAGCACCAATGATATTTTCAGATATTTCAGCAGGGTTTCCTTCAGAAAGAGTAACTTCCTTTTTAGCTCCCAAAGCAGGCTGAATGGCCAGAGTGGCAGATATAAGGCTGCATAGTAACGTTGTCTTCATTCCCTCTTGCGTTATGCCGAATGTTTTTCTGTTGTTTATATATACATTAAACTTTTCTTTTTTATTAATTTTGATTTTCACAAAAGCTCCAATTTTTTCTTTAAGAATGGTGGGTTAAATTTTTTGACTGTGTAAATGTCATTGGGAAATAATATGTATTATCTAATCATCATACAAATGCTCGATGCGAGCATTATTGCAAATAAACAGAAAAAATCTATCTCAAGCAATCAGGTTGATTTTTTTTGATGAGTAATTTGAAATTGTAATGTTTTCTGGATGTTAGTTTGTTTATTGATTAGTGTAATTTTAGATAGTGAGTGTTTCTCTGCTTCTTTTATAGGAAAAGTGTCTAAAAATATTCTCGGAGAATATAATATTCTTTTCCTAAAAATAGACTTAGGTATAAATAATAATTAATGCAGAGATAATGATTTTCATATTAATGAATGGGGGGATAACCAGACTTGAACAACCGAAAATGCCAGGAGAAGTTATCCCCGTAACCAGGGGACATCAGATGTTCTGCTTTATGGATATAAGCAGCCTTTACACCGTTACGTTCCTGATGATCCATCGGACATTCAACAGTATCACGGGACCACAAACCTGATTCTATTAATGCACTACATGCCATCACCCGGAATCCGTGACTACTACAGTTGCCAGACGCTCAACGAAAGACCGATAAAACGCCAGAGTATGAATCACCCGCAGAGCGGTTCAACCAGTGTGTTGCATCCATCGGGTGAAATCACAGCCAGAAACGTGTCAACGCTGTTCTGGACGGGGCATAATGACAAAAAAGGTGCTTTAATTAGCGCCTTTTTTATTTAAGCGTTTTTTGCGTGCATAATAACAATATCACAACAACACACACCGGAGGCTTTTATGCCACTGCATAATTTAACTCGTTTCCCACGGCTGGAGTTTATCGGCGCACCAACGCCGCTCGAATATCTGCCGCGTCTTTCTGATTATCTTGGGCGGGAAATTTTCATTAAACGGGATGACGTCACACCGATGGCGATGGGTGGCAATAAATTACGCAAACTGGAGTTTCTCGCGGCAGATGCCCTGCGTGAAGGTGCCGACACTCTGATTACCGCCGGAGCGATTCAGTCTAACCACGTGCGCCAGACGGCCGCCGTCGCCGCAAAACTTGGGCTGCATTGTGTGGCGCTGCTGGAGAATCCTATCGGAACAGCCGCAGAAAACTATTTAACCAACGGCAATCGCTTGTTGTTGGATCTCTTCAATACCCAGATTGAAATGTGCGATGCGCTGACCGATCCCAATGCCCAACTGGAAGAGCTGGCAACGCGAGTCGAAGCGCAAGGGTTCCGTCCGTACGTCATTCCAGTTGGAGGTTCTAATGCTTTAGGCGCGCTGGGCTATGTGGAGAGCGCGCTGGAAATCGCGCAACAGTGTGAAGGGGCGGTTAATATTTCTTCGGTGGTGGTGGCTTCGGGCAGCGCCGGAACTCACGCCGGACTGGCAGTAGGACTGGAACATCTAATGCCAGAAAGCGAACTGATTGGCGTGACCGTGTCACGTTCCGTTGCTGACCAGTTGCCAAAAGTGGTTAACCTACAACAGGCAATCGCGAAAGAACTGGAACTGAGCGCATCAGCGGAAATTTTACTCTGGGATGACTATTTTGCGCCTGGCTACGGCGTGCCGAACGACGAAGGCATGGAAGCGGTGAAACTGTTGGCGCGGCTGGAAGGCATTCTGCTTGATCCTGTGTATACCGGAAAAGCGATGGCGGGGCTGATTGATGGCATCAGTCAGAAACGCTTCAAAGACGAAGGGCCGATTCTGTTTATTCATACTGGCGGCGCGCCTGCGCTGTTCGCCTATCATCCTCACGTCTAGCCCCGGAAACGCTCATGCAAGAAAGTATACAACTGGTTATTGATTCTTTGCCGTTCCTGCTTAAAGGGGCTGGGTATACGCTGCAACTCAGTATCGGCGGCATGTTTTTTGGCTTACTGCTGGGATTTATTCTCGCGCTGATGCGCCTGTCGCCGCTCTGGCCCGTGCGCTGGCTGGCGCGTTTTTACATTTCCATTTTTCGCGGTACGCCGCTCATCGCGCAACTGTTTATGATCTACTACGGCCTACCGCAGTTTGGCATTGAATTAGATCCGATTCCGTCGGCGATGATTGGCCTGTCACTGAACACCGCTGCCTATGCTGCCGAAACGCTGCGCGCCGCCATTTCATCTATTGATAAAGGCCAGTGGGAAGCCGCCGCCAGTATTGGCATGACGCCATGGCAGACCATGCGTCGCGCAATTTTGCCGCAGGCGGCTCGGGTGGCACTGCCGCCACTGTCGAACAGCTTTATCAGCCTGGTAAAAGATACCTCGCTGGCAGCGACGATTCAGGTGCCGGAGCTGTTTCGTCAGGCGCAGTTGATTACCTCGCGCACGCTGGAAGTTTTCACCATGTATCTGGCGGCTTCGCTCATCTACTGGATTATGGCGACAGTGTTATCGACGCTACAGAACCATTTTGAGAATCAACTAAACCGCCAGGAGAGAGAGCCAAAATGAGTGCCATAGAAGTTAAAAACCTGGTGAAAAAATTCCACGGTCAGACGGTACTGCACGGTATCGATCTGGAGGTCAAAACCGGCGAAGTGGTGGCGATTATCGGCCCAAGTGGCTCCGGCAAAACCACGTTGCTACGCAGCATAAATTTGCTGGAACAACCGGAGGCGGGGAGCATCACCGTTGGCGATATCACTATTGATACTGCGCGTTCGTTAAGCCAGCAAAAATCGCTGATTCGCCAGTTGCGCCAGCATGTCGGATTTGTCTTTCAGAATTTTAATCTGTTTCCGCATCGCACAGTGCTGGAAAACATTATTGAAGGGCCGGTGATCGTTAAAGGCGAGCCGAAGGAGGAGGCCACGGCGCGCGCTCGCGAGCTGCTGGCAAAAGTTGGACTGGAAGGGAAAGAGACCAGCTATCCGCGTCGTTTGTCCGGCGGTCAACAGCAACGTGTGGCGATTGCGCGTGCGCTGGCGATGCGACCTGAAGTCATTCTGTTTGACGAACCTACTTCGGCGCTGGATCCTGAGCTGGTGGGGGAAGTCCTGAATACCATACGCCAGTTGGCACAGGAAAAGCGCACCATGGTGATTGTGACGCACGAAATGAGCTTTGCCCGTGACGTTGCTGACCGCGCGATCTTTATGGATCAAGGGCGGATAGTAGAGCAGGGACCTGCAAAAACCTTATTTGCCGATCCTCAGCATCCCCGCACACGCCAGTTCCTTGAGAAGTTTCTGTTGCAATAAAATAAGAAAAAATCAGCCCCGGCCGCTTTTTAGTCGGGGCGAAAACGTATTCCTGACCGCATAAATCGCTTAATAAATCAGCATAACTTATTAATAACATAAGAGAATGCTATGTCTTGCAAAAGTAATTCATTGTCTGAATAATATAAATTATATATAAATCTTATTTATGTGATAGTTTGAGTTATCAGTATAAATGATACTCACTCTCAGGGGCGTAGCGGTTAACTATGCAGGATACGGATTTTTTCAGCTGGCGTCGCACGATGTTGTTGCGTTTTCAGAGGATGGAGGCCGCAGAAGAGGTCTACCATGAAATAGAGCATCAGACTTACCAACTGGAGTACGATTTTTATTCATTATGTGTGCGTCACCCGGTGCCATTCACGCGACCGAAAGTGGCTTTCTACACCAATTATCCGGAGTCATGGGTCAGTTATTATCAGGCCAACAACTTCCTCGCTATTGATCCGGTACTTAACCCTGAAAACTTCAGTCAGGGGCATTTATTGTGGAATGATGATTTATTCAACGAAGCACAGCCGTTATGGGAAGCCGCACGTGCGCATGGTTTACGCCGTGGCGTCACTCAGTATTTAATGTTGCCGAATCGTGCGCTGGGGTTTTTGTCCTTTTCCCGTAGCAGTACGCGTGAAATACCCATTCTTAGTGATGAACTGCAATTAAAAATGCAGCTATTGGTGCGTGAAAGTCTGATGGCGTTGATACGTTTAAATGATGAAATAGTGATGACGCCAGAGATGAATTTCAGCAAGCGGGAAAAAGAAATACTGAAATGGACCGCAGAAGGTAAAACGTCAGCAGAGATAGCGATGATCCTGTCAATCTCTGAGAATACTGTCAATTTCCATCAGAAAAACATGCAGAAAAAAATCAATGCACCGAATAAAACGCAGGTTGCCTGTTACGCAGCCGCAACTGGCTTAATATGATATCTATTACATTGGGCGTGCAAGATGCCAAACCGGCTGAAAGGTGAGCTTTCAGCCGGTTTTATATTACTGACGGTAGGCTTGTTTAATTTGCTTAACCGTTTTGGAAAATACCGCAGCCTGGGTTTCGTCTTCGATCAGCGCAAGCTGTTTTTCCATCTTTAACATCACGCGGCCCGCGTCAGCTTGTCCCATCGCCTGCAGCATCAGCGTCAGCATCGCTTTCAGGCAGGAGACTTCATTTGCCAGTTCTTGATTATTCTCGGCAGTAGAAAAATCAGGCGTACTCATTTATTTTCCTCGTCATGTTGCAATGAAAATTTGCGGTGAAAAATGTTAAGGCGGCGGAGTATACCATAAGCTTTGCTAAAAATAGCAGTGGTTGTTTTTTGCTCACGATATCAGCAATAGTAATAAAACAGGGAATATAACGCGCAATAAATATTTTTATCATGAATGTTTTTCGCGCGTATTGTTCGGGTTAATTCATGTTACATATTCATGCCGCTGATTTTTCATTTATGCTGAATAAAGTCAATTTTTGTCACATTTCGGCGTTAGCCTTACTGCGAAACGAGCTGGCAAACCTTTGATGACGGACGTGACGATAACTCTGGACAATCGAATTTACAAAAACGAGAGAAAAATCGAATACCCACCATTTTTAACGTTTCAAAGTTGCAATAAAACCCGCTAATATACGAATGACTAACTATCAGTAGCGTTATCCCTATTTCTGGAGATATTCCTTTGATCAACGTTCTACTTGTTGATGACCACGAACTGGTGCGCGCAGGGATACGACGCATTCTGGAAGATATAAAGGGTATTAAAGTCGTCGGTGAGGCATCCTGCGGTGAAGACGCCGTTAAGTGGTGCCGGGCAAACACCGTTGACGTCGTGCTAATGGACATGAGTATGCCTGGCATTGGCGGTCTTGAGGCGACGCGTAAAATCGCTCGCTCAACAGCAGATGTCAAAATCATCATGCTTACGGTTCATACTGAAAACCCTTTACCAGCGAAAGTAATGCAGGCCGGTGCTGCGGGCTACCTCAGCAAAGGTGCGGCTCCGCAGGAAGTTGTGAGTGCGATTCGCTCTGTCTATTCAGGGCAGCGTTATATTGCTTCTGACATTGCTCAACAAATGGCATTAAGCCAGATCGAACCAGAAAAAACAGAAAGCCCATTTGCCAGTTTGTCTGAACGTGAATTGCAGATTATGCTGATGATTACCAAAGGCCAAAAGGTCAATGAGATCTCAGAACAGCTTAATCTCAGCCCGAAAACGGTGAACAGCTATCGCTACCGTATGTTCAGTAAATTAAACATTCATGGCGATGTTGAGCTGACTCACCTGGCAATTCGCCATGGTCTGTGTAATGCGGAGACATTAACAAGTCAGTGAGTGTTCAGTTTGACGCAAAAGCGTTTTTAAAAACCGTAACCAGCCAGCCGGGCGTTTATCGCATGTATGATGCTGGTGGTACGGTTATCTATGTCGGCAAAGCGAAAGACCTGAAAAAACGGCTTTCCAGCTATTTCCGTAGCAACCTCGCTTCGCGCAAAACCGAAGCGTTGGTTGCCCAGATCCAGCAAATTGATGTGACGGTTACCCATACCGAAACCGAAGCTCTGTTGCTGGAACACAACTACATCAAACTTTATCAGCCGCGTTACAACGTTCTGTTACGCGATGATAAATCTTATCCTTTTATTTTTCTTAGCGGCGATACCCATCCGCGTCTGGCTATGCATCGCGGCGCAAAACACGCCAAAGGTGAATATTTCGGCCCGTTCCCAAATGGCTATGCGGTGCGTGAAACCCTGGCGCTGCTACAAAAGATTTTCCCGATTCGCCAGTGTGAAAATAGCGTTTATCGCAACCGCTCGCGTCCGTGTCTGCAATATCAGATAGGGCGCTGTCTGGGTCCATGCGTTGAAGGACTGGTGAGTGAAGAAGAGTACGCCCAGCAGGTAGAGTATGTGCGCCTGTTTTTATCCGGCAAGGACGATCAGGTACTTACTCAACTGATTAGTCGCATGGAAACAGCCAGCCAGAATCTGGAGTTTGAAGAAGCGGCACGTATTCGCGACCAAATCCAGGCGGTGCGACGCGTAACCGAAAAACAGTTTGTCTCCAATACAGGTGATGACCTTGACGTTATTGGCGTCGCTTTCGATGCGGGCATGGCTTGTGTCCACGTCTTGTTTATTCGTCAGGGCAAGGTGCTCGGTAGCCGTAGTTATTTCCCGAAAGTACCTGGCGGTACGGAGCTGGGCGAAGTGGTGGAAACCTTTGTCGGTCAGTTCTATTTACAGGGCAGCCAGATGCGCACCTTACCGGGTGAGATCCTGCTCGACTTTAATCTTAGCGATAAAACGCTGCTCGCCGATTCCCTTTCAGAACTGGCAGGGCGCAAGATTAACGTTCAGACTAAACCGCGTGGCGATCGGGCACGTTACCTGAAGCTGGCGCGCACCAATGCGGCGACAGCGTTAACCACCAAACTTTCGCAACAATCTACCGTTCACCAGCGTCTGACCGCGCTTGCCAGCGTGTTGAAATTGCCGGAAGTGAAGCGGATGGAGTGTTTTGACATCAGCCATACCATGGGTGAACAAACGGTCGCTTCGTGTGTGGTGTTCGATGCTAACGGCCCGCTGCGTGCAGAGTATCGGCGCTATAACATTACCGGCATTACGCCTGGTGATGATTATGCGGCAATGAATCAGGTGCTGCGTCGGCGTTACGGTAAAGCCATCGACGACAGTAAGATTCCGGACGTGATCCTGATTGATGGCGGCAAAGGCCAGCTTGCGCAGGCGAAAAATGTCTTCGCCGAGCTGGATGTCTCATGGGATAAAAACCATCCGCTGTTGCTTGGCGTGGCAAAAGGAGCCGATCGTAAGGCTGGGCTGGAAACGTTGTTCTTCGAACCTGAAGGTGAGGGCTTCAGTCTGCCACCAGATTCACCGGCGCTGCATGTCATTCAGCATATCCGAGATGAATCACACGATCACGCGATTGGTGGGCATCGCAAAAAACGCGCAAAAGTCAAAAATACCAGCACGCTGGAAACCATCGAAGGCGTTGGACCAAAACGTCGGCAAATGTTGTTGAAATATATGGGTGGTTTGCAAGGTTTACGTAACGCCAGCGTTGAGGAAATTGCAAAAGTGCCGGGTATTTCGCAAGGTCTGGCAGAAAAGATCTTCTGGTCGTTGAAACATTGATGTCTCTGTAGCAACATAGGGGTAATCTTACTGACAACAGATAGTTACCCGTCATTATGCAATTTAATATCCCTACGTTGCTCACACTGTTCCGTGTCATCCTTATCCCATTCTTTGTATTGGTCTTTTATCTGCCTGTCACCTGGTCGCCGTTTGCTGCCGCACTCATTTTCTGCGTTGCGGCGGTGACTGACTGGTTCGATGGTTTTCTGGCGCGTCGCTGGAATCAGAGTACCCGTTTTGGCGCTTTCCTTGATCCAGTAGCTGATAAAGTGCTGGTTGCCATTGCCATGGTGTTGGTAACTGAGCATTACCATAGCTGGTGGGTCACTTTGCCAGCGGCAACGATGATCGCCCGTGAAATTATCATTTCTGCTCTACGTGAGTGGATGGCTGAACTCGGTAAACGCAGCAGTGTGGCTGTCTCCTGGATTGGTAAAGTAAAAACGACCGCCCAAATGGTGGCGCTGGCCTGGCTGTTATGGCGTCCGAACATTTGGGTTGAGTATGCTGGTATTGCACTTTTCTTTGTGGCTGCGGTACTGACTCTGTGGTCTATGTTGCAATATTTGAGCGCAGCTCGCGCAGATTTGCTTGATCAGTGATCGTTTCGGCGCAAAATTCAGCAAACGATCAAAAGTGGTGAAAAATATCGTTGACTCATCGCGTCAGGTAAGTAGAATGCAACGCATCGAACGGCGGCACTGATTGCCAGACGATAATAAAATCAAGTGATTAGATGATTGCTTGATGAGTGCGGGAATAGCTCAGTTGGTAGAGCACGACCTTGCCAAGGTCGGGGTCGCGAGTTCGAGTCTCGTTTCCCGCTCCAGTTAAAAGACATCGGCTTAAGCGGGTGTCTGGCTGAAAAGCCTAAAGAATTTGGCGCGTTAACAAAGCGGTTATGTAGCGGATTGCAAATCCGTCTAGTCCGGTTCGACTCCGGAACGCGCCTCCAATTTTTTCCCGAGCCCGGATGGTGGAATCGGTAGACACAAGGGATTTAAAATCCCTCGGCGTTCGCGCTGTGCGGGTTCAAGTCCCGCTCCGGGTACCATGGGAAAGACAAGAATAAAATCAAAGCAATAAGCAGTGTCGTGAAACCACCTTCGGGTGGTTTTTTTGTACCTGCCACTTATCGTTATACCCCTCTTATTTTTAATCACCAGGTAATCCACTCAAAAAGTATCTCTATGCCAGAGCGACATGTAAGATAGACGCTGGTGAGTCGAGATCCACAAGGAAAAGCGTATGAAAACGGGACCGTTGAACGAAAGTGAGTTGGAATGGCTGGATGATATCCTGACCAAATACAACACAGACCACGCCATCCTTGATGTAGCTGAGCTGGACGGTTTATTGACGGCGGTGTTGAGTTCTCCGCAAGAAATTGAACCAGAACAGTGGTTGGTGGCCGTCTGGGGTGGGGCGGATTATGTACCGCGCTGGGCGTCAGAAAAAGAGATGACGCGCTTTATGAATCTGGCTTTTCAACATATGGCCGATACCGCAGAACGTCTGAACGAATTTCCTGAACAGTTTGAGCCGTTATTTGGTCTGCGAGAGGTTGATGGTCGTGAGCTGACGATCGTTGAGGAGTGGTGCTTTGGCTATATGCGTGGCGCTGCCCTCTCTGACTGGTCGGCATTGCCTGAATCCTTAAAACCGGCGCTTGAGGCGATTGCGCTGCACGGTACGGAAGAAAACTTCGAGCGGGTAGAGAAGCTGTCACCGGAAGCGTTTGATGAGAGTGTGGATGCCATTCGACTGGCGGCACTTGATTTGCACGCTTACTGGATGGCTCATCAGCAGGAAAAGCCTGTTCAGCAACCGATCAAAGCAGAAGAAAAACCGGGTCGTAACGATCCTTGTCCGTGCGGTAGTGGTAAGAAATTTAAGCAGTGCTGCCTGCATTAAGAGGTCACATTGGGTGCCAGAGTTAATTCTGGCACCCAACAAGGATATGTGAGGCTATTTAATCACCCCACCTCTGGTAACCATCCTGCTGCAATCAAAAATTGCACTCCAATCACGCCAATACCACAGAGAAACACCAGTACCAGCGCCGGACGGCCGCCTTTAACCCGATAACCTGCTTGTGGATTATGTTTTCTGCTTTGCCAGGTCAGCAGGGAAGGGATAATCAACGCCAGTACAGCCAGCGCCACACCGGCGTAACCCAGCGCCATTACAAAGCCACGTGGGTAAAACAGAGCAAATGCCAGCGGTGGCAGAAAAGTAATTGCCCCGGTTTGCATTCTCCCGCCAACGCTATTTGAACGCTGAAACAGATCCGCAAGATAATCAAATAAGCCTAATGCTACACCGAGGAAGGACGTTGCGAGGGCTAAGTCAGCAAATAAATGCACCGCCAGTTCGACATGCGGTGAGGCCACCACTTCGCGTAATGCCTGCAACAGCCCGTTTAACCCGGCATGATTAGCCAGCAGTCCCATAAAGGTTGTTGAATCAATGCTGCCCAGTGTCGCCAGTTGCCAGAATATATATGCCACCAGAGGGATCGCACTACCTGTAATAAATACCCAGCGCAGCTTGCGAATGTTGCCATCCATATAACTGACGATGCTCGGTACACTACCGTGGAAGCCAAATGACGTAAAAATTACCGGGATCGCAGACAACGCGAGTCCTTGTTGCAGCGGTAGAGTTAAAAGATTCACTTTATGAATATGCGGTAGCAGCAGTACCAGCATCACCACCAGAAAAATAATTTTGGCGCTAAACAGAAAGCGGTTAAATAAATCGACCAGCGACGTCCCGACACAAACCACACCACCGGCAACAAAAGTGAACAACAACACGCCAGCGGTTGCCGACACTGGAATACCGGTCCAGTCACTGATGCTGGAGGCAAGTAATTCACCGGCACCGCTAATGTACGCCGCTGTCAGGGCGTACATTAAAAACATCATACTGAAGCCAGTGAGCCACTGCCCATAACGCCCCAGATAGCGTTTTGCCAGCGTGCCCAGACCGGTATCTGCGGGGACATGCTGATACACCTCCAGCAATAGCAGTGCGGTGTAACACATCAATGCCCACAGACCAACTAACAATGTCAATGTGACACTAAAACCGACGCCTGCTGCCGCCAGTGGCATTGCCAACATACCCGCGCCAATTGTGGTTCCTGCCACGATAAAAACACTTCCCAGAGTTCTGTTTTTCACGCTTTCTTCTGTCCTGACGATCTTTATGAGAGATATCTGCGGCGCAGGTTAAGGCATTCTACATTTCTCGTCAAATCGACGTTACATTTACTGTAAACAAAAATGTACAATAAAATGCATTCGGAACTGCGCTGGCGCAAAGCCTTGATGAGCGGATATCGCTACGCTATGCCCTTTTTGAGGAGGAACGATGGACTCTATTCACGGTCATGAAGTGTTAAATATGATGATTGAATCAGGCGAGCAATATACGCACGCCAGTCTGGAAGCGGCGATCAAAGCGCGTTTTGGTGAACAGGCGCGTTTTCATACCTGCTCGGCGGAAGGGATGACAGCGGGAGAGCTGGTGGCGTTTCTGGCGGCGAAAGGTAAATTTATTCCCGGCGAAGAAGGGTTCTCAACCGATACAAGTAAAATTTGTCGCCACTGATATGAAACGGCGGCAGTAAATCTGCCGCCAGAGTAGATTAGTTTTGCGCGTCGAGGGTAGAAAGTTCTTTATCGATGAAATAAAGACCTTCGCCGCTTTTACCAGCCAGACTTAATTTATCAATAATCGATTTGAACAATTTCTCTTCTTCATGCTGCTCAGAAACATACCATTGCAGGAAATTAAACGTTGGGTAATCCTGGTTGGTCATGGCGGCGTGAGCCAGTTCATTAATTTTCTGCGTGATTAATTGTTCATGCTTATAAGTTTCCTGGAATAATTCATCAAGTGAAGAATATTCAGCAAACGGGGATTCAACGGTATTAATACGCGGTAAGTTTCCGGTATCGGTCAGATAATCAAACAGACGCTGCATATGCGTCATCTCTTCCTGGGCGTGGCGGCGCAGAAATGCAGCCGCACCTTCAAAGGTATGATAGCTGCACCAGGCGCTCATTTGCTGATAAAGCAGTGAAGAGTACAGTTCCAGGTTCATCTGCTCATTGAGTTTTTCAATCATTTCTGGTTTCAGCATGATAGTGCTCCACAAAGGTTATTTTTGTTGCTGTGGCGCCACTATAATTTGTTATTTTATTATTTGCAAAAGGTAAAATATTAAATTCAATTATTAAAAATACGAATGGGAATAAAACGCATTAACGCTATTCGTGGGATTAATTAACCAGCGAAGCATCCCTCGCTGATTAAGGCTTTATTGATAAGTCGAGGGCATTAAATTTTGGCACTGATACGACAACGTAAATTCCGTATTCAGACATAACGCCCCCGCAAACAGACTACAGTTACTTACAGGTTGCCCAAACGCAATGGCGCGGGTAAACCCTGCGTGCTGACATGCGCGTTCCGCTATTCTTTGATTAAGATAGCTGTCAGTACGGGCGTGTTGTAAAAACGCCTGGTCATAAACGAGGCGTACAATACCGCTCGTGACATTAACCTCGCTCAATTGAGCCTGACGAGTTACGGTGCAGCCCGCTAATGTTAAAAGCGAAAAAACAATTATCAGATGTTTCATGTCACGGCCTGAAAAGGGAGAAGAAACAGGTATTGTACCTGCGTGCAGGATCAGGTTATGGACAGAAAAGACGACGGATCGGCGCTATTCCTTGCTTTTCCCAGAAGTCAGATGCTTTATGGCGACTTTGCGGGTTATCAATTTCATAACATTAAAGGGATATTTGTGTGATATAAATCACATAAAGATTGATTTTTGTGATGGATGTCATATTATAAGCGCAAAGACGATAACACCTGCATAACAAATGGTCGGGGTACCTCAATGAAACTGCGCAAAATCCTGAAAAGCATGTTCGATAACTATTGCAAGACGTTCAAAGACGTACCGCCAGGCAATATGTTCAGATAACAAAAAACCTGCTTCGGCAGGTTTTTTTGTGCCCTGGTGATGGCGGATGTGACTATCGCTGTGGAGGGGAAGCCGCTACTATAGCGGCTTTCAAAATGCTATCAGGAGTTTACAATGTCCCAGCCGCTGAATGCCGATCAGGAACTGGTCTCTGATGTTGTCGCTTGCCAGTTGGTAATCAAACAAATTCTCGACGTACTCGATGTGATCGCACCTGTTGAGTTGCGTGAAAAAATGTCCAGCCAGCTGAAGAATATCGATTTTACTAACCATCCCGCCGCAGCCGATCCGGTAACGATGCGCGCTATCCAAAAAGCTATCGCGCTGATTGAACTGAAATTTACTCCGCAAGGTGAATCCCATTAAAAAAACCGCTGCTTCAAAGTATGAAGCAGCGGTTTTCTCAAAATTATTTGTATCCGGCGCATGTTTTAAAGCGCCGAACATGATTAATGTATCTGATGCGACACGACATTAAGAACATGCTGGTCGGTCTGGACAGGGCACATACCGGCAAGTTTCGCGCTGCGCACTTCATCAAGAATGGTTTGCAACAACAGGCCATCGTGCTGCTGTTCTTTTTCCAGATCGCGCAGGAAATCGACGGTAGAATCATCATTCAATTCTTTAGCTTCATCGGCTAATTGTGACAGCTTGCTTGAACGCTGCTCATATTCTTCCATCGTTTTTTGGAAGAGTTCTTCCAGAGAGTTAAGCTTTTCTCCTGGTACATCGATAGCTTTAACGATGGGAGTTGCTCCGATACTTTTCATAAAGTTAAACATGCGCATCATTTGCGTCACGTTACTTTGTGCCTGGGCGCGAAGGAAAGTAGCGGTGCCATTCAGACTTTGTTCAGAACACCATTTGCTCAGGTGAAGGTAGAGATTGGATGCGTAAAACTCGCGGTTCATTTGGGTGTTGAGTTTGAGAAGCATTCCAGTGGTTGCCATACCTAATATCCTTATATCCAGAAGACGTGAGGTGCAAGATGAATCAAAACACCGTAATTACTGCTTGCAGAATAATTCCTTTCTGCATGTCCAAAATGTGATCGTGGAGTCAATTCTGACGATGATCTGAAATAAGCATAACGTCTGAACGAATATAAGAAAATCCTTAAATCACCGGATTTATATTTTTTTACATTTCATTGGTGAGATCAATTGGTTTGCAATAATTCCTAATGCGTTATATTGATGTATTTCATTGATATTAAAATGATTTCTTAATAACATGATGATGTTTTGATATTTTAAGGTGTTTTTTCGATTATGCGATAATGCTCTCGTTATAGCGTTACCTTTAATTAATAAATGAGGTGATAATTGATGTGGAAATTGATTGGTGCAAGGTTTAGAGACTTCTTCCTCCTTTCACTATTCAGCGCAAATGAACAACCTCTTGCCCGGTAATAATTAGATTAAAAAAGACACTCCCTGCCTCTCAAAGCACACCACAAGGATTTCCAGGCTAATGTCATGGATTATTCTGCTAATGCTTTTTTGATTTGTCAGACAATTACCGATTCCAGTATGTCATTTCTCGCTGAATTTATGCACGTTCTCACTGTAATTCTGCTATGTGATATTGCTCTCCTATGGAGAATTAATTTCTCGCTAAAACTATGCCAACACAGTCAATTATCTTTTCGATAAAGGTAATGCTTTGTTTTCCGATTGAATTAACAAAAGTTCTTAGTTTTTGCCCTACACAAAATGACGCTAAAGCTGGAGATAACCATGCACAAATTTACTAAAGCTCTTGCAGCCATTGGTCTGGCTGCCGTTATGTCACAATCCGCTATGGCGGAAAACCTGAAACTCGGTTTCCTGGTAAAGCAACCAGAAGAGCCGTGGTTCCAGACCGAATGGAAGTTTGCCGATAAAGCCGGGAAAGATTTAGGGTTTGACGTTATTAAGATTGCCGTGCCGGATGGCGAAAAGACGCTGAACGCCATCGACAGTTTGGCTGCCAGCGGTGCGAAAGGGTTTGTCATTTGTACGCCAGACCCGAAACTGGGTTCCGCAATTGTGGCGAAAGCACGTGGCTATGGTATGAAAGTGATTGCCGTGGATGACCAGTTTGTAAATGCCAAAGGTAAGCCGATGGATACCGTGCCGCTGGTGATGATGGCGGCGACCAAAATTGGTGAGCGTCAGGGCCAGGAACTGTATAAAGAGATGCAGAAACGTGGTTGGGACGTAAAAGAAAGTGCCGTAATGGCGATTACTGCCAACGAACTGGATACCGCTCGTCGCCGTACCACGGGGTCTATGGACGCGCTGAAAGCCGCCGGATTCCCGGAAAAACAAATTTATCAGGTTCCCACCAAATCTAACGACATCCCAGGGGCATTTGACGCCGCCAACTCCATGCTGGTTCAGCATCCTGAAGTTAAACACTGGTTGATTGTCGGGATGAATGACAGCACCGTGCTGGGCGGTGTACGTGCAACGGAAGGTCAGGGCTTTAAAGCGGCGGACATCATTGGTATTGGTATCAATGGGGTGGATGCGGTGAGTGAGCTGTCAAAAGCGCAGGCTACCGGTTTCTACGGTTCACTCCTGCCAAGTCCGGACGTACATGGCTATAAATCCAGCGAAATGCTCTACAACTGGGTAGCGAAAGACGTAGAACCACCAAAATTCACTGAAGTTACCGATGTAGTTCTGATTACGCGCGACAACTTTAAAGAAGAACTGGAGAAAAAAGGTTTAGGCGGTAAGTAATCTGCCGTAAAAATTCCCCTCTGCCTTTATTGTGCAGAGGGGGTGTGAAAGACCAGTGATTCACGGAGACGTTATGCAACAGTCTACCCCGTATCTCTCATTTCGCGGCATTGGTAAAACTTTCCCCGGCGTTAAGGCGTTGACGGATATCAGTTTTGACTGCTATGCCGGTCAGGTTCATGCGTTGATGGGTGAAAATGGCGCAGGAAAATCAACACTCTTAAAAATCCTTAGTGGAAACTATGCGCCAACCACGGGTTCTGTAGTGATTAATGGACAAGAAATGTCCTTTTCCGACACGACCGCTGCGCTTAACGCGGGTGTGGCGATTATTTACCAGGAACTGCATCTCGTGCCGGAAATGACCGTCGCGGAAAATATTTATCTCGGCCAGCTTCCCCATAAAGGCGGCATTGTGAATCGTTCACTGCTGAATTATGAAGCAGGTTTACAACTCAAACATCTGGGTATGGATATTGACCCGGCTACGCCGCTGAAATATCTCTCCATTGGTCAGTGGCAGATGGTTGAAATTGCCAAAGCTCTGGCGCGTAACGCCAAAATTATCGCCTTTGATGAGCCAACCAGCTCCCTGTCTGCCCGTGAAATCGACAATCTTTTCCGCGTTATTCGTGAACTGCGAAAAGAGGGGCGGGTGATCTTATACGTTTCTCACCGTATGGAAGAAATATTTGCCCTCAGCGATGCCATCACCGTCTTTAAAGATGGGCGTTATGTCAAAACCTTTACCGATATGCAGCAGGTTGACCACGACGCACTGGTACAGGCGATGGTTGGTCGCGATATCGGCGATATCTACGGCTGGCAACCGCGTAGCTATGGTGAGGAGCGATTGCGTCTGGATGCCGTGAAGGCACCTGGCGTGCGTACGCCAATAAGCCTGACCGTTCGCAGTGGTGAAATCGTTGGTCTGTTTGGTCTGGTGGGGGCAGGACGCAGCGAATTAATGAAAGGCATGTTTGGTGGGACGCAAATCACCGCCGGTCAGGTTTATATCGACCAAAAGCCAATCGATATCCGTAAACCAGGCCACGCCATTGCGGCTGGCATGATGCTCTGTCCAGAAGATCGTAAAGCGGAAGGCATTATTCCGGTGCATTCCGTCCGTGACAATATCAACATCAGCGCCCGTCGCAAGCATGTTCTCGGCGGTTGCGTGATCAATAACGGCTGGGAAGCAAATAATGCTGATCACCATATTCGTTCGCTCAATATCAAAACGCCAGGAGCAGAGCAATTAATCATGAATCTCTCCGGTGGTAATCAGCAAAAAGCCATTCTGGGACGCTGGTTATCGGAAGATATGAAAGTCATTTTGCTGGATGAACCTACGCGCGGTATTGATGTGGGAGCCAAGCACGAAATATATAACGTGATTTATGCGCTGGCGGCGCAGGGGGTGGCGGTGCTGTTTGCCTCCAGCGATCTGCCCGAAGTCCTCGGCGTCGCCGACCGTATTGTCATCATGCGTGAAGGTGAAATCGCTGGTGAATTGCTACACGAGCAGGCAGATGAGCGTCAGGCACTAAGCCTTGCTATGCCTAAAGTCAGTCAGGCAGTTGCCTGAGTAAGGAGAGTATGATGTCTTCTGTTTCTACATCGGGTTCTGGCGCACCTAAGTCGTCATTCAGCTTCGGCCGTATCTGGGATCAGTACGGTATGCTGGTGGTGTTTGCGGTGCTGTTTATTGCCTGTGCCATTTTTGTCCCGAACTTTGCCACCTTCATTAATATGAAAGGGCTGGGGCTGGCAATCTCCATGTCGGGGATGGTGGCGTGCGGTATGTTGTTCTGTCTCGCGTCGGGTGACTTTGACCTTTCTGTTGCTTCGGTCATTGCCTGTGCAGGTGTCACTACGGCGGTGGTTATCAATCTGACCGAAAGCCTGTGGATAGGCGTGGCGGCAGGTTTGCTGCTGGGCGTCCTCTGCGGTCTGGTGAATGGTTTTGTTATCGCTAAACTTAAAATTAACGCCTTGATTACCACGCTGGCGACGATGCAGATTGTCCGTGGTCTGGCGTATATCATCTCTGACGGTAAAGCGGTTGGTATCGAAGATGAAAGTTTCTTTGCTCTCGGTTATGCCAACTGGTTCGGCCTGCCTGCGCCAATCTGGCTCACTGTCGCTTGCCTGATAATCTTTGGCTTGCTGCTGAACAAAACTACCTTTGGTCGTAATACGCTGGCGATTGGCGGTAACGAAGAGGCCGCGCGTCTGGCGGGTGTACCTGTTGTCCGCACCAAAATCATTATCTTCGTTCTCTCTGGTCTGGTATCGGCGATTGCCGGGATTGTTCTGGCTTCGCGCATGACCAGCGGTCAGCCGATGACCTCGATTGGCTATGAGTTGATTGTTATCTCAGCCTGCGTTTTAGGTGGCGTTTCTCTGAAAGGTGGCATCGGAAAAATCTCATATGTGGTGGCGGGTATCTTAATTTTAGGTACTGTAGAAAATGCTATGAACCTGCTCAATATTTCTCCTTTCGCGCAGTACGTGGTTCGTGGCTTAATCCTGCTGGCGGCGGTGATCTTCGACCGTTACAAGCAAAAAGCGAAACGCACTGTCTGATGCTTTTTTTCGCAACAATTTAGCTCTTTTTTCCATCACAGCCAGCCGCCACAACGGCTGGCTGTTCTTTTTTGCAAATGGCGAGCTACGTCACACTGTCTATACTTACATGTCTGTAAAGCGCGTTCTGCGCAAACTATAAAAAGATAAGGAGGAGTACCGGGTGACAGAACCGTTAACCGAACCCCCTGAACTATCCGCGAAATATGCCTGGTTTTTTGATCTCGATGGAACGCTGGCAGAAATTAAACCGCATCCCGATCAGGTCGTCGTGCCTGACAATATTCTGCAAGGACTTCAGCTACTGGCAACCGCAAGTGATGGTGCATTGGCATTGATATCAGGGCGCTCAATGGTCGAGCTTGACGCACTGGCAAAACCTTATCGCTTCCCGTTAGCGGGCGTGCATGGGGCGGAGCGCCGTGACATCAATGGTAAAACGCATATCGTTCACCTGCCGGATGCGATTGCCCGCGATATTAGCGTTCAACTGCATACGGCAATCAGCCACTATCCCGGTGCGGAACTTGAGGCCAAAGGGATGGCGTTTGCGCTGCATTATCGTCAGGCGCCGCAGCACGAAGACGCCTTATTGACATTAGCGCAACGCATTACCCAGATTTGGCCGCAAATGGCATTACAGCAGGGAAAGTGTGTCGTCGAGATTAAACCAGGAAACACCAGTAAAGGGGAGGCGATTGCAGCCTTTATGCAGGAAGCTCCCTTTGTCGGTCGTAAGCCCGTTTTTCTGGGCGATGATTTAACCGATGAATCTGGCTTCGCGGTCGTTAACCGACTGGGTGGAATGTCAGTGAAAATTGGCACCGGAGCGACTCAGGCATCATGGCGGCTGGCGGGCGTGCCGGATGTCTGGAGCTGGCTTGAAATGATAACCAACGCATTACAACAACAAAAAAGAGAAAATAACAGGAGTGATGACTATGAGTCGTTTAGTCGTAGTATCTAACCGGATTGCACCACCAGACGAGCACGCCGCCAGTGCCGGTGGCCTTGCTGTCGGCATACTGGGGGCACTGAAAGCCGCAGGTGGGCTGTGGTTTGGCTGGAGTGGCGAAACAGGGAATGAGGATCAGCCGCTAAAAAAGGTGAAAAAAGGAAATATTACCTGGGCCTCTTTTAACCTCAGCGAACAGGATCTCGACGAATACTACAACCAATTCTCTAATGCCGTTCTCTGGCCTGCATTTCATTATCGACTCGATCTGGTGCAATTTCAGCGTCCTGCCTGGGACGGCTATCTACGCGTAAATGCGTTACTGGCAGATAAATTACTGCCGCTGCTGGAAGACGATGACATTATCTGGGTTCACGATTATCACCTGTTGCCATTTGCGCATGAATTACGCAAACGTGGGGTGAATAATCGCATTGGTTTCTTCCTGCATATTCCTTTCCCGACGCCGGAAATCTTCAATGCGCTACCGACGTATGACACCTTGCTTGAACAGCTTTGTGATTATGATTTGCTGGGTTTCCAGACAGAGAACGATCGTCTGGCGTTCCTGGATTGCCTTTCTAACCTGACCCGTGTTACGACGCGTAGCTCAAAAAGCCATACGGCCTGGGGCAAAACGTTTCGAACCGAAGTTTACCCCATTGGCATTGAACCAGATGAGATTGCCAAACAGGCTGCCGGGCCACTGCCGGCAAAACTGGCGCAACTAAAAGCGGAACTGAAAAACGTACAGAATATCTTTTCTGTCGAACGACTGGATTATTCCAAAGGTTTGCCGGAGCGTTTTCTTGCCTATGAAGCGTTGCTGGAAAAATATCCGCAACATCACGGTAAAATTCGCTATACCCAGATTGCGCCAACGTCGCGTGGTGATGTGCAAGCGTATCAGGATATTCGTCATCAGTTGGAAAATGAAGCCGGGAGAATTAACGGCAAATATGGTCAATTAGGCTGGACGCCGCTTTATTATCTGAATCAGCATTTTGATCGTAAATTACTGATGAAAATCTTCCGCTATTCCGATGTTGGATTAGTGACGCCGCTGCGCGACGGAATGAACCTGGTCGCGAAAGAGTATGTTGCCGCACAAGATCCTGCCAATCCGGGCGTACTGGTACTTTCGCAATTTGCCGGGGCGGCAAACGAACTGACGTCGGCGTTAATTGTAAACCCATACGATCGTGATGAAGTTGCGGCGGCGCTCAATCGGGCGTTGACGATGTCGCTGGCGGAACGTATTTCCCGCCATGCAGAAATGCTGGAAGTTATTGTGAAAAACGACATTAATCACTGGCAGGAGTATTTTATTCGCGACCTAAAGCAGATAGTTCCGCGAAGCGCGGAAAGTCAGCAGCGCGATAAAGTTGCCACCTTTCCGAAACTGGCGTAATCGCGGTTAATCTCCCTTAAGCGGAACCAGTAGTACATCGACCTCGCTTGAGGCAATCACACTTTTCGCTGAGCAGGATGCTCGCGAAAAGAAACTGTGGTTATGATTGCCGCAAATCACCAAATCGAATTTATGTTTACGGCACACTGCCAGAATATGTTCGCTTAACTCTCCGCAAGCAATAAACGTCTCTTCTACCGGATATCCCGCATCCTTAATTAATTTATCAAGAAAGTTTTGTGTTTCTTCATGCATCACGCTGCGTAAATCTTCAAGCATCGGTGCGGCTAATTGATTGAATATTTCCGGGTCGGAAGCGAGAGTGATCAAACTTATGCGTCCATTAACCGGACGGGCGATAGATACCGCTTTTGTTAACAGTTGCTGGCTTTCTGGCGAGACAGCTACGGCAACAAGAACATTGGTATAGCTCATAACCTGCTCCTTATTCTGTGAACTTCAGGTGTTATTACAGCTTTACTCTGAATGAGGCACTGATGCAATAACAACTCAGTCAAAAAGGTAAATATTAGGCTGGTTACTAGTAAGAATAATTAATTAGTACCGCAATGTTATCATGCGATCACCAGTGTGGTTATAAGAAGTGAAATTAACTATTTTCCTTATAAAACAAATGGATAATATTTGTAAAACATTTACTTAACATTTGAGGGGTTCCCGGCTTTATTTTCACTTGAACAGGCTCATGTTATGTAACTCTCTGTTTGAAAATAATTTATAGAGGATAAATAAATTTATTTCATACATAACATATGGTTATTTACGGTGATTTATATTAACAGTGCGCAACATAATAATTTTATGCATCCACTTCATTTTTGAAGTCAGGGGTGCTGAAAAACTTTTTAACAGAATGAAATATCACCAAAACAAAAGTATGACTTATACATTAATGTTAAGTAATTGAGTGTTTTGTGTGATCTGAGTCACACATTATCGAAAATCGCAGCGTCGCTCCGTTGTATGTGTGAGTGGTGACGAGTACAGTTGCGTCGAATTAGGAAAAATCTTAGATAAGTGTAAAAAACACTACTCTCTGTAAGGGATTGTTTCATCTCTTACGATGCCTGTGTTTTTTCGTTGATCGCAACTATTCCATGGTTATTTACTTTTTACCGGGATTTCCCGGCGACATCACGGGGTGCGGTGATACCGCATAAAAATAAAGTTAGTTATTCTGGATGGGAATAATGCATACCTCCGAGTTGCTGAAACATATTTATGACATCAATTTGTCATATTTACTTCTTGCACAACGTCTGATCGTTCAGGACAAAGCGTCCGCCATGTTTCGTCTCGGTATTAATGAAGAAATGGCAACAACGTTAGCGACGCTGACGCTTCCGCAAATGGTTAAACTGGCAGAAACCAATCAACTGATTTGTCATTTCCGCTTTGACAGCCACCAGACTATTAATCAGTTGACGCAGGATTCCCACGTTGACGATCTCCAGCAAGTTCATACCGGTATCATGCTCTCTACACGTTTGTTGAATGATGTTAATCAGCCCGAAGAAGTGCTGCGTAAAAAAAGGGCCTGATAATGAGCGAAAAAAGCATTGTTCAGGAAGCCCGGGATATTCAGCTGGCAATGGAATTGATCACCCTCGGCGCTCGTTTGCAGATGCTGGAAAGTGAAACACAATTAAGTCGCGGACGCCTGATCAAACTCTATAAAGAACTGCGCGGAAGTCCGCCGCCGAAAGGTATGCTGCCATTCTCCACCGACTGGTTTATGACCTGGGAACAAAATGTTCATGCGTCGATGTTTTGTAATGCATGGCAGTTTTTGCTGAAAACCGGGTTATGTAACGGCGTCGATGCCGTGATCAAAGCCTATCGTTTATACCTCGAACAGTGTCCGCAAGCCGAAGAAGGCCCTCTGCTGGCGTTGACACGCGCCTGGACACTGGTGCGATTTGTTGAAAGTGGTTTACTACAACTTTCCAGTTGCAAGTGCTGCGGCGGTAATTTTATCACCCATGCCCATCAGCCTGTTGGCAGCTTTGCCTGCAGCTTATGTCAGCCGCCATCACGAGCGGTAAAAAGACGTAAACTTTCTCAAGACCCTGCCGATATTATCCCTCAACTGCTGGATGAACAGAGAGTACAGGCTGTTTAACTCACGCGATATGGCGAAACATTCCAGCAGCGGCAAGTGATTGTCGCTGCTTTTTTTCCCCGACCGTAAGTTAACGCCCGACGACTGAACATCCTGTCATGGTCAACAGTGAAAGAATGATGTCGTGCTTATCTTATTAGGTTACCTGGTTGTTCTCGGTACAGTTTTCGGCGGTTATTTGATGACCGGCGGAAGCCTTGGAGCACTCTATCAACCCGCTGAACTGGTGATTATTGCCGGTGCAGGCATTGGGTCGTTTATTGTCGGCAACAACGGTAAAGCCATCAAAGGCACGCTTAAGGCGCTGCCGTTACTGTTTCGCCGCTCCAAATACACCAAAGCGATGTATATGGATCTGCTGGCACTGCTTTACCGGCTAATGGCGAAATCACGCCAGATGGGCATGTTTTCGCTGGAGCGCGATATTGAAAATCCTCGCGAGAGCGAGATCTTCGCCAGTTATCCTCGCATTATGGCAGATGCCGTCATGCTTGATTTTATTGTCGATTATCTGCGCCTGATTATTAGTGGTCACATGAATACCTTCGAAATCGAAGCTTTGATGGATGAAGAGATCGAGACTCACGAAAGCGAGGCGGAAGTCCCGGCAAACAGTCTGGCGCTGGTCGGTGACTCGCTCCCGGCATTTGGTATTGTCGCCGCAGTGATGGGGGTGGTTCACGCGTTAGGTTCAGCCGATCGTCCTGCCGCCGAACTGGGGGCGCTGATTGCTCATGCGATGGTGGGGACTTTCCTCGGTATCTTATTGGCTTATGGATTTATTTCCCCGCTGGCAAGTGTTTTGCGCCAGAAAAGCGCAGAGACCAGCAAAATGATGCAGTGTGTCAAAGTCATACTGCTTTCTAATCTCAACGGTTATGCACCGCCAATTGCGGTTGAATTTGGTCGCAAAACGCTCTACTCCAGCGAGCGCCCGTCGTTCGTCGAACTGGAAGAGCATGTTCGTGCAGTGAAAAATCCGCAACAGCAGACGACAACCGAGGAAGCATGAAGAATCACGCGCATCCAATTATTGTCGTCAAACGACGCAAAGCGAAAAGTCACGGCGCGGCGCATGGATCGTGGAAGATTGCTTATGCTGACTTTATGACTGCGATGATGGCTTTTTTTCTGGTGATGTGGCTGATCTCCATCTCCAGCCCAAAAGAGCTGATTCAGATTGCGGAATATTTCCGCACGCCGCTGGCGACGGCAGTAACGGGCGGCGATCGCATTTCGAATAGTGAAAGCCCAATTCCTGGCGGGGGTGATGATTACACCCAAAGCCAGGGAGAAGTGAATAAGCAGCCAGACATTGAAGAACTGAAAAAACACATGGAGCAAAGTCGGCTGCGGAAATTGCGGGGCGATCTCGACCAGCTTATCGAATCAGATCCGAAACTACGGGCGCTGCGTCCACATCTCAAAATCGATCTGGTGCAGGAAGGTTTACGCATTCAGATTATCGACAGCCAGAATCGCCCGATGTTTAAAACCGGCTGTGCTGACGTCGAACCCTATATGCGTGACATTCTGCGGAGTATTGCGCCTGTGCTGAACGGTATTCCTAACCGTATCAGTCTCTCCGGTCATACCGATGATTTCCCTTACGCCAATGGTGAGCAAGGCTATAGCAACTGGGAGCTTTCTGCCGAACGCGCTAATGCGTCGCGCCGTGAGCTAATGGTGGGTGGTCTGGCTGATGGCAAAATTCTGCGCGTCGTCGGCATGGCTGCCACCATGCGTTTAAGCGATCGTGGACCTGATGATGCCGTCAATCGTCGAATCAGCCTGCTGGTTCTGAACAGACAAGCCGAACAAGCTATTTTGCATGAAAACGCTGAAAGCCAGAATGAGCCGGTAAGTGTTCTGGAAAAAACAGGGAGCGCACCGCAGGTCAGTGCTCCCACAATGCCATCAGCCGAACCGAGGTGACAGCGTGAGCATGGATATAAGCGATTTTTATCAGACATTTTTTGATGAAGCGGACGAACTGTTAGCCGATATGGAGCAGCATCTGCTTAATTTGCAACCTGAAGCGCCAGATGCCGAACAGTTGAATGCCATCTTCCGTGCAGCCCATTCCATCAAAGGAGGGGCAGGAACGTTTGGTTTTACTGTGTTACAGGAAACCACGCATCTGATGGAAAATCTGCTCGATGAAGCCAGACGCGGTGAGATGCAGCTTAATACCGACATTATCAATCTGTTTTTGGAAACGAAGGACATCATGCAAGAACAGCTCGACGCTTATAAACAGTCGCAAGAGCCGGATACCGCCAACTTCGATTATATCTGCCAGGCCTTGCGTCAACTGGCATTAGAAGCGAAAGGCGAAACGGTATCCGCAGTGACCCGATTAAGTGTGGTTGCCAAAAGTGAACCGCAAGATGGTCAGAATAGTAGTCAATCGCCGAGACGAATTATCCTTTCGCGCCTGAAAGCGGGAGAAATCGATCTGCTGGAAGAAGAGCTGGGACATCTGACAACGTTGGCTGACGTGGTGAAAGGAGCCGATTCGCTATCGGCGACATTAGCGGGAGATATTGCGGAAGACGACATTACTGCGGTGCTTTGCTTTGTCATTGAGGCCGATCAGATTGCCTTTGAAAGCGTTGAGTCTACGGCGAAAGTATCTGCGCCACCGGTGCTTAAACTTGCCGCAGCAGAAGCGCCAGCCGTACGGGCAGAACGGGAAAAACCGCCGCGCGGCAGCGAATCCACCAGTATCCGTGTGGCGGTGGAGAAGGTTGATCAACTGATTAACCTTGTCGGCGAACTGGTCATCACCCAGTCAATGCTGGCCCAGCGTTCCAGCGAACTGGACCCGGTTAATCATGGTGATTTGATTACCAGCATGGGGCAGTTACAACGTAACGCTCGTGATTTGCAGGAATCGGTGATGTCGATCCGCATGATGCCGATGGAATATGTCTTTAGTCGCTATCCCCGGCTGGTGCGTGATCTGGCGGGAAAACTCGGCAAGCAGGTGGAACTGACGCTGGTGGGCAGTTCCACCGAACTCGACAAGAGTCTGATAGAACGCATTATCGATCCGCTGACCCACCTGGTACGCAACAGTCTCGACCACGGAATTGAACTGCCGGACAAACGCCTCGCCGCAGGCAAAAACAGCGTCGGAAATTTGGTTCTGTCTGCTGAACATCAGGGCGGCAACATCTGCATCGAAGTAACCGACGATGGCGCGGGGCTGAACCGTGAACGGATTCTGGCAAAAGCTGTTTCACAGGGTCTGACCGTCAGCGACAACATGACGGATGACGAAGTGGCAATGCTGATATTTGCTCCTGGTTTTTCTACAGCAGAGCAGGTTACCGATGTCTCTGGACGCGGCGTTGGTATGGATGTCGTCAAACGTAATATCCAGGAGATGGGCGGTCATGTCGAAATCAAATCGAAGCCGGGCGCAGGAACCACAATCCGTATTTTACTGCCGCTGACGCTGGCGATCCTCGATGGCATGTCTGTGCGTGTTGCAGATGAAGTTTTCATTCTGCCGCTGAATGCCGTCATGGAATCATTGCAACCTCGTGAAGCTGATATGCATCCACTGGCGGGTGGCGAGCGGGTACTGGAAGTACGTGGTGAATATCTGCCCATCGTCGAACTGTGGAAAGTGTTCAACGTTGCGGGCGCGAAAACTGAAGCCACTCAGGGCATTGTGGTGATTCTGCAAAGTGGCGGTCGCCGCTACGCCTTGCTGGTGGATCAATTAATTGGTCAACACCAGGTGGTAGTGAAAAACCTGGAAAGTAACTATCGAAAAATCCCGGGAATATCCGCCGCAACGATTCTCGGCGACGGCAGCGTGGCACTGATTGTTGATGTATCTGCCTTGCAGACGATAAACCGCGAACAATGTATGGCGAACACCGCCGCCTGATTGAGTAAAAAGGTAATAAATATGACCGGTATGACAAATGTAACAAAACTGGCCAGCGAACCGTCAGGCCAGGAATTTCTGGTATTTACCCTTGGTGACGAAGAGTACGGTATTGATATTCTGAAAGTGCAGGAGATCCGTGGCTATGATCAGGTTACGCGGATTGCGAACACGCCTGCATTTATCAAAGGTGTCACTAACCTGCGCGGCGTTATTGTGCCGATTGTCGATTTACGCATTAAGTTCAGCCAGGTGGATGTGGAATATAACGACAACACGGTGGTCATCGTCCTGAATCTGGGGCAGCGTGTGGTCGGCATTGTGGTTGATGGCGTGTCAGACGTTCTTTCATTGACGGCGGAGCAAATTCGTCCGGCACCGGAATTTGCTGTGACGCTTTCTACTGAATATCTCACCGGGCTGGGGGCGCTGGGTGACCGCATGTTAATTCTGGTGAATATCGAAAAACTGCTCAATAGTGAAGAGATGGCGCTGTTAGATAGCGCAGCGTCAGAGGTGGCGTAATTTATCCTGCTGTACTGAAATGAACCCGATGACCTGCGCATCGGGTTTTTTTACTTCATTTCGCCATGACTGGCATCAGCAATAAAGTTTCCCTTCTTCCTGCCGATAACGAAAACAACTTGTTTTCAGGAAGGTGCCTTATGATTAACCGTATCCGCGTAGTCACGCTGCTGATGATGGTGCTGGGGGTATTTGCACTGTTACAGCTTATTTCCGGCAGTCTGTTTTTTTCTTCGCTTCACCATAGCCAGAAAAGCTTTGTCGTTTCCAATGAACTACGGGAACAACAGAGTGAGCTAACCTCAACCTGGGATTTAATGCTACAAACGCGCATTAACCTGAGTCGTTCAGCGGTGCGGATGATGATGGATTCCTCCAATCAACAAAGTAACGCCAAAGTTGAATTGCTCGATAGCGCCAGGAAAACATTGGCCCAGGCCGCGACTCATTATAAAAAATTCAAAAGCATGGCACCGTTACCTGAAATGGTCGCCACCAGTCGTAATATTGATGAAAAATACAAAAACTATCACACAGCATTAACAGAACTGATTGATTATCTTGATTATGGCAATACTGGCGCCTACTTCGCTCAACCAACCCAGGGAATGCAAAATGCGATGGGCGAAGCATTTGCTCAGTACGCCCTTAGTAGTGAAAAACTTTACCGCAATATCGTCACTAACAATGCAGAAGATTACCGCTTTTCCCAGTGGCAACTGGCGATTATCGCGCTGGTGGTGGTATTAATTTTGCTGGTGGCGTGGTTCGGCATCCGCCGCATGTTGCTTAACCCGCTGGCGAAAATCATTGCTCACATTAGCGAAATTGCCGGCGGTAACCTGGCGAATAGCCTCATCATTGATGGACGCAGTGAAATGGGCGAGCTGGCACAGAGCGTTTCGCATATGCAGCGTTCCTTGACCGACACAGTTACTCACGTGCGGCAGGGGTCGGACGCCATCTATGCCGGCACACGTGAAATTGCAGCGGGCAATACCGATCTTTCCTCCCGTACTGAACAGCAGGCATCCGCGCTGGAAGAAACTGCCGCCAGCATGGAACAGCTCACCGCGACGGTAAAACAGAACGCCGATAACGCCCGTCAGGCCTCGCAACTGGCACAAAGTGCCTCCGACACCGCGCAGCACGGCGGCAAAGTGGTGGATGGCGTGGTGAAAACCATGCATGAAATCGCCGACAGTTCGAAGAAAATTGCCGACATTATTAGCGTAATCGACGGCATCGCATTCCAGACCAATATCCTCGCGCTGAATGCCGCTGTTGAAGCCGCGCGTGCCGGGGAACAGGGGCGTGGTTTTGCTGTGGTGGCGGGCGAAGTGCGTAATCTTGCCAGTCGCAGCGCCCAGGCAGCAAAAGAGATCAAAGCTCTGATAGAAGACTCAGTTTCCCGCGTTGATACTGGTTCGGTGCTGGTCGAAAGCGCCGGGGAAACGATGACGAGTATCGTTAATGCGGTTACGCGCGTCACCGACATTATGGGGGAAATTGCTTCAGCCTCCGATGAGCAGAGCCGTGGCATTGATCAAGTTGCGCTGGCTGTGTCGGAAATGGATCGCGTCACTCAACAGAATGCCTCGTTGGTGCAGGAGTCAGCCGCCGCTGCTGCCGCACTGGAAGAGCAGGCCAGCCGTTTAACTCAGGCTGTATCCGCATTTCGTCTGGCTGCAAGTCAGCTAAACCACAAACCACCACTAAAATCCCGGCCTGCCAGTGAGCAATCACCAGCACAGTCGCGGCGGCGTATCGCGGAACAAGAGCCAAACTGGGAAACATTTTGATGGGTATTTACCCAAGCGCCATTGCCGCCAGATGAGGCCGATGATGCAACAGAACGTCGCGCTTATCGTCTCTGATGGCGCTATTACAACACAATCGGCGCAGTTACAGGCTGTGTCAGTGGTTTCCTGAAGTGATTGAGAAGGCGCTATGACATCATCTCAGCCCTGTGGGCAAACGTCTTTATTGTTACAGATGACCGAGCGCCTGGTGCTTTCCGACGTTCATTTTCGGCGGATAAGCCAATTGATCTATCAACGGGCGGGGATCGTTCTGGCCGATCACAAGCGTGACATGGTCTACAACCGGTTGATACGCCGTTTGCGTTCGCTGGGACTGGTCGATTTTGGTCATTATCTGAACATGCTGGAATCTAATCAGCACAGCGGCGAGTGGCAGGCATTTATTAACTCGCTGACCACCAACCTGACGGCATTTTTTCGTGAAGGGCATCATTTCCCACTGATCGCGGCTCACGCTCGCCGTCGTTCCGGAGAATATCGTGTATGGAGCGCGGCGGCGTCGACAGGTGAAGAGCCGTACAGCATTGCCATGACGCTGGCGGACACATTAGGCACCGCGCCCGGACGCTGGAAAGTGTTCGCCAGTGATATCGACACCGAAGTGCTGGAAAAAGCCAGAAGCGGTATTTATCGCCATGAAGAACTGAAAAACCTGACGCCACAACAACTCCAGCGTTACTTCATGCGCGGCACGGGGCCGCATGAAGGGCTGGTGCGCGTGCGCCAGGAACTGGCGAGCTATGTCGATTTTTCCCCGCTGAATTTGTTGGCGAAACAGTACACCGTACCGGGGCCGTTTGATGCGATCTTCTGTCGTAACGTCATGATCTACTTTGATCAAACGACCCAACAGGAGATTTTGCGCCGCTTCGTACCACTACTTAAACCTGACGGATTGCTGTTTGCGGGGCACTCTGAAAATTTCAGCCACCTTGAGCGCAGCTTCACGCTGCGTGGGCAGACGGTGTATGCGCTAAGTAAGGATTAACCATGAGCAAAATCAGGGTGTTGTCTGTCGATGATTCGGCACTGATGCGCCAGATCATGACGGAAATCATCAACAGCCATAGCGATATGGAAATGGTGGCAACGGCGCCCGATCCGCTGGTCGCACGAGATTTGATTAAGAAATTCAACCCCGATGTGCTGACGCTGGATGTTGAAATGCCACGGATGGACGGACTGGATTTCCTCGAAAAGTTAATGCGTTTGCGTCCAATGCCCGTTGTGATGGTTTCTTCTCTGACCGGCAAAGGTTCTGAAGTGACGCTGCGCGCGCTGGAGCTGGGGGCAATAGATTTTGTCACCAAACCGCAACTGGGTATTCGCGAAGGAATGCTGGCGTATAGCGAAATGATTGCTGAAAAGGTGCGTACGGCAGCAAAGGCGAGCCTTGCAGCACATAAGCCATTGTCGGCACCGACAACGCTGAAGGCGGGGCCGTTGTTGAGTTCTGAAAAACTGATTGCGATTGGCGCTTCGACGGGGGGAACTGAGGCAATTCGGCACGTATTGCAGCCGCTGCCGCTTTCCAGCCCGGCACTGTTAATCACCCAGCATATGCCGCCTGGCTTTACCCGTTCTTTTGCCGACCGCCTGAATAAGCTGTGTCAAATCGGCGTGAAAGAGGCGGAAGACGGTGAACGCGTCTTACCGGGACATGCCTATATCGCCCCAGGCGATCGACATATGGAACTGGCGCGCAGCGGCGCGAACTATCAAATCAAAATTCACGATGGCCCGGCGGTTAACCGTCATCGACCGTCAGTGGATGTGTTGTTTCATTCTGTCGCCAGACAGGCGGGGCGCAACGCGGTTGGGGTGATCCTCACCGGTATGGGCAACGACGGTGCGGCGGGAATGTTGTCGATGCGTCAGGCGGGGGCATGGACCCTTGCGCAAAACGAAGCAAGCTGTGTGGTGTTCGGTATGCCGCGCGAGGCTATCAATCTGGGGGGCGTCTGCGAAGTGGTCGATCTTAGCCAGGTAAGCCAGCAAATGCTGGCGAAAATCAGTGCCGGACAGGCGATACGTATTTAAATCAGGAGTGTGAAATGGCGGATAAAGAACTTAAATTTTTGGTTGTGGATGACTTTTCCACCATGCGACGCATTGTGCGTAACCTACTGAAAGAGTTGGGTTTCAACAATGTTGAGGAAGCAGAAGATGGCGCTGATGCTCTCAACAAGTTACAGGCGGGTGGTTATGGTTTTGTGATCTCCGACTGGAATATGCCGAATATGGATGGTCTGGAGTTGCTGAAAACCATTCGTGCCGATGGGGTGATGTCGGCGCTGCCAGTGCTGATGGTGACCGCAGAGGCGAAGAAAGAGAACATTATCGCGGCAGCACAAGCGGGGGCCAGTGGCTATGTGGTTAAGCCATTTACCGCCGCGACGCTGGAGGAAAAACTCAACAAAATCTTTGAGAAACTGGGCATGTGAGGATGCGACTATGATGCAACCATCAATCAAACCTGCTGATGAACATGCAGCCGGCGATATCATAGCGCGCATCGGCAGCCTGACGCGTATGCTGCGTGACAGCCTGCGTGAGCTGGGGCTGGATCAGGCGATAGCCGAAGCAGCGGAAGCCATCCCTGATGCCCGCGATCGCCTGTTCTACGTTGTACAGATGACTGCGCAGGCCGCAGAGCGGGCGCTGAACAGCGTTGAGGCGTCACAACCGCATCAGGATCAAATGGAGAAATCGGCAAAAGCATTAACCCAACGTTGGGATGACTGGTTTGCCGATCCGATTGACCTTGCCGATGCCCGGGAACTGGTGACGGATACGCGGCAATTTCTGGCGGATGTGCCCGCTCATACCAGCTTCACTAACGCGCAGTTACTGGAAATTATGATGGCGCAGGATTTTCAGGATCTCACCGGGCAGGTGATTAAACGGATGATGGATGTGATTCAGGAAATTGAACGCCAGCTGTTGATGGTGCTGCTGGAAAACATCCCGGAGCAGGATGCGCGCCCGAAACGTGAAAACCAGAGTTTGCTTAACGGACCACAGGTCGATACCAGCAAAGCCGGTGTGGTTGCCAGTCAGGATCAGGTTGACGATTTACTGGATAGTCTTGGGTTTTGATTTGTATTGCCTGATGTGGCGTGACCGCGTCATATCAGGAGGTCGGATAAGGCGTTTACACCACATCCGACAAACGTGCACCATGCCTGGTGTATTGCGGCAAAAGCCCCAAATCCCACCTGTTTTGCCCCTTACTCCAGGCATTGAACGCTTTTCGCTCTGGCATTATTCACGCTTATCACCATTTCCAGGATTGGCGACGTGTCTGACGAGAGCGACGACAAAACAGAAGCCCCCACACCTCACCGACTTGAAAAAGCGCGGGAAGAGGGGCAGATCCCACGCTCCCGTGAGCTGACTTCACTGCTGATTTTGCTGGTTGGCGTGTGTGTTATCTGGTTTGGTGGCGCGTCTCTGGCACGGCGGTTGTCGGGGATGCTCTCCGCCGGGCTGCATTTTGATCACAGCATCATTAATGATCCCAACCTGATCCTCGGACAGATTATTTTGCTGATCAGAGAAGCCATGCTGGCACTGTTGCCGCTGATTAGCGGGGTGGTGCTGGTGGCGCTTATTTCGCCGGTCATGCTGGGGGGGCTGGTATTCAGTGGTAAATCATTGCAACCGAAGTTTTCTAAACTCAACCCGCTACCGGGCATTAAACGTATGTTCTCGGCGCAAACTGGCGCGGAGCTGCTGAAAGCTATCCTGAAATCTACACTGGTTGGCTGTGTTACTGGCTTTTATCTCTGGCATCACTGGCCGCAGATGATGCGCTTAATGGCGCAGTCACCCATTACTGCAATGGCTAACGCGATGGATGTTGTGGGGTTATGCGCGCTTTTAGTGGTGCTTGGTGTCATTCCGATGGTGGGATTTGACGTCTTTTTTCAAATTTTCAGCCACCTGAAAAAGCTTCGTATGTCACGACAGGATATTCGTGATGAGTTCAAACAAAGCGAAGGCGATCCGCATGTCAAAGGGCGAATTCGTCAGATGCAGCGTGCTGCCGCGCGGCGGCGGATGATGGCCGATGTGCCGAAAGCGGACGTCATTGTTAATAACCCAACTCACTACTCAGTGGCATTGCAATATGACGAAAACAAAATGAGCGCGCCGAAAGTCGTTGCTAAAGGCGCGGGGCTGGTGGCGTTACGCATTCGTGAAATTGCCGCTGAAAATAACGTCCCGACTCTTGAAGCACCGCCGCTGGCGCGCGCGCTGTATCGACACGCAGAAATCGGCCAGCAAATTCCCGGTCAACTGTATGCCGCCGTGGCGGAAGTGCTGGCCTGGGTCTGGCAACTGAAACGCTGGCGTCTGGCCGGTGGACAACGCCCCGTACAACCCACTTATCTTCCGGTGCCGGAAGCCCTGGATTTTATCAACGAGAAACCGTCCCATGAGTAATCTGGCCGCGATGCTGCGCCTGCCCGCAAACCTGAAATCGACACAATGGCAGATCCTTGCCGGGCCTATTTTGATCTTGCTGATTTTGTCGATGATGGTGCTGCCATTGCCTGCATTCATTCTCGATCTGCTGTTTACCTTCAATATTGCCTTGTCGATTATGGTGTTGCTGGTGGCGATGTTTACCCAGCGCACGCTTGAGTTTGCCGCGTTTCCGACCATTCTGTTGTTTACCACGCTGTTGCGTCTGGCGCTTAATGTGGCCTCCACGCGTATCATTTTGATGGAAGGCCATACCGGTGCGGCGGCGGCAGGGAAGGTCGTCGAAGCGTTCGGTCATTTTCTCGTGGGCGGTAACTTTGCCATTGGCATTGTGGTGTTCGTCATTCTTGTGATCATCAACTTTATGGTTATCACCAAAGGTGCCGGACGTATCGCGGAAGTGGGCGCGCGCTTTGTTCTCGACGGTATGCCGGGTAAGCAGATGGCGATTGATGCCGACCTCAACGCTGGCCTGATTGGCGAAGATGAAGCAAAAAAGCGACGTTCAGAAGTGACCCAGGAAGCTGATTTTTACGGCTCAATGGACGGGGCGAGTAAGTTTGTCCGTGGTGACGCCATCGCCGGGATCCTCATCATGGTCATTAACGTTGTTGGCGGATTGCTGGTTGGTGTGTTGCAACATGGCATGAGCATGGGTCATGCAGCGGAAAGTTATACGCTGTTGACCATCGGTGATGGCCTGGTCGCGCAAATACCAGCACTGGTTATTTCTACCGCTGCGGGGGTTATCGTTACGCGAGTCAGCACCGATCAGGATGTTGGCGAGCAGATGGTGAATCAGCTTTTCAGTAACCCCAGAGTCATGCTGTTAAGTGCCGCTGTGTTGGGTTTACTTGGTCTGGTGCCAGGAATGCCAAACCTGGTATTTTTACTGTTCACAGCGGGATTGCTGGGGCTGGCGTGGTGGATACGTGGACGCGAACAAAACGCGCCTGCTGAACCGAAACCAGTGAAGATGGCGGAAAATAATGCCGTTGTCGAAGCGACCTGGAACGATGTGCAACTGGAAGATTCTCTGGGAATGGAAGTGGGTTATCGGCTGATCCCGATGGTCGATTTTCAGCAGGATGGCGAGTTGCTTGGTCGTATTCGCAGTATTCGCAAGAAATTTGCTCAGGAGATGGGCTTTCTGCCACCAGTGGTGCACATCCGCGACAATATGGATCTACAACCTGCCCGCTATCGTATCTTGATGAAAGGCGTTGAGATTGGCAGTGGTGATGCTTATCCGGGGCGCTGGCTGGCCATTAACCCAGGAACAGCCGCCGGGACGCTTCCCGGTGAAGTGACTGTCGATCCGGCATTTGGTCTTAATGCTATCTGGATCGAAAGTGCGCTTAAAGAACAAGCGCAGATTCAGGGATATACGGTAGTTGAAGCCAGTACAGTGGTGGCAACGCATCTTAACCACCTCATTAGTCAACATGCCGCAGAACTGTTTGGTCGCCAGGAGGCGCAGCAGTTGCTGGATCGCGTGGCGCAGGAGATGCCAAAACTGACGGAGGATCTGGTTCCTGGCGTTGTCACGCTCACTACGCTGCATAAAGTGCTACAAAACCTGCTTGATGAAAAAGTACCGATCCGCGATATGCGCACCATTCTCGAAACGCTGGCGGAACACGCGCCCATCCAGAGCGATCCGCATGAATTAACCGCCGTCGTCCGCGTGGCGCTGGGGCGGGCAATTACTCAGCAGTGGTTCCCCGGTAAAGATGAAGTTCACGTTATTGGTCTGGATACGCCACTGGAGCGGTTACTGTTACAGGCGTTGCAGGGCGGTGGCGGACTGGAACCGGGGCTGGCGGATCGTTTGCTGGCGCAAACCCAGGAAGCATTATCCCGTCAGGAGATGCTGGGTGCGCCGCCAGTACTGTTGGTGAACCACGCGCTGCGCCCGCTATTGTCTCGCTTTCTGCGCCGTAGCCTGCCGCAACTGGTGGTGCTGTCGAATCTCGAACTCTCTGATAACCGGCAGATTCGGATGACGGCGACTATTGGTGGTAAATAATGAGGATCTTACTGGCGATATTGTTGTTTCCGCTGGTTGTACAAGCCGCCGGGGAGGGGATGTGGCAGACAAGTAGTGTGGGCGTTACGCTAAATCATCGCGGTGAGTCGATGTCGTCAGCACCTCTTTCTTCGCGACAACCTGTTTCAGGATTGATGACGCTGGTGGCGTGGCGTTATCAGCTTATCGGCCCGACACCATCGGGGCTGCGGGTTCGCTTGTGCTCGCAATCTCGTTGTGTCGAATTAGACGGGCAGAGCGGGAACACTGTGGCCTTTTCCAGCATCCCGGCAGCAGAACCGTTGCGCTTTATCTGGGAAGTGCCTGGCGGTGGGCGGTTAATTCCGCCGCTGAAGGTACAACGTAATGAAGTGATTGTGAATTATCGCTGAAGTACAAATAAAAAATACGCGCTCGTGAGCATGTTTAATAACTCAGTGAAAAAGGCTCCATGTTTTGTTGCAATTATTTATCAGGAATAGCTTGCAACAAAACATGCCAAAAATATGTGAATTACCCTCTTGTCAAAGGGCTTGGATAAAAATCTTCAGAGTTACGGTATAGCTGCAACTGGCGAGTTCGCGTATTGGTCTGGATGATCATACATGATAGCCATTCTGATTCAGAATAAGGGTTACTTAAATCCTGAACGTCCTCATTTGAAAGGATTAATTCACATTCTTTGTCCCTAAAGTCCAGCCAGGCTCGTTGTGATTTTTTAAGCAAGTTAAGTTGTTCGGTATCAGGTTTTTTTGCACCTGTGCGTGGCACCTGTTCTATATAACGATAAGCTTCACCATAGGCTTTATTTAATTGCGCATCGACGAGATTGTATTCTTGTCGCAGGCATGATTTGATCACGTTAATGTCAGTATCATCATCTGAGTTTTTTTGCCAACAATCTTTGATGGCTGAAATGTCATGGTCATTTACTATAACCGTATCTTCTGCGTAAGCCTGGCAAGAAATAATGCCTAATGTTAATACAAGAAATTTAAACACTGAGGTATTCCTTAAAATCAACCGTTACCGTTACCCTGGGGCTGGATATTACGCTTCTGGCCTCTTACCCAACAGTGAGAAAACGATGGTATGTCCATTTTCAGAATACATTTAGATGGCAATAAAAAAGCCTGATCGGGTAACCCTGATCAGGCTTCATTCTCACGAAAAATGGATTACATACGCTCTACTGTCTCAATACCCAGCGTATCCAGACCCAGCTTCAGCGTCTTCGCCGTCAGTTGTGCCAGTTTCAGGCGGCTGTTACGCACTTCTTCGTTTTCTGCGCTGAGGATCGGGCAGTGCTCGTAGAAGCCAGAGAACAGACCGGCCAGATCGTACAGGTAAGCACACATCACATGCGGCGTGCCTTCACGAGCAACCACAGTGAGGGTTTCTTCAAACTGCAGCAGGCGAGCAGCCAGTTGTGCTTCGCGATCTTCACGAATGATCACCGGAGCGGCAGCCAGTTGTTCTTCGTTAATTTCCGCTTTACGGAACACGGACAATACGCGGGTGTAGGCATACTGCATGTACGGCGCGGTATTACCCTCAAACGCCAGCATGTTGTCCCAGTCGAAGATGTAGTCGGTGGTGCGGTTTTTGGAGAGATCCGCGTATTTCACCGCACCAATACCAACCGCGTTAGCCAGTTTTTCCAGCTCGTCAGCTGGCATGTCCGGGTTCTTCTCTGCCACCAGACGACGTGCACGTTCCAGTGCTTCATCCAGCAGATCCGCCAGTTTCACCGTACCGCCCGCACGGGTTTTAAACGGTTTGCCGTCTTTGCCCAGCATCATGCCAAACATGTGGTGTTCCAGCGGTACGGATTCCGGCACGTAGCCTGCTTTACGGACGATCGCCCACGCCTGCATCAGGTGTTGATGCTGACGGGAGTCGATGTAATACAGCACGCGATCGGCATGTAGCGTCTCGTAACGGTACTTCGCACAGGCGATATCGGTGGTGGTGTAGAGATAGCCGCCATCTTTTTTCTGAATGATGACGCCCATCGGTTCGCCTTCCTTGTTTTTGAACTCATCAAGGAATACGACGGTCGCGCCTTCACTTTCTACTGCCAGACCTTTGGCTTTCAGATCTGCCACGATACCCGGCAGCATCGGGTTATAAAGGCTTTCGCCCATCACGTCATCGCGGGTCAGCGTCACATTCAGACGATCGTAGGTGATCTGGTTCTGCGTCATGGTGATGTCGACCAGCTTGCGCCACATCTCGCGGAAATATTCGTCACCGCTTTGCAGTTTTACCACGTAGTTACGTGCGCGTTCGGCGAACTCTTCATCTTCGTCGTAATGCTTTTTCGCATCGCGGTAGAAACCTTCAAGGTCAGCCAGTTCCATTTCACCGGCGTTTTCCTGCTGCTGCTTTTCCAGCCATGCAATCAGCATACCGAACTGAGTGCCCCAGTCGCCAACGTGGTTAGCGCGAATCACTTTGTGACCGAGGAACTCCAGAGTACGTACTGCCGCGTCACCAATAATGGTGGAACGCAGATGACCGACGTGCATCTCTTTCGCTACGTTTGGCGCGGAGTAGTCAACCACAATGGTCTGTTTTTCTGGCGTAGCAACACCGAGACGATCGGACGCCAGCGCCTGCTGAACATGTTCAGCCAGGAATGCCGGATCAAGGAAAATGTTGATAAAACCAGGACCGGCGATCTCAACTTTGTTGGCGATACCGTTAAGATCCAGATGAGTCAGCACCTGCTCTGCTAATTGTCGCGGTGCCATACCCAGTTTTTTAGCAACTGCCATCATGCCGTTAGCCTGATAGTCGCCGAACTGAACTTTTGCTGACTGACGAACCTGCGGTTCGCAATCCGCAGGCGCGCCTGCCGCAATCATGGCCTGACGGACTTTTTCTGAGAGAAGAGCCTGAATATTCACCGGAATACCTTACATTGATGAAGCGAGCAAAAATTGCCCGCACCAGTTAAAGAAATTAGGGCGGGAGTATACTGCAAATGGCTGTTTTCGTCAGCTACGTGCGCGTGGCGTATTGCCGTTTTCACTATTGCATCAGAAGCGGCGTGAAATCAGCAGTTGGTTGGCGCAGGGCAACAGGGTAAATTAACGCTTTTACTGAAAGACGAAGAGTGATTATGGCGAACTGGCAATCTATCGACGAGTTGCAGGATATTGCAACGGATTTACCGCGATTTATCCACGCATTAGATGAACTTTCCCGCCGTCTGGGGTTGGATATCACTCCGCTGACTGCCGATCACATTTCTTTGCGTTGCCATCAAAACGCCACTGCTGAACGCTGGCGTTGCGGGTTTGAACAGTGCGGCGAGCTTTTGTCAGAAAATATGATCAATGGCAGACCGATTTGTCTGTTTAAATTGCGTGAACCGGTACAGGTTGCTCACTGGCAGTTTTCCATTGTGGAGCTACCGTGGCCTGGGGAAAAACGCTACCCGCACGAAGGCTGGGAACATATCGAAATTGTTCTGCCAGGAGAGCCGGAAACGTTGAATGCTCGTGCGCTGGCGTTGCTTTCTGATGAAGGACTCCGCCAGCCGGGGATCTCGGTTAAAACCAGCTCGCCAAAAGGTGAACATGAGCGATTACCAAATCCGACGCTGGCGGTCACCGATGGCAAAACAACGATTAAGTTTCATCCGTGGTCTATCGAAGAGATTGTCGCCAGTGAGCAGTCGGCGTGATTAAGGAGCAAAAATGGCATTACTGGAAATTTGCTGTTACAGCATGGAGTGCGCGCTGACGGCGCAGCAAAACGGTGCCGACAGAATAGAATTGTGTGCGGCACCGAAAGAAGGGGGGCTAACGCCGTCGCTGGGCGTTCTTAAGTCCGTGCGCCAGCATGTTACGATCCCCGTACATCCGATCATCCGCCCACGCGGTGGCGATTTTTGCTACAGCGACGGTGAGTTTGCCGCCATTCTTGAAGATATCCGCACAGTACGCGAATTAGGATTTCCTGGGCTGGTGACGGGCGTTCTGGATGTTGACGGTAATGTCGATATGCCACGAATGGAAAAAATAATGGCGGCTGCCGGTCCGCTGGCAGTCACTTTTCATCGCGCCTTCGATATGTGCGCTAACCCTTTAAATACACTGAATAACCTTGCTGAATTAGGCGTTGCCAGGGTGCTGACATCGGGGCAAAAATCAGATGCATTGCAAGGTTTATCAAAAATTATGGAACTTATTGCCTATGGTGATGCTCCAATCATCATGGCCGGAGCAGGAGTCCGTGCAGAAAACCTGCACCATTTCCTCGATGCCGGAGTGCTGGAAGTCCATAGCTCTGCAGGAGCGTGGCAAGCCTCACCGATGCGTTATCGTAATCAGGGATTGTCCATGTCATCAGATGCACGCGCGGACGAGTATTCGCGTTATGTCGTAGACGGGACGGCGGTTGCTGAAATGAAAGGAATCATTGAGCGCCATCAGGCCAAATGATTTTTACCGTTGCATCATGTCGCCCAATATGATGCTTGCTCGTACCAGGCCCCTGCCCATTCAACAGGGGCCTTTTTTTATTCTTGAATAGTATAAAAAATGAACAATTATCGTGTGATAGTGCGCAAATTCATGCTGCTAAAATGTTATATATATTCATATTAACTATGTAATTTAAATTATTAAAACCACCAAATATATATTAAAAATAACGACTGCTTTCTTCTTTAATAATTAATGGTTAAATTGCAATAAATCATATTCTTTGTCGATTATTTCAGGCAGTGTTGTGCCGAATTTAGTGAGTTATTAATTCGTTGTGTATTTATTTATACAACTAGTTCGGTTTACTGGAATTTAATTAGAGGAATCTATGCGAGGGAAAAAACGCATTTGGTTATTTTTTCTACTCATGGCAGTAGTGGTGGGTGGCGGTGGGTTATTGCTGGCGCAAAAAACGTTGCACAAAACGTCGGACACGGCATTTTGTCTTTCCTGCCACTCAATGAGCAAACCGTTTGAGGAATATCAGGGGACTGTCCATTTTTCTAATCAAAAAGGTATTCGTGCTGAATGTGCCGATTGCCATATTCCAAAGTCAGGAAGGGATTATTTATTTGCTAAATTAAAAGCATCTAAAGATATTTATCATGAATTTGTTAGCGGCAAAATAGACAGCGACGATAAGTTCGAATCCCATCGTCAGGAAATGGCCGAAACAGTGTGGAAAGAATTAAAGGCCTCAGACTCTGCAACGTGCCGTAGTTGCCATTCTTTTGATGCCATGGATATTGCTTCGCAAAGTGAAGCTGCACAGAAAATGCATAACAAAGCGCAAAAGGATGGCGAAACCTGTATCGATTGTCATAAAGGCATTGCCCATTTTCCGCCTGAAATAAAAATGGATGACAACGCGGCACATGAACTGGAAAGTCAGGCCGCCACATCAGTGACTAATGGCGCGCATATTTATCCTTTCAAACCTTCCCGCATAGGTGAACTGGCTACTGTGAATCCTGGCACCGCTCTCACGGTTGTTGATGCCAGTGGCAAACAGCCGCTCGTCCTGTTGCAGGGTTATCAGATGCAGGGCAGTGAAAACACGCTTTACTTGGCGGCAGGTCAACGACTGGCGTTAGCCACACTAAGCGAAGATGGTATCAAGGCGCTAACGATAAACGGGGAATGGAAAGCTGACGAATACGGTAATCAATGGCGTCAGGCGTCATTACAGGGGACGCTTACCGATCCCGCATTAGCAGACCGTAAACCGCTATGGCAATACGCTGAAAAACTCGACGACACCTATTGCGCTGGTTGCCATGCACCTATTGCCGCCGACCATTACACCGTCAATGCCTGGCCGTCCATTGCCAAAGGGATGGGGGCGCGAACCAGCATGAGCGAAAACGAACTGGATATTTTGACGCGGTACTTCCAGTACAACGCTAAAGATATTACCGAGAAACAGTGATCTTCGTTGATCAGGGAGGAAGTTATGGCATTAACAAGACGTGAGTTTATTAAACATAGTGGTATTGCGGCAGGGGCGCTGGTGGTGACATCGGCTGTACCGTTACCTGCCTGGGCAGAAGAGAAGGGCGGTAAAATTCTTACCGCAGGCCGTTGGGGAGCGAATGAACGTAGAAGTGAAGGACGGTAAAATTGTTTCTTCTACAGGCGCGCTGGCGAAGACCATCCCGAACTCTTTGCAATCTACGGCGGCGGATCAGGTGCATACCACGGCGCGTATTCAGCATCCGATGGTGAGAAAAAGCTATCTCGACAATCCACTGCAACCGGCGAAAGGTCGCGGCGACGACAGTTACGTTCAGGTGAGCTGGGAACAGGCATTAAAACTGATTCATGAACAACACGAGCGCATCCGCAAGGCCAATGGACCATCGGCCATTTTTGCCGGATCTTACGGTTGGCGTTCTTCTGGCGTGTTGCATAAAGCGCAAACTTTACTGCAACGTTATATGAATCTGGCGGGCGGTTATTCAGGACATAGTGGCGATTACTCGACCGGGGCTGCGCAGGTGATCATGCCGCACGTTGTCGGTTCCGTAGAGGTTTATGAACAGCAGACCTCCTGGCCGCTGATTCTGGAAAACAGCCAGGTGGTGGTGTTGTGGGGGATGAACCCGCTGAATACCTTAAAAATTGCCTGGAGCAGTACTGATGAGCAGGGGCTGGAGTACTTCCATCAACTGAAGAAATCTGGCAAACCGGTGATTGCCATTGATCCTATCCGTTCCGAAACGATCGAGTTCTTTGGCGATAACACCACCTGGATCGCGCCGAATATGGGCACAGACGTGGCGCTGATGTTAGGGGTTGCGCACACCCTGATGACACAAGGCAAACACGATAAAGCGTTCCTTGAAAAATACACCACCGGCTATCCGCAATTTGAAGAGTATCTGACCGGCAAGAAAGATAATTCGCCGAAGAGCGCGGCCTGGGCGGCGGAAATTACCGGCGTGCCGGAAGCGCAGATAGTCAAACTTGCCGAACTGATGGCGGCGAATCGCACGATGCTGATGGCAGGTTGGGGAATTCAGCGCCAGCAATATGGTGAACAGAAACACTGGATGCTGGTGACCCTGGCGGCGATGTTAGGACAGATTGGTACGCCAGGCGGCGGCTTTGGTTTCTCTTATCATTACTCCAACGGTGGCAACCCAACACGCGTTGGCGGCGTACTGCCGGAAATGTCTGCGGCGATTGCCGGACAGGCCAGTGAGTCCGCTGATGATGGCGGAATGACGGCGATCCCTGTCGCCCGTATTGTCGATGCGCTGGAAAATCCTGGCGGCAAATATCAGCACAATGGTAAAGAACAAACTTACCCAAATATCAAAATGATCTGGTGGGCTGGCGGCGGTAATTTCACCCATCACCAGGATACCAATCGTCTGATAAAAGCCTGGCAGAAACCAGAGCTGATCGTCGTTTCTGAATGCTACTGGACGGCAGCAGCTAAACACGCGGATATCGTATTACCGATCACCACATCGTTTGAGCGCAATGACCTGACGATGACCGGCGACTACAGCAACCAGCACATCGTACCGATGAAGCAAGTGGTTGCGCCGCAGTTTGAAGCACGTAACGATTTTGACGTGTTTGCCGACCTTGCTGAATTACTGAAACCAGGCGGAAAAGAGATCTATGCCGAAGGTAAAGATGAAATGGCGTGGCTGAAATTCTTTTATGATGCCGCTCAGAAAAGCGCCCGTGCGCAGCGTGTTACCATGCCAGTGTTTAATACCTTCTGGTTGCAAAATAAACTGCTCGAAATGCGCCGCAGCGAGAAGAACGAGCAATATGTTCGCTATAGCGATTTCCGCGCCGATCCGGTGAAAAACGCGCTGGGTACGCCAAGCGGCAAAATTGAGATTTATTCCAAAACGCTGGAAAAATTTGCTTATAAGGATTGCCCGGCGCACCCAACCTGGCTTGCACCTGATGAGTGGAAAGGCACCGCCGACGAGAAGCAGTTGCAGCTTCTGACCGCGCATCCGGCACACCGTTTACACAGTCAGCTTAACTATGCGGAACTGCGTAAAAAATATGCGGTTGCCGATCGTGAACCGATCACTATTCACACCGAAGATGCTGCTCGCTTTGGTATTGCGAATGGCGATCTGGTACGCGTCTGGAACAAACGTGGTCAGATCCTGACTGGAGCCGTGGTGACTGACGGGATCAAAAAAGGCGTGGTGTGCGTGCATGAAGGCGCATGGCCGGATCTGGAAAATGGCTTGTGTAAAAACGGCTGCGCAAACGTGTTAACGGCGGATATTCCAAGCTCGCAGCTGGCGAATGCTTGTGCCGGTAACACCTCTCTGGTGTATATCGAAAAATACACGGGCAATGCGCCGAAGTTAACGGCGTTTGATCAGCCAGCCATTCAGGCGTAAGAAATAAATAGCGCCCGGAAATGGGCGCTAAATTTTTACGGCTTACGCGCAATCAGCACCGCGCGTTTAGGCGCAGGATAGCCTTCTACTGTTTTACTCGGATCATGCGGGTCGAGGAAATCGGACAGAGACTCGGTAACCATCCATTCAGTGCGACGCTGCTCTTCTGTTGTGGTGATACTCACGTCCACAATGCGGATATCAACAAAACCACACTTCTTCAGCCAGTTTTTCAGCGCCAGCGCCGAAGGAATGAAGTAGACATTACGCATTTGCGCGTAACGGTCGCCCGGCACCAGCACGGTGTTTTCGTCGCCATCAATAACCAGTGTTTCCAGTACCAGTTCACCTTCATTCACCAGCTGATCTTTCAACTGCCAGAGATGCTCCAGCGGCGAACGGCGATGGTACAGCACGCCCATCGAAAAGACGGTATCAAAGGCTTTCAGCGCCGGAAGTTGTTCAATGCCTAAAGGTAACAGATGTGCGCGCTGATCGTTACCCAGCAGTTTGCGTACCGCTTCGAACTGGCAGAGGAAGAGTTGGGTCGGGTCGATACCCACCGCCAGATGTGCACCCGCGCCAATCATGCGCCACATGTGATAACCGCTGCCGCAGCCGACATCGAGGATCGTGCGCCCGGTCAAATCAGAGAGATGGGGCAGAACACGATCCCACTTCCAGTCGGAACGCCATTCGGTATCAATGTTAACGCCATACAGCGAGAACGGCCCTTTGCGCCACGGCATCAGGTTGCGCATCAGGGTTTCAATGCGTTTAATTTGCCCGGCACTCAGCGGCTCTTCGCTTTCTGCCGTCACGCTATGCAGTAAATCAAGACGATACGGTTTAATTTCAGGCAGAAATTCCACCGCATTGGACCACTGTTTAAACAGACCGTGCTGCTGTTCACGCTGCCAGTTGGCAATCTGCGCGGGCAGTGTTTCCAGCCAGTGCGAAAGGTGATTTTTGGCAATCAGAGAATAAAAGTTACCAAAGTCGATCATGCAGCGTCCTCTGCTTTTAATGCCACCAGCGAACCAAAGTTAAAGCACTGGAACCATAGCTCGCTATGTTCAAACCCGGCTTGATGCAGACGCGCTTTGTGGGTTTCAACGGAATCAGTCAACATTACGTTTTCTAACATGCTGCGCTTCTGGCTGATTTCCAGCTCGCTGTAACCGTTGGCTCGTTTAAAGTCGTGGTGCATGTTGAACAGCAGTTCACCAACTTTGGCATCTTCGAAACTGAATTTTTCCGAAAGCACCAGCGCGCCGCCAGGATTCAGCCCCTGATAAATTTTATCCAGTAATGCCTGACGTTCAGAAGGTTCCAGGAATTGCAGGGTAAAATTCAGTACCACCATTGACGCGTTTTCAATAGCGATATCGCGAATGTCACCCTCGATCACGTCTACAGGTGTCGGCGCTTTGTATGCATCGATATGGCGACGGCAGCGTTCGATCATCGCTGGAGAGTTGTCGATGGCAATAATTTTGCAATTATCATGATGAATGTTGCGACGCACCGAGAGCGTCGCGGCGCCCAAAGAACAGCCCAAATCGTAGACCTGCGTACCTGGTTGTACAAAGCGTTCAGCCAGCATCCCAATCATTGAAATAATATTGGAATAGCCAGGAACGGAACGCTGGATCATATCCGGGAAGACTTCGGCTACCCGTTCATCAAAGGTCCAGTCACCCAGACTGGCGATAGGGGCAGAAAATAGCGTGTCGCGGTGAGACATAACGTAAAAATCCGGGAAAAAGAAAGTGGCGTATTGTGCGCTAACGCAGGGAGAAAACCAACTCCCAGGGCATATACCAAAGATTCGCCAGCACCATCAGCAACAGCGCACACCAGGTGGCGCTCATGCCGGAACGTCGCCAGCGAAACAGCCGGTGATGAAAACCGTAATAATGCATCAGACGACCAGCAAGCAGAATGATGCCGCAAATATGCACCATCCAGGTTTCTGCGCCATTCATTTCCATAAACAGCATCAACACAATCGCGATGGGAATATATTCCACCGCGTTACCGTGAATGCGAATGGCGCTTTGCAGTTCGCTAAAACCGCCGTCGCCATAGGCAACGCGATATTGCATTCGCAGGCGAACAACATCAAAAGAGAACTTCATTAATAACAACGCACCTAAAACGGCATACAGCGCGCTTACCATACAAACTCCCTTTAAAATGGCCGATGGCACTTGTCTATGATAGGTGGCAATTTCAGAAAAGAGAAGATTGCTGTGGAATAGCCGGAACTGCTCCGATCTCTGGGAGTGTTTTACGCAAGTCTTCCCACAGAGTATGTACCAGTTCCGGTGCCTGGGCGATATCTGGTGTATGCAGGAAAAGATAAGGCGTGGTGGTCTGTTGCCATTGCGCTAATTTTTGTAACCAGACCTGAAATAATTCCTGGTTTTGTGTCATATCATCGCTACCGATAAAACGGATCAGCGGATTCGTCGCCGTCAACACGGCATGTACCGGAACTTTCGGTTTTTTCCGCTGCGCGTCGCGAATGGCTTCACTATGTGGACGTGCTGCATGAACCGGACGGCTGTCTAAAATCACCCGATTAACGCCACGCTGATGCAAACCGCGATTAAGCGTTTGTTCTTCCTCGCCTTTGGTGAAAAACTGCGGATGGCGGACTTCCACACCATAGGTAAATTCGTCAGGAAGAGAATCGAGAAGGTGCCAAAGCGCAGGCAGCTCCCGTGGACCAAACGTGGCGGGCAGTTGCAGCCAGTATTGTCCAATGCGCGGCGCTAACGGTGACATGCGGGTCAAAAATTCAGTCACTAAATCATCGCAATGCCGTAATGCTGCCTGATGCGAAATAGTCGCCGGAAACTTAAAGCAAAAACGAAAATCATCGGTGGTCTGCTCGCGCCAGCGCAGAACAACTTCCGGTTTTGGCAGAGCATAAAGTGTGGTGTTGCCCTCCACGCAGTTAAAATGGCGGGCGTACTCTTCCAGGCTGGAGATCCCCAACCGCACCCATTTGGGATGCGACCATTGCGGCAGACCGATGTAAATCATAATGCGTTGAGGATCTCTTCCACGCGACGCACGCGGGCAATGCGCGGGTAGATATGGTTGATGCTGTTATTGTGCTGTTCGGTGCTGGCTGCACTGCAGGCGTCTTCGGCTATCACCAGATTAAAGCCGAGTTCCCAGGCATTGCGGGCGGTTGATTCGACGCCAATATTGGTTGAGATCCCACATAAGACGATGGTGTCAATGCCACGACGGCGTAATTGTAACTCCAGATCCGTACCGTAAAACGCACCCCATTGACGCTTGATGATTTCGATATCGCTGTCGATTGCACCTAACGCCGCAGGATGTTGCCACCAGTTTTCCGGCAACGTTCTGGCAGGTGAGGGAGCATCAACTGGCTGTTTTAATGCTTCGGCGTAATCGGCAGACCAGCCGACGCGCACCAGAAACACAGGCTGACCGTTAGTTCGAAATTTCGCCGCCAGTTTCCCGGCGCGATTAACGACATCTTCAGCAGTATGCGGTCCACCGGCAAAAGGTAAGATACCTTCTTGTAAATCAATCACCACCAGCGCAGTGGTTTTAGCATTCAGTTCAAGCATGATGACTCCAGATAAAACAAAATCGAGCCTCTCACCTTAATGCGATTAGCCGATGGCAGAACGACAAATTTTGTTAATTTTTATGTGCTCAGGCAACACCTTTATAGCAAACAAGGGTAGAGTCTGATTTCAGGCCTGATATAAAGTGGTAACGAGTCGTTCCAGAGCGGGCCAGACTCTTACGGTGCGGCAGAATTTCCAGTATAATAGCCGCCTTTTTTCATTCAGTTGTGACATACAGCTAACGCTGCGACTTAGGTCACCTGCGCAGCAGGGGACGTCCGCCGGCAGCTAAGTTAAGGGATATCTCATGCGTACAGAATATTGTGGACAGCTCCGTTTGTCCCACGTGGGGCAGCAGGTGACTCTGTGTGGTTGGGTCAACCGTCGTCGTGATCTTGGTAGCCTGATCTTCATCGATATGCGCGACCGCGAAGGTATCGTGCAGGTATTTTTCGATCCGGATCGTGCGGACGCGTTAAAGCTGGCCTCTGAACTGCGTAATGAGTTTTGCATTCAGGTAACGGGCACCGTACGTGCGCGTGACGAAAAAAATATCAATCGCGATATGGCGACCGGCGAAATCGAAGTGCTGGCGTCCTCGCTGACCATCATCAACCGCGCAGACGTTCTGCCGCTGGACTCTAACCACGTCAACACCGAAGAAGCGCGTCTGAAATACCGCTATCTTGATCTGCGTCGCCCGGAAATGGCTCAGCGCCTGAAAACCCGCGCAAAAATCACCAGCCTGGTGCGCCGTTTTATGGACGACCACGGCTTCCTCGACATCGAAACCCCGATGCTGACCAAAGCGACGCCGGAAGGTGCGCGTGACTACCTGGTGCCTTCTCGTGTGCATAAAGGTAAATTCTACGCACTGCCGCAATCGCCGCAGTTGTTCAAACAGCTGCTGATGATGTCCGGTTTCGACCGTTATTATCAGATTGTAAAATGCTTCCGTGACGAAGACCTGCGTGCTGACCGCCAGCCAGAATTTACCCAGATCGATGTGGAAACCTCTTTCATGACCGCGCCGCAAGTGCGTGAAGTGATGGAAGCCCTGGTGCGTCATCTGTGGCTGGAAGTGAAGGGCGTGGATTTGGGCGATTTCCCGGTAATGACCTTTGCGGAAGCTGAACGCCGTTACGGTTCCGATAAACCAGATCTGCGTAACCCGATGGAACTGACCGACGTTGCCGATCTGCTGAAATCTGTTGAATTTGCAGTATTTGCGGGGCCGGCGAACGATCCGAAAGGCCGCGTCGCTGCTCTGCGTGTTCCGGGCGGTGCATCGCTGACCCGTAAGCAGATCGATGAATACGGTAACTTCGTCAAAATCTATGGCGCGAAAGGTCTGGCTTACATCAAAGTCAACGAACGCGCGAAAGGTCTGGAAGGTATCAACAGCCCGGTAGCGAAGTTCCTCAACGCTGAAATCATCGAAGCCATCCTGGATCGTACTGCCGCGCAAGATGGCGATATGATTTTCTTCGGTGCCGACAACAAGAAAATTGTTGCCGACGCGATGGGCGCACTGCGTCTGAAAGTGGGTAAAGACCTTGGTCTGACTGACGAAAGCAAATGGGCACCGCTGTGGGTTATCGACTTCCCGATGTTTGAAGACGACGGCGAAGGCGGCCTGACCGCGATGCACCATCCGTTCACCGCACCGAAAGACATGACTGCTGCCGAGCTGAAAGCGGCGCCGGAAAATGCGGTGGCGAACGCTTATGATATGGTCATCAATGGTTACGAAGTAGGCGGTGGCTCTGTGCGTATCCATAATGGTGATATGCAGCAGACGGTGTTTGGTATTCTGGGTATCAACGAAGAGGAACAGCGCGAGAAATTCGGCTTCCTGCTCGACGCCCTGAAATACGGTACTCCGCCGCACGCAGGTCTGGCATTTGGCCTTGACCGTCTGACCATGCTGCTGACTGGCACCGACAACATCCGTGACGTTATCGCCTTCCCGAAAACCACGGCGGCAGCGTGTCTGATGACTGAAGCTCCGAGCTTTGCCAACCCGACTGCTCTGGCAGAGCTGAGCATTCAGGTTGTAAAGAAGGCTGAGAATAATTGATATGACTTATAAGCGTCCCGTTTCGATCTTAGTGGTCATCTATGCACAAGATACGAAACGGGTGCTGATGTTGCAGCGGCGTGACGATCCCGATTTCTGGCAGTCGGTAACCGGCAGCGTGGAAGAGGGTGAAACCGCGCCGCAAGCTGCCATGCGCGAAGTAAAGGAAGAGGTCACTATAGATGTTGTCGCTGAACAACTGACCTTAATTGACTGTCAGCGCACGGTAGAGTTTGAAATTTTTTCACATTTACGTCATCGCTATGCGCCGGGCGTGACGCGCAATACAGAATCATGGTTCTGCCTTGCGCTCCCGCACGAACGTCAGATTGTTTTTACTGAACATTTGGCCTACAAGTGGCTTGATGCGCCCGCTGCAGCGGCGCTCACTAAGTCATGGAGCAACCGGCAGGCGATTGAACAGTTTGTAATTAACGCTGCCTGAACAGGCAGGGCTATCTGGAGATATTTTTTATGGCAGGTCATAGTAAATGGGCCAACACCAGACATCGTAAAGCTGCGCAGGATGCTAAGCGCGGTAAAATCTTCACTAAAATCATTCGTGAGCTGGTGACCGCAGCTAAACTGGGCGGCGGCGATCCGGATGCTAACCCGCGTCTGCGTGCAGCCATTGATAAAGCACTGTCTAACAACATGACTCGTGACACCCTGAACCGCGCAATTGCACGTGGTGTAGGCGGTGATGATGATGCGAACATGGAAACCATCATCTACGAAGGTTACGGTCCTGGCGGCACTGCAATCATGATTGAATGTCTGTCTGACAACCGTAACCGTACTGTTGCTGAAGTGCGTCACGCATTCAGCAAATGTGGCGGCAACCTTGGTACTGACGGTTCCGTAGCCTATCTTTTCAGCAAAAAAGGTGTGATTTCCTTTGAGAAAGGTGATGAAGACACCATCATGGAAGCGGCGCTGGAAGCAGGTGCAGAAGACGTTGTGACCTATGATGACGGCGCAATCGACGTCTACACTGCGTGGGAAGAGATGGGTAAAGTACGTGATGCTCTGGAAGCGGCTGGTCTGAAAGCAGACAGCGCAGAAGTTTCCATGATCCCGTCAACCAAAGCCGATATGGATGCAGAAACTGCACCGAAACTGATGCGTCTGATCGATATGCTGGAAGACTGTGACGACGTGCAGGAAGTTTACCATAACGGTGAGATCTCTGATGAGGTTGCAGCGACCCTCTGATGAGGCCGGCTAACCAACAAAACGGAGACGCGTGATGTCTATTATTCTCGGTATTGACCCGGGTTCGCGCGTTACCGGCTACGGCGTTATCCGTCAGGTGGGCAGGCAACTGTCCTACCTGGGCAGTGGATGCATACGCACCAAAGTGGATGACTTACCGTCTCGTCTGAAGCTCATCTATGCGGGCGTGACGGAAATCATCACCCAGTTCCAGCCCGATTATTTCGCAATCGAACAAGTCTTTATGGCGAAGAATGCCGACTCTGCCCTGAAACTGGGGCAGGCACGCGGCGTGGCGATTGTGGCAGCGGTTAATCAGGAATTGCCGGTGTTTGAATATGCTGCCCGTCAGGTCAAACAAACGGTGGTAGGTATTGGTAGTGCTGAAAAAAGTCAGGTGCAACATATGGTGCGCACCTTGCTAAAACTACCCGCTAACCCACAGGCGGACGCCGCCGATGCGCTGGCGATTGCCATCACCCACTGCCATGTCAGCCAGAATGCGATGCAGATGAGCGAATCGAGGCTGAACCTGGCTCGCGGGCGACTGCGTTAAGTTATACCGCCTCAGTCAATTCTGGCTGAGGTGTTTCTATTCCTTCTGCATATATCAACGCCAGACCCGGATGATGCCACAAACTCGCTGGCGTGACGGTTTTACGCGCCCACGGAATCGAACCTAAAAACCAGAATTTCCAGAAAGTAAGCTTTGCATTCGGATTGCTGTTTAACAGTTCTCCAAATGTCTCTATTTCACCCACCGGGATACATAGCGTCTCTTTATAAATATCAAAAACGAATTTTGAACAGAACTGGCGGGAAGATTCGTATTTAAAACCGGTATGGTAGAGCTTGCGCAGCCGGGAGGGAACCTGTTCTACCAGCCGTTGTTTTTGCTGTTCTGTTAGCCCGGTACCTAATCGCTTTACTGCATAGAGTTGGTTAGCAGAGCGTTTAATAAAGCGGGACAGTGTGGTGATTGTGGAGAGGGGAACACGACTTTCTGCGACCAGAAAATCATCGCCGTCATGACCGATAATGATCCCGACGTGATTACTCCAGCAATTTGATGCGGCAGATATTTGACCAAATAAGGCAGCACCTATACATGTAAATACAATATCGCCAATTTCATATTCAGAAGGGTAATTAATTTTCACTTTGTCATTCCATTGAAATAAATATGAATATACGTAATACCATAAAAAATATTTTTTTGCAGGAACGGAAAGGTTTATTTTTTTAGTGGATTTATCCTCTAAATATTTAACATTACAATATTTATTTTAAAGATGACTTAGCGGATCAATTATACTGCGTCATTTTTCAGTTCATCGAGACGCCTCGCAATTTTTCTTCATCCTTCGCTGGATATCTATCCAGCATTTTTTTATCATACAACATTATCTTTGATTCATTACGCAGGAGCGTCATGTGATAGGCAGGCTGAGAGGCATCATTCTGGAAAAACAACCCCCGCTGGTGTTACTTGAAGTGGGCGGCGTAGGCTATGAAGTGCATATGCCGATGACCTGTTTTTATGAACTCCCTGAAGCGGGCCAGGAAGCGATTGTTTTCACTCACTTTGTGGTGCGTGAAGATGCGCAGCTACTGTATGGTTTTAACAATAAACAAGAGCGCACGTTGTTTAAAGAGTTGATCAAAACTAACGGCGTGGGACCGAAACTGGCACTGGCGATCCTCTCGGGTATGTCAGCGCAGCAGTTTGTGAATGCCGTTGAGCGTGAAGAACTGGGTGCACTGGTGAAATTACCTGGCATTGGTAAGAAAACTGCTGAACGCCTGATCGTTGAAATGAAAGATCGCTTTAAAGGTCTGCATGGCGATCTGTTCACACCGGCTGCCGATCTGGTATTGACCTCACCGGCAAGCCCGGCAACCGACGATGCCGAACAGGAAGCTGTTGCTGCGCTGGTGGCGCTGGGCTATAAACCACAAGAAGCCAGCCGCATGGTGAGCAAAATCGCTCGCCCTGATGCCAGCAGTGAAACATTAATTCGCGAAGCCCTGCGCGCCGCGTTATGAGGTAACGGATGATTGAAGCAGACCGTCTGATTTCTGCCGGTACGACTTTGCCGGAAGATGTGGCAGATCGCGCCATTCGCCCCAAACTACTGGAAGAGTATGTTGGTCAGCCGCAGGTTCGTTCACAGATGGAAATTTTCATCAAAGCGGCGAAACTGCGCGGCGATGCCCTTGATCATCTATTGATTTTTGGTCCTCCGGGGCTGGGTAAAACCACACTTGCCAACATCGTCGCCAATGAAATGGGCGTCAATTTACGCACCACGTCCGGCCCGGTGCTGGAAAAGGCGGGCGATCTGGCGGCGATGCTCACCAACCTTGAACCACATGATGTGTTGTTTATTGATGAGATCCACCGTCTTTCGCCTGTGGTGGAAGAAGTGCTGTATCCGGCCATGGAAGACTACCAGTTGGATATTATGATTGGTGAAGGCCCGGCAGCACGTTCAATTAAAATCGATCTCCCCCCGTTCACCCTGATTGGCGCGACAACGCGTGCTGGCTCATTGACATCGCCATTGCGTGACCGTTTCGGTATTGTGCAGCGCCTGGAGTTTTACCAGGTGCCTGATTTGCAATATATCGTCAGTCGTAGCGCACGGTTTATGGGGCTTGAGATGAGTGACGATGGCGCGCTGGAAGTGGCTCGCCGGGCGCGAGGTACGCCACGTATCGCCAACCGCCTGCTGCGTCGTGTGCGAGATTTCGCTGAAGTGAAGCATGATGGCACCATCTCGGCAGATATCGCTGCTCAGGCGCTGGATATGCTGAACGTTGATGCTGAAGGTTTCGATTATATGGACCGCAAGTTATTGCTGGCGGTAATTGATAAATTCTTCGGTGGGCCGGTAGGCCTGGATAACCTGGCAGCGGCCATTGGCGAAGAACGTGAAACCATTGAAGATGTGCTGGAACCTTATTTGATTCAGCAGGGCTTTTTGCAGCGCACGCCGCGCGGGCGTATGGCGACAGTGCGGGCGTGGAACCACTTCGGGATTACTCCGCCAGAAATGCCGTAGGTCGGGCAAGGCGTCCACGCCGCATCCAACATTAAGCTATCGACAAGATGAAGCCAGACAGGCGCTCCCGCAGGAGCGCCGAATTGATTAGCGACCAAACAGGTCACGTTTTTTCGCTTTAAACGGCTGAGAGATCACCACCAGCACTGCGACAATCAGGTAAGCAACAAAAATACCGAGCAGCCACTGCGGCATATCCAGACCTAAAAAATCCCACTGACGCTCAGCGCAATCACCAGAGGCGACAAACACTTGTGGTACCCATTTATCCAGCGGCAGCCAGTCCGGGAATCGGACCATGAAATCACAGGTCATAAACGGTGAAGGATAGAGCTGGAGCATGGTGTGCTCGTAAGTTAATTGCACGCCACGAAAAGCACTATACAGCCAGATGATCATCGCCACATAACGCAGCGGAGTTTTCGGGGCGATAGCGCCAATCAGCGCGGCGCCCAGAATGCCGAATAACGCACAGCGTTCATAAATACAGAGCACGCAAGGTTTAAGTAACATCACATGCTGGAACCACAGCGCCGTCAGTTCCAGTGCCAGAGCGGTAAACGCCATTAACAGCCACGCCCCCCGGCCTTGTGAACATTGGTTCAAAAATCGCAACATAATAATTTCCCTGCAATATGCATCGAATGCGCAGTTTAAACCAATTCATTCGTTGCGCCACCAGGAGGGAGTAAAAATAGGATGTAATTGAACAATTATCGGGCGGAAAGGCAAACCGGGCATAAATATGCCCGGTAAGTTGTTATCAAAGCGTTGCAATCCACCCCATTTGCATAAACCATTCAGTTACAGGGGCAAGAGTAAACTCTACGCAGAGTAATCCGACGAGGGTCAGTACGAGAGTGTAGGGCAGAGCCATCCACACCATGCGGCCATAAGAAAGACGTATTAATGGCGCGAGTGCTGAGGTCAACAGGAATAAGAACGCAGCCTGTCCGTTCGGCGTGGCGACGGAGGGCAGGTTGGTCCCGGTGTTGATGGCGACTGCCAGCAGTTCATATTGCTTCATACTAATAGCACCGCTCTCCATTGCCGCTTTTGCTTCATTGATATAAATCGTCCCTACAAAGACGTTATCCGAAATTGAAGACAGCAAACCGTTGAAGATATAAAACAGCGATAGCTGAGCGTGTTCTGATGCCTGCAATACAAACTGGATAATTGGGGAGAACAGTTGTTGGTCGATAATCACCGCCACTACCGAGAAAAAGACCGTCAACAGTGCGGTGAATGGCAGAGATTCTGTGAAGGCTTTGCCGATTGCATGTTCATCAGTTACACCGGTCAGTGATGTCGCCAATATAATGACAGACAAACCAATCAAGCCGACCTCTGCCAGATGCAACGCCAGCGCGGTGACCAGCCAGACGCCGATAATCGCCTGGACAATCAGACGAATTTTATCCTGACGTGTACGCTGGAGGCGGCTTTGATCGTCAAACTGTTGCAGCACTTCGCGGACTTTTTCCGGCAGCGTTTCGCCGTAGCCAAACCAACGCAGCTTCTCCACCAGCAGGCAGGTTAACAGACCGCAAATCAGGACAGGGACGGTCACCGGTGACATGCGCAGGAAGAAATCGCCAAAATGCCAGCCAGCAGCTTTGGCAATGATCAGGTTCTGTGGTTCGCCTACCATGGTCATCACGCCGCCTAATGCAGTGCCGACACCCGCATGCATCATCAGGCTACGCAGAAAGCCACGGAACTGCTCCAGAACCACTTTGTAATGCTTGTCGATATGGCTGTCGTCTTGCAGGTCGGTATCTTCGGTGCGGGAAGAAGCTACGCGGTGATAAATACCATAAAAACCAACAGCAACGCTGATCACCACAGCAACTACGGTTAAGGCATCGAGGAACGCAGAGAGAAACGCCGCCGCCACGCAAAAAGAGAGTGACAGCAGCATTTTGGAGCGAATGCTTAACAGTAAACGGGTAAATATGAACAGCAGAAGCTGTTTCATAAAATAGATGCCCGCCACCATAAACATCAGTAACAGTAAGACTTCAAGATTTGCCGCCACCTCTTCACGGACGTGTTCCGCACTGGTCATGCCGATGAAGACAGCTTCGATAGCCAATAGACCGCCGGGGAGCAGCGGATAGCATTTCAGAGCCATCGCCAGAGTGAAAATAAATTCCGCGACAAGCAGCCAGCCAGCAACAAAAGGGCTGATGAGGAAAATTAACGGGTTAACAATTAAGAAAATAATAAGGGCAAGTTTGTACCAGTCAGGTGACTGACCCAAAAAATTGCGCCATAACGCGCGGCCCCAGGAGATCTCCATGATGGTTTCCCTTACCTTACAAATAATAAATGATGTTTTTATGTTAGAACGCAAAGCTTAACGGTCGGGGGGGATCGAGGCAAGTCTTGATAGTCAAGGGGAAAGAGATACAGAAAATGAAGCCTTGATCCCTTTTTTCTTCTTTTTGTCTGCTATCAGCGTTGTTAGCCCTCTGGTATGATGAGTCCAACTTTGTTTTGCTGTGTTATGGAAATCTCACTATGGTCATTAAGGCGCAAAGCCCGGCGGGTTTCGCGGAAGAGTACATTATTGAAAGTATCTGGAATAACCGCTTCCCACCCGGGACTATTTTGCCCGCAGAACGTGAACTTTCGGAATTAATTGGTGTAACGAGAACGACGTTACGCGAAGTGTTACAGCGCCTGGCGCGAGACGGCTGGCTGACCATTCAACACGGCAAACCGACGAAGGTGAATAATTTCTGGGAAACCTCCGGGTTGAATATCCTTGAGACGCTGGCGCGACTGGATCACGAAAGTGTACCGCAACTCATAGATAATTTGCTGTCAGTGCGTACCAATATTTCGACCATTTTTATTCGTACCGCGTTTCGCCAGCATCCTGATAAAGCGCAGGAAGTGCTGGCAACGGCTAATGAAGTGGCCGATCACGCAGACGCTTTTGCTGATCTGGATTACAACATTTTTCGCGGTCTGGCGTTTGCCTCTGGTAACCCGATTTATGGTCTGATCCTTAACGGAATGAAAGGGTTGTATACGCGCATTGGTCGTCACTATTTCGCCAATCCGGAAGCGCGTAGTCTGGCGCTGGGCTTCTACCACAAGCTGTCTGCGTTGTGCAGTGAAGGCGCCCACGACCAGGTTTACGAAACAGTACGCCGCTATGGGCATGAGAGTGGCGAGATTTGGCACCGGATGCAGAAAAACCTGCCGGGTGATTTAGCCATTCAGGGGCGATAATCCATCCATACTGATGACTAATGCATAGTTACCTGATGCGCTATGCTTATCAGGCCTTCAATATATTGAATTTGCTATGTTCTATAAGCCGGATAAGACGTTTACGCCGCATCCGGCAAAATAAACCCTCCTCAAACGAGGAGGGATATTTACAGATTTCCCATTCTTGGCGGGCAACGTTCCAGTAACTCAACGCTGCCGTCTTCGTTTTGCTGTTCGAGCATCACATCAAACCCCCACAGGCGATGTACATGCTTCAGCACTTCTTTACGCCCCCGATCCAGTGGTGCGCGGTTATGTGGAATGTAACGTAGCGTCAGCGAACGGTCGCCGCGTAAATCTACGTTCCAGATCTGAATATTCGGCTCAAGATTACTTAAGTTATATTGCGACGATAAACGGTTACGGATCTCCCGATAACCTTCCTCATTATGAATGGCGGAAATCTCCAGATAATTATGCCGATCGTCATCCAGCACTGTGAAGAAGCGGAAATCACGCATTACTTTCGGTGACAGGAACTGGCTGATAAAGCTCTCATCTTTGAAGTCACGCATCGCGAAATGCAGCGTTTCCAGCCAGTCGGAACCGGCGATATCCGGGAACCAGTATTTGTCTTCTTCCGTTGGCGACTGACAAATCCGTTTAATATCCTGAAACATAGCGAATCCGAGGGCATACGGGTTAATTCCGCTGTACCACGGGCTGTTATAGGGCGGCTGGAAGACCACATTGGTGTGGCTATGCAAGAACTCCAGCATAAAACGTTCGGTCACTTTCCCTTCATCATACAGATGGTTAAGGATGGTGTAGTGCCAGAAGGTCGCCCAGCCTTCGTTCATCACCTGAGTCTGTTTTTGCGGATAAAAATACTGGCTCACTTTACGTACAATGCGCAGGATTTCACGCTGCCATGATTCCAGCAGCGGCGCATTTTTCTCCATAAAATAGAGCAGGTTTTCTTGTGGCTCGGATGGATAGCGGCGCGCTTCGGCAACGGTTTTCTCTTCCTCGCGCTTAGGCAGCGTTCTCCAGAGCATATTGACCTGGCTTTGCAGATACTCTTCGCGACTTTTTTGCCGGGCTTTCTCCTCTTGCAGCGAGATTTTTTGTGGGCGTTTATAACGATCCACACCGTAGTTCATCAGCGCATGGCACGAGTCCAACAGCTTTTCTACCTCATCAACGCCATAGCGTTCTTCGCACTCGGTAATGTATTTGCGGGCGAAAATCAGGTAATCGACAATCGAACTGGCATCGGTCCAGCTACGGAATAAGTAATTGTTTTTGAAGAAAGAGTTATGGCCATAACAGGCGTGAGCCATCACCAGCGCCTGCATGGTAATGGTGTTCTCTTCCATCAGGTAAGCGATGCACGGATTAGAGTTAATAACGATTTCATAGGCCAGCCCTTGCTGACCGTGCTTATACAGACGCTCGGTTTCAATAAACTTTTTGCCAAACGACCAGTGCGGATAGTTAATTGGCATCCCGACGCTGGAGTAGGCATCCATCATTTGCTCTGATGTAATTACTTCAATCTGGTGCGGGTAGGTATCAAGCCGGTAGAGTTTTGCCACCCGGTCTATCTCTGCCAGATAAATATCCAGCAGGTCGAACGTCCAGTCAGGTCCATCGCTCAAACGTGTGGAGTCCTTATTCATAGAATCGATCGTCGCCATACGCGCACCTCATTGTTGTCGGCGCTCTCTGTGTGGAGCACCTCATTTCAAGCATAGAACACCAGTTAAAAACCGCGTCGCTGGAGAATTTTTTTCTTTGCGATTTCTTATTATCGGAGTGCCAATAATTAGCTTCTGAACGGAATTTTCTGCTGGATATAAAGCTCGACCAGCAGGAGATACCAAAGACGCCATATTCCCGCAGAGTCAGGGAGATGTGAGCCAGCTCACCATAAAAAAGCCATATGTTGAATAATATTTTCATCTGGGTTATCAAGATGTAATTAGATTATTGTTCTTTTACTGTATATACCGTTATCGGAGTGGCTATGCGAGTTGTCATACTGGGAAGTGGTGTGGTAGGCGTTGCCAGCGCCTGGTATTTAAATCAGGCAGGACATGAGGTCACCGTCATTGATCGGGAGCCGGGCGCAGCACTGGAAACCAGCGCAGCAAATGCCGGGCAAATTTCTCCCGGATATGCCGCGCCGTGGGCGGCGCCAGGCGTGCCTTTAAAAGCGATTAAATGGATGTTCCAGCGCCATGCGCCGCTGGCGGTTCGTCTCGATGGTTCGCAATTCCAGTTGAAATGGATGTGGCAAATGTTACGTAACTGTGACACCAGCCACTATATGGAAAACAAAGGGCGGATGGTGCGCCTGGCAGAATACAGCCGTGATTGCCTGAAAGCATTGCGCGCCGAAACCAATATCCAGTATGAAGGCCGGCAGGGCGGGACGCTGCAACTGTTCCGCACTGAACAACAGTATGAAAACGCCACTCGCGATATCGCCGTACTGGAAGATGCAGGCGTGCCATATAAATTGCTGGAATCCAGTCGCCTGGCGGAAGTGGAACCTGCGCTGGCGGAAGTTGCGCACAAACTGACTGGCGGCCTGCAACTACCCAATGACGAAACCGGTGACTGTCAGCTCTTTACCCAGAATCTGGCGCGAATGGCGGAACAGGCGGGGGTTAAATTCCGCTTTAATACACCAGTCGATCAACTGCTTTGTGACGGCGAGCAGATCTATGGCGTGAAGTGTGGTGATGAGGTGATTAAGGCCGATGCGTATGTTATGGCATTTGGCTCTTACTCGACGGCGATGCTCAAGGGCATTGTCGATATCCCGGTTTATCCGCTGAAAGGTTATTCTTTGACCATTCCGATTGCGCATGAAGACGGTGCGCCGGTGTCCACCATTCTTGATGAAACCTACAAAATCGCTATTACCCGTTTCGATAACCGTATTCGTGTCGGCGGGATGGCGGAAATTGTTGGCTTTAACACCGAGCTGTTGCAACCGCGTCGTGAAACGCTGGAGATGGTGGTTCGCGACCTTTATCCGCGCGGCGGCCATGTTGAGCAGGCTACTTTCTGGACCGGTCTGCGCCCGATGACACCAGACGGCACGCCGGTTGTGGGGCGTACACGCTTTAAAAATTTGTGGCTGAATACCGGTCACGGCACGCTTGGCTGGACGATGGCTTGCGGTTCCGGTCAGTTGTTAAGCGATCTGCTGTCAGGGCGCACGCCAGCGATCCCGTATGAGGATCTAAGTGTAGCGCGCTACAGTCGTGGATTTACGCCATCACGTCCAGGCCATTTACATGGCGCGCACAGTTAAGGAATCGAGATGACTCGTCCGATACAGGCCAGCCTCGATCTGCAGGCATTAAAACAAAATCTGACCATTGTCCGCCAGGCCGCGCCGCACGCGCGCGTCTGGTCGGTGGTAAAAGCGAACGCTTACGGGCACGGTATCGAGCGTATCTGGAGCGCGCTCGGGGCGACCGATGGTTTTGCGTTACTTAATCCTGAAGAGGCTATTATCCTGCGCGAGCGCGGCTGGAAAGGGCCAATCCTGATGCTGGAGGGTTTTTTTCACGCTCAGGATCTGGAAATTTATGACCAGTACCGCCTGACCACCTGCGTGCACAGTAACTGGCAGCTCAAAGCACTGCAAAATGCGCGGCTAAAAGCGCCGCTGGATATTTACCTTAAGGTGAATAGTGGGATGAATCGGTTGGGGTTCCAGCCCGATCGCGTGCTCACTGTCTGGCAGCAGCTGCGGGCGATGGCGAACGTTGGCGAAATGACGCTGATGTCGCATTTTGCCGATGCGGAGCATCCTGATGGGATTTCCGGCGCGATGGCGCGTATTGAGCAGGCAGCGGAAGGGCTGGAGTGTCGGCGCTCGTTGTCTAATTCGGCGGCAACCCTGTGGCATCCGGAAGCGCATTTTGACTGGGTTCGACCTGGCATTATTTTATATGGTGCTTCGCCGTCCGGTCAGTGGCGCGATATCGCCAATACCGGATTACGCCCGGTCATGACGTTAAGCAGTGAGATTATTGGTGTTCAGACGCTAAAAGCGGGCGAACGTGTGGGCTATGGCGGTCGCTATACTGCGCGCGATGAGCAGCGAATCGGCATTGTCGCCGCCGGATACGCCGACGGCTATCCGCGTCATGCACCAACCGGAACACCTGTTTTAGTGGACGGCGTGCGCACCATGACGGTGGGGACAGTCTCGATGGATATGCTGGCGGTCGATTTGACGCCTTGCCCGCAGGCGGGTATTGGTACGCCAGTTGAGCTGTGGGGCAAGGAGATCAAAATTGATGATGTCGCCGCCGCTGCCGGAACGGTGGGCTATGAGTTGATGTGCGCGCTGGCGCTACGTGTACCTGTTGTGACGGTGTAACTTGTGGCAAGCCGGATAAAATGCGTAAGCATCGCATCCGGCGATATCAGCCGCATCAAACTTAAGATTCGGCTTCTTCCTCCGCCACCCGAACGCCAATCTTCAACACTTCGTTATCTTCTTTCTCAGCCACCGTCCAGATCATCCCGGCAAACTCCACCTGGTCGCCGACAACCGGAGCCGCACCTAACAATTGCTGAACAATTTCACCCAGCGTTTGCTGTTTATCGCGATACTCCCGACCGTCTTCCAGACCATAGATCAGCGCCACATCGGCATATTTCGCGCTGGCTTCGAGAATGAAGTCACCAAAGAAGCGTTGATCAAGCGCGACCGGCGGCGACTGGCTAAACAGTTTTCCGAGTGCCGGAAGATCGCGTTCCCGACCAATCACGCATAACACGTCGCCTTCGCGCAGTCGGGTGCTGCCGGTGGGGTGAAGCAACTGGTTATCACGAAACAGTGCCGCAATGCGCGTCTCTTTTGGCATATGCAGATCGCGCAGCGCCGCGCCCACGCACCATTTATCGGCACTCAATTGGTAAACAAACTGCTCCCACGGATTTTCCGGATGAATATCCAGCCCAACGCGTGATACCGGACGTCCCACTGGCGGAACCACCACTTTGGCTTTTTTCGCTGCCCACGACAGCGATGTTCCCTGCAATAGCAGTGAAACCAGAACTACGAAGAAGGCGACATTAAAGAACAGACGCGCATTCTCCAGCCCCGCCATCATCGGGAACACCGCCAGGATGATCGGCACTGCGCCGCGTAATCCAACCCAACTAATAAACACGCGCTCGCGCAGATTGAAGCCACGGAACGGTAGCAATCCAGCAAATACCGAAAGGGGGCGGGCGAAGAAAATCATCCATGCAGACAAAATGAGCGCCGGAATGGCAATAGGCAACAGGTCGCTCGGGTTAACCAACAACCCCAGCACCAGGAACATAGCGATTTGTGCCAGCCAGGCGAGGCCGTCGAAATTTTGCAGAATGCCGTAGCGGTTGCGAATCGGACGATTACCCAGCAGAAAACCGCACAGATAAACTGCCAGAATGCCGCTGCCTTCCAGCGCCGTGGTTAAAGCAAAAATTAAAATACCGCCGCTTAATGCCAGCAATGGATACAAGCCCGCAGGCAGGGCGATGCGGTTAATCATCTGCAGCAGTAAATAACCCCCGCCAAGACCGATGACAATCCCCAGGCCAAATTGTTGCAGGATATCGACAACGAACATCCAGCTAATAGTGCTTTCATGCTGCTGGATCATCGCAATCAGGGTAATTGTCAGAAAGACCGCCATCGGATCATTGCTGCCGGACTCTATTTCCAGCGTCGAGCCAACACGTTCGTTAAGCCCTTTGCCGCCCAGCAGAGAAAAGACCGCTGCGGCGTCGGTGGAGCCGACAATTGCGCCAATCAATAAGCCTTCAATCAAATCAAGATTAAACAGCCATGCCGCCATCATGCCGGTTAAACCGGAGGTGATAAGCACGCCCAGCGTCGCCAGTGAAAGTGCAGGTCCTAACGCCACGCGAAATGAACTGGCCTGGGTGCGCATTCCGCCATCGAGCAAAATAATCGCCAGTGCCAGGTTACTTACCATGTAGGCAAAAGGATAATTATCAAACGGAATGCCGCCGACACCATCGACTCCAGCCAGCATACCGATCGCCAGGAAAATAACCAGAATCGGAATGCCAAGGCGGGAAGAAAATGAACTAAGTAAAATACTGCTGGTGACAAGGATGGAGCCTAAGATAAAAAGGCTAATAATTGTTGCGGCATCCAACGGTCGGTTACTCCTGATTACGCTGTCTCGTGCTATAAACCTACCATATTCACGGCAGAAACAGCGTTTTAGTTAGCCCGGAAGCGTGATTTTTTTACGCTTTCAGAACAGGATGACCGCTAATTGTCAATTGTGTGCCGTTTTTGTCGTTTTTGAGGATAGCATGTGCACCCAGCGGCAGCGTCACTGTGCGTTGTTCATGACCAAAGTCGAGGCCGGTAATCAGCGGAATCGACAGGCGGGAACGCAAGAACGTGTACACCGACGCCAGGTTGTAACCCGCATCATAATCATTGGGCGTGCTGCCACTGAAGCTACCGAGAATAATCGCCTTCTGGCGCTGTAAAATTCCAGCATGATAAAGCTGTAACAACATGCGTTCGACACGGAACGGATGTTCGTTGATGTCTTCCAGTACCAGAATACCGTTCTCAATTTGTGGCATCCACGGCGTACCGATAAGCGAAATCAACATCGCGAGGTTGCCTCCCCACAATGTTCCTTCTGTTTGACACGCCGGGCCTTCCCCTTGCCATTCAATGCTGAACGTTTCATTGCGTAACGCCAGCCAGAAGTGGTGCTCGGTAAAGGCATTCAGCTCATCCGCGCCAAAATTTGCCACCAGCATCGGGCCGCTAAAGGTGATGACATTGCCTTGTGCCAGAAGACCGCACTGAATGGCCGTAAAATCGCTATGCCCGCAGATAAGCAACGGATCATGTTGTTGGCGAGCCACCAGAGCCTGCCAGTCAATATCCGCCAGTAAGCGACTGGCACCGTAACCGCCGCGTACTGCCAGCACGATGGTGTTGGGTGAGGTCAGTCTGGCAAGGGAATTGAGATCTTCCAGACGCTCCGTTTCCGTACCAGCAAAACGTTCACAGCGACGGGTGATAACCCCGACGTTATTGACCTGATGCCCCGCATCGGTAAGGCGCTGAACGCCGCGCTGTGCGGCGTGCTGATTAATGCAGTAACCCGACGGGGCAATTAAGTGAAACAGAGACATGGCAATTCCTTGCTGACAACAGAAACGAAATGTATATCATGCCGCTTAGGTGTGCCGTTGTCACCTCAACGGCGATTCCAGGCTATAAGGATTGATGAAGTGAAATTGAGATGGTTTGCCTTTTTGATTGTGTTATTAGCGGGTTGTTCTTCAAAGCATGACTATACGAACCCGCCATGGAATGCGAAAGTCCCGGTACAACGTGCGATGCAGTGGATGCCAATAAGTCAGAAAGCCGGAGCGGCATGGGGCGTTGATCCGCAATTGATCACGGCAATTATCGCTATCGAATCGGGTGGTAACCCGAACGCGGTAAGTAAGTCGAATGCTATTGGTTTAATGCAGTTAAAAGCCTCAACCTCCGGACGTGATGTTTATCGCCGTATGGGCTGGAGTGGCGAGCCGACGACCAGCGAGCTGAAAAACCCGGAGCGTAATATCTCAATGGGGGCGGCTTACCTGAATATTCTGGAAACCGGCCCGCTGGCAGGCATTGAAGATCCGAAGGTACTGCAATATGCGCTGGTGGTGTCATACGCTAACGGGGCTGGTGCGTTGCTGCGGACTTTCTCATCAGATCGGAAAAAAGCGATCAGCAAAATTAATGATCTGGATGCTGATGAGTTCCTCGATCACGTAGCAAGAAATCACCCTGCACCGCAGGCTCCACGCTATATCTACAAACTTGAGCAGGCGCTGGACGCGATGTAACTCAGTCGCGCACTTTGTCCGATTTCTCCCGGGCTTCCCGTTCGAGTGAGAATATAATCCGCTGTAATTGCCGCTCCACCGTCGGGCTGACGTTAAGAAAACGAAAGCTCAGGCGGGGAGTGGAGATAGTTTCATTTCTGCTATCAATCACTTTGCGCTCGCTGATGGTCAGTAACTGGGCGTCAAAGTGAAAAATGCCCCATTGTCCCATGTTGACTTCAATCTGTGCGAAGCGCATACCTTCGTGCAATCCGGCCGGTTTTTCCGTTTCCAGTAATGCACCCATGCCACCTAGTGATAAATCACTCAGGCGAAAACGTAACGTACTGTTATCCGCCAGTTTGGTCTGACAATAATAAGGCGGATGAAGTGGGGCGGAGATGCGGAAATATCTGCGTCGTTGCACAAACCATAATGCGGGAGGGGGAGTGGCGATAAACGCCGGAAGCTGCAAATATTCACTTTGCTGTAATTGAGCAAGGGTAAATTCGATTTTGGCGCCTTGCGTTTCGGCGGTAATAGTGATTTGTCGCGCTTTAAGCACGGCATTGTTGTCTTCTTGCTGACTACCAAAATCCAGCACCAGTTTATCAGGGCTTATCGCCAGTATATTGCTGATCAACTGACCATCTGACCAACTGATACGCAGTGGTACTGCGGCTTTATGTAAATCGCGTAAAACGCCCAGGACTGCTAACGGATTTTGTTTCAGGAACTGCTCATGGTAATGACTCACGCGGAAAAACTCCTGACCGACAAACTGTCTTTGGTTTATCGGTAGGGACTAACAAAACTTAATACAAATGCGTGAATTTTTTTTACAACTTACGACTAATTCAACCGACAGCCTCCCACCATTGATCCTGTGCTTGCCTATACTTAGAGCGTTGACGTAAGCATTTCTTGCGTCCGATTCATCGAAACGAGGGCCTGAACATGGGAATTATTGCCTGGATTATTTTTGGCCTGATAGCCGGCATTATCGCCAAGCTGATCATGCCAGGGCGTGATGGTGGTGGATTTTTCCTGACCTGCATTCTCGGGATAGTCGGTGCGGTTGTCGGCGGCTGGCTGGCGACCATGTTTGGCATTGGCGGCTCCATCAGTGGTTTTAATTTACATAGCTTCCTGGTGGCGGTGGTCGGCGCTATCCTGGTGCTGGGGGTATTCCGCCTCCTGCGAAGAGAATAACGTAATCTTTCTGGCGGATAGCGGTGCAGGCATCACTATCCGCTTTCAAATTATGTGTAAATCTCACGGTGTTTGAAAACCAGATAAAACGGCAACGTCATCCAGATAAGCAGAATGACGCTGTCGGGAGAAGAAAAGATTAAGGTGTGGGTTCTGTGACTTTTGTTGGCTGCGTTGCGGAAGCACTGGTCGGGCGCGTTGCCGGAACGTTGTCACACGGTTTTTCTTTCGGGCAGATCAAATCCAACATTTTCAGCGTTACGCCGTTGGTCCAACCAAAACCATCCTGCAACGGATATTCGCCACCGCCGCCACCTGTTCCGGTGGTGCTGACATCATATTTCTCCACCAGCTTTTTCTCCCGGTCATAGGTGTGCTGAACATTGGTCAGAAAGTGCCAGCTAATGTCCATCGCCACATCTTCCTGTCCGTAGTTTTGCAATCCCTCAGTAGCGACCCATTGTAACGGCGCCCAGCCATTTGGCGCATCCCATTGCTGCCCACTTTTCACCGAGGTGGTGTTCAGTCCGCCAGGTTGCAGCAGATGCGTTCTGGTCGCTGTTGCCATTTTACTGGCGCGATCTTTCGCTGCTGCATTAACGTACAACGGGAACAGGGCGGCGGCAGTTAACTGATTACGTACTTTATGACTCTTCAGATCGTAATCGGCATACCAGCCGTGTTGATCATTCCACAAGTATTTTTCGATCCCTTTCTGACGGGCATTCGCCAGCGTTTCGTATTGGCTGGCCATCGCATTATCCCCGGCGGCTTTACTGGCGCTGGCAAGGATTTTTTCCATTTTATACATCAGGCTATTGAGATCGACCGGTACGATGCTGGTGGTGCGTAATGTACTTAACTGCTGTGGATTGTCCATCCAGCGCGAGCTGAAATCCCAGCCAGATGCGGCGGCAGAACGCAGGTCACGGTAAATTTCAGTGGCAGGACGATTTGGATTGCTTTTAGCGGTAGCGATATCTTCTACCCATGATTCCGGACGAGGTGTATCGCGGTCGTCCCAGTAGCGGTTAAGAATGGTGCCATCCTTGAGCTTTACAACGCGCTTTTCCTGTTGCCCGGCTTGCAGATTTTCAACGCCGTCCATCCAGTAAGCATATTCTTTTTGTAGTTGCGGCAGATACTGTTTCAACGCGGCGTCGCCTTCATGTTGCGCCAGTAACTCCACCATCAACGCAAAGAAAGGCGGCTGCGAACGGCTTAAATAGTAGCTGCGGTTCCCGTTGGGAATGTGTCCATAAGTATCTATTTCATAACCAAAATTCGCCACCATATCCGCCACTTTATCCCAGTGACCGCTTTCGCCAAGCCCCAGCATGGTGAAGTAACTGTCCCAGTAATACACTTCCCGAAAACGGCCTCCTGGCACGACATAGGGTTTCGGCAATGGCAACAGAGAGTCCCATTTTTCGGTGCTTTCCGTTGTACGGGTTAATACCGGCCAAAGTCCATCAATATGTTCACGCAGCGACTGTCCCTTCGGTGGGACATGCTTCTCGCCTTCTTTTGGCAGAGTGAAATTAACTTTCACAAAGTGCCGTAAATCAAACCCGCTCTGGTTCTGCTGCATCCGGTAATCAGCGAGGATCATTAGCGGGTCGCTGTTGGGCACGGCGTCGGCAAAGGTTTTTTGATCAGGAAAAAGTTTGGCGTTTTGCACATCGTCAAACAACGGTCCCAACAAAATATCAGGCGATTGTGGTGTGACAGCGATTTCTTCCGCTTGTGCCGATAGCGTGGCAAAACACAATAAAACGGTGGTGGGAATTAACGCCATTCTTTGCAGGTGACGAGGGACACGTGGTTTCATCAATCATTCTCCTTTGGCGATACCGAACAAAACGGTAATCAAGTATCAGAAAACCTTAGTTCAGGATCGCGGCAACTGCATGATTGAAATCTCATTCTGCGAAGTGTCAGGCATATGGAAGGTGTAATTAAAGGCATAAATAGTGTTGCAATATATTCACAAAATATATGTTGTTTATTAAATGGGCAGTGACTTTTGCTGTGCGATCACAGAAGAAAAAAATCATAAGAATTTAATGAAAAAACATAATAGACCGACCAAAAACTTCCGTGAAGAATTGCGCCAGTGAAAGGTATTTCGTGAAGTAAATTTATAGATAAGGATAAAACATGTCTAATGTGGAAAAATTGCCAATAAAAGAAAAAATAGGCTATAGCCTGGGTGATGCTGCCAGCCATATCGTCTTTGATTCTTCTGTTGCCATCCTCGCTTATTTCTATACCGATATTTATGGTCTGCCGCCAGCCGTAATGGGAACCATGTTTTTACTGGTGCGTCTACTGGATGCAATTACCGATCCGATTATGGGGGCAATCGCCGATGCAACCTCATCTCGTTGGGGGCGTTTCCGTCCGTGGCTGTTGGCCATCTGTGTACCGTTTGCGGTCAGTTGCGTGCTGGTTTACTCCATTCCTGATTTCTCTGACAGCGGTAAGGTTGTCTATGCGGTTGCCGCCTATATATTTATGACATTAATGTATACGGCCATTAATATCCCTTACTGCTCATTGGGCGCGGCGTTGACGTCCGATCCGCGTGAAAACCTGTCACTGCAATCCTGGCGTTTTGCCATCACGCCTATTGGTGGTGCGTTAGGTACTGCATTTATCCTGCCTGTCGCTGACTTCCTCTCTCCTGGAGACCGGGCTACTGGTATCCAGATTGCGATGGCGGTTTTTGGCGTTATTGGCTGCATTATGTTCTTAATTTGTTTCCTGACCACCAAAGAGCGTGTACAACCTATTCAGGAAGAAAATCTGAATATCGCGCGCGATTTGAAGATTCTTTTTAAGAATGATCAGTGGCGCATTCTCTCTGTTTATAATTTTATGATGCTGGTGGCGGTGGTTATCCGTGGCGGTGCTGTTGTTTATTATGTTAATACCGTTTTAAATAAAGGTTCAGATATTCTTACGTGGTTTATGCTCGGCGGAATGTTTGCTTCTATGTTAGGTTCTGTACTGGCGAAACCATTTGGCACTCGCTTTTGTAAAATTAAACTTTCATTCTGGGTTAATATTATTAACGCAGCGTTGGGCGTGCTCTGTTATTTCCTGCCGGTGGAATACTGGATTATTCCATTACTGGCTCATCTGGCAATTCAGATTATTCAGGGCGGAAATGGTGCGCTCCAGTGGTCAATGATTACCGATGCGAATAACTATGGTGAATGGAAAACGCGTCGTCGTATTACGGGGATGAACGTTGCTGCGAATATTTTTGTCATCAAACTGGGCGTTGCAGTAGGTGGGGCGGTGATTGGTTGGGTACTGGCTTATTATGGTTATGCAACCAGTAGCACAACTCAATCCGCTAATTCAGTACAGGGCGTAGTGTTACTGTTTACCCTCCTGCCGGCATTCTTCTACTTCCTGCCGGCATTCTTCTACTTCCTGACTGCAATTTCTATTAAGTTTTATCTGTTGAATGAAGCGAAAATGAACAAAGTAGTACAGGATTTACAACATGGTCAGTACGCTGGCTAATAGCGTACGGCTTTTTCGGATAGCATCGTAGCGATGCCATCCGAACACTGTTTTAGCCATCATGGCTAAAACTTTGGGTTTTAACGTCCAGAGTTAACGTCTCTTCAGGTTGTACCGCGTACAGTTTTTCCCCCTGCAGGCAAACCCAGCCAATACCCAGTTCACGGGCAATTAAGGCGCTGTGGGATACCGGACTTCCGGCACTAAGGCAGATGCCTTTAACGACCGTCGGGTCCAGTTGCAGCACGGTGGAGGGATAAATGTTCTCTGCCAACAAAATGGTCGGTGCACTAAATTGCGGTAGTTCTTCTTTCGTCTGTGTCAGATGGAGTAGGGTGCGATGCAGAAGATCATCCACATCGATATAGCGCGCCTGCAGATATTCATCATCAATCTGCTGATATTGCTGGCTAAGTTCTTTAAGAACCTGCTGCCAGGCATACTCTGCGGTGCAATGTTCATGCTGAAGAAGTTCGCTTGCTGCCGCCAGCAGTTCAGGATCGTCTAACAGAGTATGGTGACCGGAAAAGATCGCGGCGATATCGTCAAGCCCGCTTGCTTCTGCCTTTGCCGTTAACGTCATCAGGTCTAACAACGTAAAGTCAATAGCCTGGCGTAATCGTTCCTGTTCGTGTTCCACCGTCAGGATTGATTTTGCCTGTACTGTGCATAAAACCGGTTGATAATAAAAGGCTTTACCCGTGACAGGAGTAACCTGGCGCAGAGTTGGTGGCGCAATATCTTCTGTTTCACCAAAGTTATCTTCAGCCAACTGGCGGAAAGCGGCCAGCGCCTCTTCAGCTTCTGGCCCTTTCACGATCAGGCGCAGAGTATCGTTATAGCGGACTTGTAATAGCGCAATTTGGTTAATACTTTCCGGCGTGACGCATTTGCCGTTTTTCTCCAGCAACATATCTGCATTAAATACCGATAAGGTATAGACCAGTCGAGAGGCCGGGCGTACGTGGAGGCCGTTACGGTTTTTAATCACCACAGCGAGGGAACGGGCTTCTTCATCGTGCGGCGGGCATGTGTCAGATATCTCAGTGGCGGATGACGGTAAACCCAGTTGTTCGCGTTTGGCTTCCAGCGCAGACATAGCATCATGAATAACTTTGTCGATACCTGCACCCGATGCCGCGCTAACCGTTGCCGCCAGAGTTCCTTCGACCAATGGCGCTGCACACAAACGTACTTTTGCGGCGATCTCTGGCGCCAGCAATTCCAGAGCGGTTTCTGCACTCAATAACGCGCTTCCCATGTCCATCATAACCAGCACATGGTCGGCATCAGCAACGGATTCGATGGCTTCCATCACTTTGACGGCATCAGTACCAATGGGATTTTGCGGGTCATCAATCCCTGCGGCAATGGCGATTTTACAACTATCGCTCATTAACATCTGACGGGCTAATTCACCGACACCTTCACCCAGCCGGGCGCTATGTGAAACTATGACCAGGTTTACCATCACCAATTCCTTACTCTTTCGCGGCTAACGCCAGCATTTGCATCATAAACATCACTGAGGTCGCGCCAGGATCCTGGTGACCAATACTGCGTTCACCGAGATAACTGGCACGGCCTTTGCGAGCTTGCATCGTAATCGTGCTTTGTGCAGCGGATTCAGCCACTCCGCTGGCTGCGTCGAGCGCCGCCGGAACAGAGAGATTTTGCTCGCTGGACTGGCGTAACGACTCAACCACTGGTTTCCAGACATCGCACATGGTTTTATCGCCAGGTTCGGCTTTCCCCCGGCTGATTACGCCGTCCACACCATCGCGGAACATCTGATAAAGCTCTTCCAGCGTCAGGCTTTGGCGCGCCTGAGTTGCCTGCGCGGCGCGAATAAAGAATGTACCGAATAGCGGACCACTGGCACCACCGACGCTGGAAAGCAGCGTCATACCGGTATTTTTGAGGATGAAACCAATATCCTTGTCCTCAATGGCGGGTAGTTTTTCCACCACTTTGCTAAATCCTCGATTCATATTTAGCCCGTGGTCAGCGTCGCCAATTTCACGATCCAGTCCGGTAAGATAATCGCTCTCTTTGCTGAAGATTTCCCCACAGCGAGTAAGCCAGTTAACAATTTGAGTTCTGCTCAGTGACATCGTTATCTCCTTATTTACCCCAGTTCAGCGCCGGGGTGTGGACTGGGGCATCCCATAACGCCAACGTTTCGTCATCAACCTTCAGTAAGGTGATGGAAAAACCGGTCATATCCAGTGAAGTGCAATACGCGCCGATTAAATTACGTTCGATAGTCAGCCCCGCTTGCTGACAACGCGTAACCAGACGGTTATAGACGCCGTAAAGCTCAGAAAGTGGTGTGGCGCCGAGATTGTTGACCAGTGCAATCACCCGATCGCCAGATTGTAGCGGCTGTTTGGTTTGTATCTCTTCCTGCCAGTTTCCTTGTTGATAATTCCAGAAGCGCAGTGTGCGATGGTATGTGCCATTTTCCAGCAGCGTGTCGAACATTTCATCGACGGTTTGATCAAGAGAAGAGAAGGGGCGACGATCGATACCCGGCTCGCCATGAATACCGACGCCAAACTCCATCTCATTATCTGCCAGCGTAAATGAGGGTTTGCCAGCGGCTGGAACGGTACAGGCACCGAGAGCGATACCAATTGAGTGACCCTGATTATTCAGCTTACGCCCCAGTTCCGCACAGGCGTCCAGTGAGTCGCCACGTTCCGCCGCCGCACCCACAAGTTTTTCTATTAATACCGTGTTGGCAACACCGCGCTGCCCGGCGGTATAAAGACTGTCTTTCACCGCGACGTCGTCATCAATGACCACCGTGGTCACTTTTACGCCACTGTCGTGGAGTAATTCGGTTGCTGTTTCGAAGTTAAGAATATCGCCGGTGTAATTTTTGATGATCAGCAGTACGCCTTCGCCGCCATCAATCTGCATGGCGCATTCAAAGATTTTATCGGGGGTCGGTGAAGTGAAAATTTCGCCCGGACAGGCTCCCGAAAGCATCCCCTGACCGATATAACCGCAGTGCATCGGTTCGTGTCCGCTGCCGCCGCCTGACACCAGGGCGACTTTTCCGGCAACCGGTGCATCAGCTCGTGTGACGTACAGCGGATCCTGATGCAATGTCAGCGAAGGATGCGCTTTCGCCAGCCCTGCCAGTTGTTCGTTCAGTACGTCTTGCACATCATTGATCAATTTTTTCATTATTTTGCTCCAGCAATTATCGTAGGGCATGGATGATGTTCAACGACACGGCGACCACTGACTGCCGATGAATCCATTGTGCATCAGACTTAGGAAAAGAAAATTCATACAAATTATGTTTCATGGTGAAACATATGTTTTAATAAATGTTCCATAATGGAACATAAGAATGTCCTGATACTTAAAATTGCGAGTCAGAACACCTTTTGCCAGAAGCGAGTGGAATATGAGAGGCGGTTTTCACAACGATGACCAGGCTAACTCTCCCTGGATTGCAGCATCCTGGGAGCGATGCCGCAAACTGATGAAACGGGAATCGTGGAGCGTACCGCACCAGGCCCAGGGCGTGACATTTGCTACTATCTGTCGGCGTAAAAAGGCGATGCTGACACTTGGTCAGGCGGCGCTGGAAGATGCCCTGGAATATATGGCGCCACGAGCGTGCGTTTTGCTTATTCTCGATGAAACTGCCTGCATCCTTAGCCGTTATGGTGATCCGCAGACTATGGAGCAGCTTAGTGCGTTGGGATTTAATGACGGCACTTATTGTGCCGAAGGAATCATCGGTACTTGTGCGTTATCGTTAGCGGCTATCTCTGGTCAGGCGGTGAAAACGATAGCCGATCAACATTTTAAACAGGCGCTCTGGAAATGGGCATTTTGTGCAGCGCCGCTGTTTGACAGCAAGGGGCGATTGACGGGGACGATAGCCCTGGCGTGTCCGGCGGAACAATCGACAGCAGCCGATTTGCCGTTGACGCTGGCAATTGCTCGCGAGGTGGGAAACTTACTGCTAACGGACAGTTTGCTGGCTGAAACTAATCGGCATTTAAATCAGCTTAACGCCCTGTTAGAAAGTATGGACGATGGCGTGATTAGCTGGGATGAGCAGGGTAATCTGCAATTTATCAATGCTCAGGCGGCGCGTGTTTTACGTCTGGATGTGACGGCAAGTCAGGGAAGAGCAATCACGGAACTGTTAACGTTACCCGCCGTGTTGCAACAGGCAATAAAACAGGCACATCCGCTCAAACATGTGGAAGCGACCTTTGAAAGTCAGCACCAGTTTATTGATACGGTCATTACCCTTAAACCGATAATTGAAGCCCAGGGAACCAGCTTTATTCTGCTGCTGCATCCGGTGGAACAGATGCGGCAATTGATGACCAGTCAATTAGGCAAAGTTAGTCATACTTTTGCTCATATGCCACAGGATGATCCGCAAACCCGCCGCTTGATTCATTTTGGTCGTCAGGCGGCGCGCAGCAGTTTTCCGGTGTTACTTTGTGGAGAAGAAGGCGTTGGTAAAGCCCTGTTAAGCCAGGCGATTCATAATGAAAGCGAACGCGCCGCAGGTCCCTATATCGCCGTCAATTGCGAGTTATATGGTGATGCGACGCTGGTGGAAGAATTTATTGGCGGCGATCGCACGGAGAATAAAAATGGCCGTCTGAGTCGTCTGGAACTGGCACACGGCGGCACGCTGTTTCTCGAAAAGATTGAGTATCTGGCGGTGGAGTTACAGTCAGCATTGCTTCAGGTCATCAAGCAGGGCGTTATCACGCGGTTGGATGCGCGGCGTTTAATCCCGATTGATGTCAAAGTGATTGCCACAACGACCGCAGATCTGGCAATGCTGGTGGAACAAAATCGCTTTAGTCGGCAGCTTTATTACGCGCTCCATGCATTTGAAATTACCATCCCGCCTCTGCGTATGCGGCGCGGCAGTATTCCGGCGCTGGTGAATAATAAATTGCGTAATCTCGAAAAACGCTTCTCAACCCGTTTGAAGATTGATGATGATGCGCTTGCTCGTTTGGTCTCCTGCGCATGGCCCGGTAATGATTTTGAACTGTATAGCGTCATTGAGAACCTTGCCCTGAGCAGCGACAACGGGCGTATTCGCGTCAGTAATTTGCCTGAGCATCTGTTTACCGAACAGGCGACAGAAGATATCAGCGCCACGCGTCTTTCCACCAGTCTGTCATTTGCGGAAGTCGAAAAAGAAGCGATTATTAACGCCGCCCAGGTGACTGACGGACGTATTCTGGAAATGTCGGCGTTACTTGGAATTGGTCGCACCACGCTGTGGCGAAAAATGAAACAATATGGCATTGATGCGGGTCAGTTTAAGCGCCGGGGATAGCGGGAGTATGCACTCTCCTGCGTATGACTTGCTAATTAATAGCGACCATGACTGCCATGATTTGGCCCACCATTTGAAGGTGGCATTGGCTTACCGGAAGCCGCAGGACCACGCGGGCCATCGCTGTGGCGGTGATGATGGTGAGGAACACAAGCACTTAACAGGCTCGCAAAGACAATTGCTAACAGGCTGAAGGTAAATGTTTTTTTCATGACAAACTCTTGAACAGTTAATGCATTGTGATTGTTATCACATAAAGACCGCATTGTTAATATTGCCAGAAGTCTGATTATGAGTTTTGGTAGCTCAGAATTGAAAGAAGCAGCGTAGCAGGCGTAAAAAAGCCATTATGTGCGATTCACATAATGGCTCATTATTAACCGTCAGGAGATGACGCGGAGTTAAACGTTAAACAGGAAGTTCATCACATCGCCATCTTTAACGATGTAATCTTTACCTTCTGCACGCATTTTGCCTGCTTCTTTCGCGCCTTGTTCACCTTTGTAAGTGATGAAATCTTCAAACGCGATGGTTTGTGCACGGATAAAGCCTTTTTCAAAATCGGTGTGGATTTTGCCAGCAGCCTGCGGCGCGGTTGCACCAACCGGAATGGTCCATGCGCGCACTTCTTTCACCCCGGCGGTGAAGTAAGTTTGCAGGTTCAGCAGTTTATAACCGGCACGGATCACACGGTTCAGACCCGGCTCTTCCAGTCCCAGCTCCTGCATAAATTCGTCACGTTCTTCGTCGTCCAGTTCGGCAATGTCGGCTTCAACAGCAGCACAAACCGGAACGACAACAGAACCTTCTTTCGCCGCGATTTCACGCACCTGGTCCAGATACGGGTTGTTTTCAAAACCGTCTTCGTTGACGTTAGCGATGTACATCGTCGGTTTCAACGTCAGGAAGCTCAGGTAACGAATAGCTGCTTTTTCTTCTGCGCTTAAATCCAGCGCGCGCAGCATACCTGCGTTTTCCAGTTGTGGCAGGCATTTTTCCAGTACCGCCAGCTCGGCTTTCGCGTCTTTATCGCCACCTTTGGCTTTTTTCTGTACGCGGTGAATCGCACGTTCACAGGTGTCGAGATCCGCCAGAGCCAGCTCGGTATTGATAACTTCAATATCGTCTGCCGGATTAACTTTGCCGGAAACGTGAATGATGTTGTCATTTTCAAAGCAGCGAACAACGTGACCGATCGCTTCGGTTTCACGGATGTTGGTCAGGAACTGGTTACCCAGACCTTCGCCTTTCGATGCGCCTTTTACCAGGCCAGCGATATCGACAAACTCCATGGTCGTGGGAAGCGTACGCTGCGGTTTTACGATTTCAGCCAGTTGATCCAGACGCGGATCGGGCATTGGCACAACGCCTGTGTTCGGCTCGATGGTGCAGAATGGAAAGTTGGCCGCTTCAATACCGGCTTTGGTCAGCGCGTTGAACAGGGTAGATTTCCCGACGTTGGGCAAACCGACGATACCGCATTTGAATCCCATGATTTAAATCACCTTAATATCTTAATAATCAACCTGTTATCGTAAACAGATTGTAGAAATGGAAATAACTCTGCCTATTATACACGGCACGCGGCAAAAATGCCGCAGACAACGACTTATTGCGCTTTAAAGGCGTGCAATCGGTTCGTTGCTTTGGTCAAGCCATCTGTAAACCACATTTCAGTACAACGTGCCGCTTCGTCGATGGCTTCATCAATTAACTTCTGTTCACTAACAGGAGGTTTGCCTAACACAAACCCGACAACTTTGTTTTTATCGCCCGGATGACCGATTCCAATGCGTAAACGGTGAAAGTTAGGGTTATTACCCAATTTACTGATGATATCTTTCAGTCCATTGTGACCACCATGGCCGCCGCCCAACTTAAATTTGGCGACGCCAGGGGGCAGATCCAGTTCGTCGTGGGCGACCAGAATTTCGTCCGGGTTAATGCGGAAAAAACTGGCCATCGCCGCGACGGCTTTGCCGCTGAGATTCATAAATGTGGTCGGGACTAACAGGCGGACATCTTCGCCTCCAACGGTAACTCGCGAGGTATAACCAAAGAATTTAGCTTCTTCGCGCAGGGGGGCGCGCAAACGCTCCGCCAGTAAGTCAACGAACCAGGCGCCAGCATTGTGTCGCGTTGCGGCGTATTCAGCGCCGGGATTCGCCAGGCCGACAATCAATTTAATCGTCACGTTTTTTGTCCTGAGTGAGTGCATAACTGGCGCGTAGTTTACTGGTTGTGGCCTCGCTTGACAAAAAACAGCACCTTATACGCAGACAACACAATAATTGCCTCTGCGAACTATTAGAAAGTCAGGGTGTTCAGGCGGTTATTTGTAAAGTTTTGTTGAAATAAGGGTTGTAATTGTGATCACGCCCGCACATAACCTACAGGGTGTTGTCTATACTTTACACATAAGGAAGAGGGGTATTCCCTGTTACAACCCAGAAAGTTCCGGAGGTGACATATGAAACGCAAAAACGCTTCGTTACTCGGTAACGTGCTCATGGGGTTGGGTCTGGTGGTCATGGTGGTCGGCGTGGGGTATTCAATCCTCAACCAGTTACCACAGTTTAATATGCCCCAGTATTTCGCACATGGTGCAGTGCTGAGTATTTTCGTCGGTGCCATTCTCTGGCTGGCGGGTGCCCGTGTTGGCGGGCATGAACAGGTGTGTGACCGTTACTGGTGGGTTCGCCACTATGACAAACGTTGCCGCCGTAACGATAATCGTCGTCATAGCTAACGCATAATGTAGGTTGCTGACCAGTCAGTTTGCGCTGACTGGTCAGTTTAATGCCTTTCTTACAGATCGGCCATTGCTGCGCTGCGATTCGGGAAGAACGCCAGGCGTCCAGGGATCGGTTGAATACCAGAACGAGCCATGGTGCGCAGTGGCTGGAATTCCACGTTACACACCCGCAGTTCACACCCTTCAGGCAGGCGCTTCACAAAACGCTGGAACGCATCAAGGCCACCGGCATCAAGCACCGGAACTGCATCCCACTTCAGAATAACAATTCTTTTGCCTTCCAGACGCGATTCAAGATCGGTGAATAAGCCTTCAGCCGCAGCGAAAAACAGCGGACCAATAACTCTCAGAACCAGTACATCGTCAGGAACATCTACCGCCACAGGTGCCAGACGAGTCATACGGGCGATGCGACGCATAAACAGCAGCGATGCCAGTACGATACCCACACTGATGGCAATAACCATATCAAACAGCACGGTCAGCGACATGCAAAGCAGCATGACGATGATGTCATCTTTCGGCGCATGGCGCAGCAAGTCGACCACTTTGTGTGCTTCACTCATGTTCCATGCCACCATTAACAGCAGGGCAGCCATGGCGGAAAGCGGCAGCCAGGAGAGCAGCGGTGCCAGTACCAGCAGGGCAAGAATAACCAGAATCGAGTGGATCACCGCCGAGATGGGCGAGGTTGCACCGGCACGGACGTTAGCGGCAGAACGCGCGATCGCGGCTGTAGCGGTAATACCACCAAAGAACGGGGCAATGATATTCCCCAGACCCTGACCGACCAGCTCGCTGTTCGCTTTGTGTTTAGTCCCGGTCATACCATCCAGTACCACAGCGCAGAGCAGAGATTCGATTGCGCCGAGCATTGCCATTGAGAATGCCGCAGGCAGCAGTGTGCGTATGGAGTCCCAGGTCAGCGTGAATTCTGAATTAGGTAGATCCCACGGCAGTACCAGTTGCGGCAGCAGTTGCGGAATACCATTACCCTGAGATCCATCGGCGAGGACGTAGTGGAATTGCGATCCGATGGTAGCAACGTGTCCACCGAGCAGGTTAACAATGCCCATCACCGCACAACCAGCCAGCAAGGCCGGAAGATGACCAGGTAAACGAATGCCCAGACGCGGCCAGAAAATCAGTATCCCAAGCGTTACAATACCAATTGCGGCATCGCCCACGTTAATGGTCGGTAGCGCCATAAATAATGCGCCAACTTTTTGCAGATAATGTTCCGGGACATGTGCCATTTGCAGACCGAGAAAATCTTTAATCTGCATCGTACCGATGGTGATCCCGATACCCGAAGTGAAGCCTAAGGTAACGGAAACCGGAATATACTCAATCAGGCGACCGAAGCGCGCCAGCCCCATCAGGATCAAAAAGATCCCCGACAACAACGTCGCAACCAGCAGGCCTGCCAGTCCAAACTGTTGCGAAACAGGATAGAGAATTACCACAAATGCCGCAGTCGGACCGGAAACGCTAAAACGCGACCCACCCGTCAGAGCAATGACAATCCCTGCAACAGCAGCGGTATATAAACCGTACTGCGGAGCTACGCCACTACCAATTGCCAACGCCATCGCCAGCGGAATAGCGATAATCCCGACGGTAATCCCGGCAATCAGGTCACGGGTAAACCGTGCGGCAGTGTATTTTTCTTTCCAGCAAGCGTCGATCAGAGCGCGGAAAGGCATCACATGTGAGAAGAATATTTTGTTCACAATAATGTTTCATCCGTGAGCGCATCATCTGTCAACTAAATGGCAGGTGAAGGAGGCATAGGTCATACAAATGGATATTACAGACAAAAAAACCCGCCGCAGCGGGTCTTTGAGCCGGGTTCGATTAATGTTCGAACATAGCAGAGATCGATTCTTCGTTGCTGATACGACGAATCGCTTCGGCCAGCATACCTGACAGGGTCAGAGTACGCACGTTCGGCAGTGATTTGATTTCATCGCTCAGCGGAATGGTATCGCAGACAACGACTTCATCAATTACAGAGTTACGCAGGTTGTTCGCCGCGTTGCCAGAGAAGATCGGGTGAGTCGCGTACGCAAATACACGTTTAGCACCACGTTCTTTCAGAGCTTCAGCAGCTTTACACAGCGTACCGCCAGTGTCGATCATATCATCGACCAGTACGCAGTCACGACCTGCAACGTCACCGATGATATGCATCACCTGGGAAACGTTCGCACGCGGACGACGTTTATCGATGATTGCCATATCGGTATCGTTCAGCAGCTTAGCGATAGCGCGGGCACGCACAACGCCGCCGATGTCCGGGGAAACCACAATCGGGTTATCCAGATTCAGCTGCAGCATGTCTTCCAGCAGGATCGGGCTACCAAATACGTTATCAACCGGAACGTCGAAGAAACCCTGAATCTGTTCAGCGTGCAGATCCACTGTCAGCACACGGTCAACACCGACGCTGGAGAGGAAGTCTGCAACCACTTTCGCAGTGATTGGTACACGAGCGGAACGGACGCGACGGTCCTGGCGCGCATAGCCAAAGTAGGGGATAACAGCGGTGATACGACCTGCGGAAGCACGACGCAGGGCATCAACCATAACGACTAATTCCATCAGGTTGTCGTTAGTAGGGGCACAAGTGGACTGGATGATGAAAATATCACCACCGCGTACATTTTCATTGATTTGTACGCTGACTTCGCCGTCGCTAAAGCGACCTACAGCGGCGTCGCCGAGTGAAGTGTACAGGCGGTTGGCAATACGTTGTGCTAGTTCCGGGGTGGCGTTACCAGCAAAAAGCTTCATATCAGGCACGAGAAGAACCTCAGGCATGCGTCCATTGGTGGAAAGAATCTGCCGAAAACTGTGCGGGCCAGGCAATATTCTTTCCAGGCGGTGTATTAAAGAGCGCGATGCAACGTCTGGAACAAGGTGACGTTGTCACCGAAACTCAGCTTGCCCGGCTTAAAGCATGGCTCTGTGCAATGGGGAAAGGTTGACGCCTTTCGCCACAAAGCCATTGAGCCATTCCGGGGCTTGCTCTAGCACCTGGCGGGCTTCAGACTCTGTATCAAATTCAGCAAAGACACAGGCCCCTGTCCCAGTCAGGCGCGACGGGGCGTATTCTAACAGCCAGGAAAGCACCGCATCAACCTCGCGAAAACGTTTTCTTGCGATAACCTCGCAATCATTACCGAATTCACATTTTAGCAACGTATCAATTGACCTTTTCGGCGTGTTGCGCGGGAGTTCAGGATCTTTAAAAATCACCGGTGTCGGAATACTTACACCAGGGTGCGCCACCAGATACCATTTCTCTGGCGGATTCACTGGCGTTAATATTTCACCCACTCCCTCAGCAAAAGCGGCATGACCACGGACAAATACAGGAACATCTGCGCCCAGCGTCAGACCCATTTCCGCTAGCTCATCGATGCTCAGGCCGCATTGCCAGAGATGATTCAGCGCCACCAGAACAGTCGCGGCATTCGATGAACCACCGCCCAGGCCGCCGCCCATCGGTAATTGTTTGTCAATGCTGATATCTGCACCGCTTCCCGCCGGAAGACGCCCGCTGTTTGCTGCTGTTTTCATCAACAACCGTGCTGCGCGAACGATCAGATTATCTTCGTGTTCCACGCCTTCAACGGGTGTTAACAGGCGAATATCCCCATCGTCACGAAGTTCAATGCTGATGGTGTCGCCGTAATCAAGAAACTGAAACAGCGTTTGCAGCGTGTGGTAACCATCCGCACGCTGACCGGTAATGTATAAGAACAGATTAAGTTTTGCCGGAGAGGGCCACTGTGTCCGCATTATTTCACTATCCAGTTATCCATTTTTAACTTGATGCGCTGACCACCGTCGGTGAGTTCCATATTGGCAGGCATCGCAGGTTGCATTTTGGTGTCATAACCACCGTATACGACTTTCCAGTTTTTGCCGTTCTGGCTGTAGGTGATTTCGCTCAGGCGGTACTGATCGTCCAGTTTGTAGTCGGTCGCATCACCGGGCAAACCTAAAATCCACTGACGCAAGCTGTTGAGCGGAATCGGCATTCCTGTCAATTTGCCAATCATCTCTTCGGCGTCATCGACGGTGTAACGTTGACCTTTGTTATCTACGAGTTGCACGTTACCCGGCTGAGCATTCAGCTCCAGTTCGGTGCTTCCCAATGGGTTAGTCAGCAGCAGACGGTAGCGATCCTGGCCAGTTTGCTGCCAGAAGAAGCGGGCATACACTTTCTGCTGGTCGGAAATATACGCAAATGCACCGCGTGTCTGATACTGATTGAGGTTACGAACGTCTTGCTGATGCTGACGCCACTGCGGGGAATCCGGGCTTTTGCCGGGGCCTTTTGGCGTGGTAACGGAACAGGCAGTGAGCACGAGGGCAGCCAGCGGTAGCAGGCGAATAAAGCGAAAATCGGGCAGGGGCATAGTGATGACAAGTCCTTGAGATACGTTGCAGTTATAACCTTTAATGCTAGCGTTACCGTCCGCTATCGTCTATGTTCAAGTTGTCTTAATTGCCAGAATCTAACGGCTTTTGGCAATTACTCCAAAAGGGGGCGCTCTCTTTTATTGATCCCACGCATCCTGTATGATGCGAGCAGACTAACCATATCAACGTTGGTATTATTTCCCGCAGACATGACCCTTTTAGCACTCGGTATTAACCATAAAACGGCACCTGTATCGCTACGAGAACGTGTATCGTTTTCGCCGGACAAGCTCGATCAGGCGCTTGACAGCCTGCTCGCGCAGCCGATGGTGCAGGGCGGCGTGGTGCTGTCGACGTGTAACCGCACGGAACTTTATCTTAGCGTTGAAGAGCAGGATAACCTGCAAGAGGCGCTCATTCGCTGGTTGTGCGATTACCACAATCTCAACGAAGAAGATCTGCGTAATAGCCTCTACTGGCATCAGGATAACGACGCGGTCAGCCATCTGATGCGTGTTGCCAGCGGGCTTGATTCACTCGTCCTTGGTGAGCCGCAAATCCTTGGTCAGGTGAAAAAAGCATTTGCTGATTCGCAAAAAGGCCATATGAAGGCGAGCGAGCTGGAACGCATGTTCCAGAAATCTTTCTCTGTAGCAAAACGCGTCCGCACTGAAACGGATATTGGCGCCAGTGCCGTATCTGTCGCTTTTGCGGCTTGTACGCTGGCGCGGCAGATCTTTGAATCGCTCTCAACGGTAACGGTTTTGCTGGTTGGCGCGGGTGAAACCATCGAGCTGGTGGCGCGTCACCTGCGCGAACACAAAGTTCAGAAGATGATTATCGCCAACCGTACTCGTGAACGTGCCCAAATTCTGGCAGATGAAGTCGGTGCGGAAGTGATTGCATTGAGCGATATCGACGAACGTCTGCGTGAAGCCGATATCATCATTAGTTCCACTGCAAGCCCGTTACCGATCATCGGTAAAGGTATGGTGGAGCGCGCATTAAAAAGCCGTCGCAACCAACCGATGCTGTTGGTGGATATTGCCGTTCCGCGCGATGTTGAGCCGGAAGTCGGCAAACTGGCGAATGCTTATCTTTATAGCGTTGACGATCTGCAAAGCATTATTTCGCATAACCTGGCGCAGCGTAAAGCTGCAGCAGTTGAGGCGGAAACTATCGTCGCTCAGGAAACCAGCGAGTTTATGTCCTGGTTACGCGCACAAAGCGCCAGCGAAACCATTCGCGAGTATCGCAGTCAGGCAGAGCAGGTTCGCGATGAGTTAACCGCCAAAGCGTTAGCAGCCCTTGAGCAGGGCGGAGACGCGCAAGCCATTATGCAGGATCTGGCATGGAAACTGACTAACCGCCTGATCCATGCGCCAACGAAATCACTTCAACAGGCCGCCCGTGACGGGGATAACGAACGCCTGAATATTCTGCGCGACAGCCTCGGGCTGGAGTAGCAGTACATCATTTTCTTTTTTACAGGGTGCATTTACGCCTATGAAGCCTTCTATCGTTGCCAAACTGGAAGCCCTGCATGAACGCCATGAAGAAGTTCAGGCGCTGCTGGGTGATGCGCAAACCATCGCTGACCAGGAACGTTTTCGCGCATTATCTCGTGAATATGCGCAGTTAAGTGATGTTTCGCGCTGTTTCACCGACTGGCAACAGGTTCAGGAAGATATCGAAACCGCACAGATGATGCTCGACGATCCTGAAATGCGTGAAATGGCGCAGGATGAACTGCGCGAAGCTAAAGAAAAAAGCGAGCAACTGGAACAACAACTTCAGGTTCTCTTGCTGCCAAAAGATCCTGATGACGAACGCAACGCCTTCCTCGAAGTGCGTGCCGGAACCGGTGGTGATGAAGCCGCATTATTTGCCGGCGATCTGTTCCGTATGTACAGCCGTTACGCAGAAGCCCGTCGCTGGCGCGTGGAAATCATGAGCGCCAGCGAGGGCGAGCATGGTGGCTATAAAGAGATCATCGCCAAAATCAGTGGTGATGGTGTATATGGTCGTTTGAAATTTGAATCCGGCGGTCATCGCGTGCAGCGTGTTCCGGCCACTGAATCTCAGGGGCGTATTCATACTTCTGCTTGTACCGTTGCTGTAATGCCAGAACTGCCTGACGCGGAACTGCCGGATATCAACCCGGCAGATTTGCGCATTGATACTTTCCGCTCTTCAGGGGCAGGCGGGCAGCACGTTAACACCACCGATTCGGCAATCCGTATTACCCACTTACCAACCGGTATTGTTGTTGAATGTCAGGACGAACGTTCACAACATAAAAACAAAGCTAAAGCTCTTTCTGTACTTGGTGCTCGCATCCACGCAGCAGAAATGGCAAAACGCCAGCAGGCGGAGGCGTCTACCCGTCGTAACCTGCTGGGCAGTGGCGATCGCAGCGACCGTAACCGTACCTACAATTTCCCGCAGGGGCGCGTCACCGACCACCGTATCAACCTGACGCTCTACCGTCTGGATGAAGTGATGGAAGGGAAGCTGGATATGCTGATTGAGCCGATCGTCCAGGAACATCAGGCTGACCAACTGGCGGCGTTGTCCGAGCAAGAATAATGGAATATCAACACTGGTTGCGTGACGCAATAACCCAACTTCAGGCGAGCGAAAGTCCGCGTCGCGATGCTGAAATCTTGCTGGAGCATGTTACCGGCAAGGGGCGCACCTTCATTCTCGCTTTTGGCGAAACACTGCTGACTGATGCGCAGTGTGAGCAACTCGACGTACTGCTGGCGCGTCGTCGTGCGGGTGAACCTATTGCTCATTTAACCGGTGTGCGTGAATTTTGGTCGTTGCCGTTATTTGTTTCGCCAGCGACCTTAATTCCCCGTCCTGACACCGAATGTCTGGTGGAACAGGCTCTGGCGCGGTTGCCTGAACAGTCTTGTCGTATTCTCGATCTCGGTACGGGCACCGGGGCAATTGCGCTGGCGCTGGCCAGCGAGCGTCCAGATTGTGAGGTAACCGCCGTTGACCGAATGCCGGATGCTGTTGCCCTTGCGAAGCGTAATGCGCAGCATCTGGCGATTAAAAATATCCATATCCTGCAAAGCGACTGGTTTAGTGCGCTTGGCGAGCAGCAATTTGCGATGATTGTCAGCAATCCGCCATATATTGACGAGCAGGACCCCCATCTTCAACAAGGCGATGTCCGCTTTGAGCCGCTGTCGGCGTTGGTTGCGGCAGACAGCGGTATGGCGGATATCGTTCACATCATCGAAAAGTCTCGTAACGCACTGACATCTGGCGGATTTCTGCTTCTGGAGCATGGCTGGCAGCAGGGCGAAGTGGTTCGACAGGCATTTATGCAGGCGGGTTATCGTAATGTCGAAACCTGCCGGGACTACGGTGATAACGAGCGCGTGACGCTTGGTCGCTATTATCGATGACAAGTTTTACTACGCTGCTTAGCGTTCATCTCATCAGTGTCGCGCTTTCTGTTGGGCTACTAACCTTACGTTTCTGGCTACGTTATCAGGAGCATCCTCAGGCATTTGCTCGCTGGACGCGCATTACGCCGCCGGTTATCGACACGGTGTTATTGTTAAGCGGCGTTGCGCTAATGGCTAAAGCGCACATCCTGCCATTTTCCGGGCAGGCACAATGGCTGACTGAAAAGCTGTTTGGAGTTATCATTTATATCGTTTTGGGTTTTATTGCTCTCGATTATCGTCGGGTGCACAGTCAGCAGGTGCGCATTATTGCCTTCCCGCTGGCGCTGGTGGTGCTGTACATCATCATTAAACTCGCCACCACAAAAGTACCGTTACTGGGGTAAGTCATGAGATCGTTAGCTGATTTCGAATTTAATAAAGCGCCGCTGTGCGAAGGCATGATCCTGGCTTGCGAAGCAATCCGCCGCGATTTTCCCTCGCAAGATGTATACGACGAACTGGAGCGTCTCGTTAATCTGGCGAAGGAAGAAATTAGCCAGCTTCTGCCTTTAGAAGAACAGCTGGAAAAATTGATCGCGTTGTTTTACGGCGAATGGGGATTTAAAGCCTCACGCGGTGTTTATCGTCTTTCCGATGCATTATGGTTGGATCAGGTGTTAAAAAATCGGCAGGGCAGTGCGGTATCATTAGGCGCCGTTTTGGTGTGGGTCGCTAATCGTCTCGATTTGCCGCTGATGCCGGTGATATTCCCGACGCAGCTTATATTGCGCATTGAATGTCCGGATGGCGAAATTTGGTTGATTAACCCTTTTAACGGTGAATCGTTAAGCGAACATATGCTGGATGTATGGTTAAAGGGAAATATCAGCCCGTCAGCGGAACTGTTTTATGAAGACCTGGATGAAGCCGATAACATTGAGGTTATCCGCAAACTATTGGATACGCTGAAAGCGTCGCTGATGGAAGAAAATCAGATGGAACTGGCATTACGCACCAGCGAGGCCTTATTACAGTTCAACCCGGAAGATCCGTATGAAATTCGCGATCGTGGGTTGATTTACGCGCAACTGGATTGCGAACACGTTGCGTTAAATGATTTAAGTTATTTCGTTGAACAGTGTCCGGAAGACCCGATCAGCGAAATGATCCGTGCGCAAATTAATAACATCGCGCATAAACATATTGTGCTGCATTAATTAATCGACATTTTACTTAAGATTAAGGCGATCCTATGAAACAAAAAGTGGTTAGCATTGGCGACATCAACGTAGCAAATGACCTGCCGTTCGTGCTGTTTGGCGGTATGAACGTGCTGGAATCTCGCGATCTGGCGATGCGCATTTGCGAACACTACGTAACCGTGACCCAGAAACTGGGTATCCCTTACGTGTTCAAAGCCTCTTTTGACAAAGCCAACCGCTCCTCTATCCACTCTTATCGTGGACCGGGCCTGGAAGAAGGGATGAAAATCTTCCAGGAATTGAAGCAAACTTTTGGCGTGAAAATTATCACCGACGTTCACGAACCAAGCCAGGCACAGCCAGTTGCTGATGTTGTGGATGTGATCCAGTTACCGGCATTTCTCGCTCGTCAGACTGACCTGGTGGAAGCCATGGCGAAAACCGGTGCGGTAATTAACGTCAAGAAACCGCAGTTTGTCAGCCCGGGTCAGATGGGTAACATCGTTGATAAATTCAAAGAAGGCGGCAACGATAAAGTGATTCTTTGCGATCGCGGCGCTAACTTTGGCTATGACAACCTGGTTGTCGATATGCTGGGCTTCAGCATTATGAAGAAAGTTTCTGGCAACTCGCCGGTGATTTTCGACGTGACCCACGCACTGCAATGCCGCGATCCGTTTGGTGCAGCTTCTGGTGGTCGTCGTGCTCAGGTGGCTGAGCTGGCACGTGCTGGTATGGCGGTAGGTCTGGCGGGGCTGTTTATTGAAGCGCATCCGGACCCGGAACACGCAAAATGCGATGGCCCATCTGCGCTGCCGCTGGCTAAACTGGAACCGTTCCTCAAGCAGATGAAAGCGATTGATGATCTGGTGAAAGGTTTCGAAGAACTGGATACCAGCAAGTAATTTTTTGCTTGAAAACAAAAGCCTTATCGTTCTGCGGTAAGGCTTTTTTCATGGTTGACGGAGACAAAAAAGGCCGCAGGCTGTTACCCCTGCGGCCGGTTTCGGGCGCATATTGCCATCACGGCAGCCTGACGCCCGTATTCACCTTATTTCCGGTTACGCCACCAGCCGACAATCGCTGCGGTAATAATTCCCGCAAGTATCGGTGCTGCCAGGTCGTGCCAGAAAATCACGGCAAACTGTGCGAGCGTCATATAGCCGCCTTGTTGTAATGACAACATTTTGCGGCTATTCTTGAATTGTTCTGGTTCAAGATTAGCCCCCGTTCTGTTGTCAGGTTTTACCTCTCAACGTGCGGGGGTTTTCTCTTTCCAGCAACCAATGCCGCCAGGGATAAAGCCCCCACAACATTGCGCCTCACCGGATAACGCCGGCTTGGTGTGGATTCTATATCTCAAGTGTTCTTCACTTCACCCCAGGAATGTTCGTAATGCAGTATGCATTCCGGCTTTTTATCAGCCGTTGCAGTTGTTTCATGAATGCTCTGGTTGATGCTTCCAGGTTGGGTTGACGGGTCAATAAAGACAAAAAAGCCGCAGGCTGTTACCCCTGCGGCCGGTTTCGGGCGCATATTGCCATCACGGCAGCCTGACGCCCGTTTTCACCTTACTTCCGGTTACGCCACCAGCCGACAATCGCTGCGGTAATAATTCCCGCCAGGATCGGTGCTGCCAGGTCGTGCCAGAAAATCACGGCAAACTGCGCGAGCGTCATATAGCCGCCTTGTTGTAATGACAACATTTTGCGGCTATTCTTGAAGTGTCTGGTTTCAAGATTAGCCCCCGTTCTGTTGTCAGGTTTTACCTCTCAACGTGCGGGGGTTTTCTCTTTCCAGCAACCAATGCCGCCAGGGATAAAACCCCCACAACATTGCGCCTCACCGGATAACGCCGGCTTGGTGTGGATTCTATATCTCAAGTGTTCTTCACTTCACCCCAGGAATGTTCGTAATGCAGTATGCATTCCGGCTTTTTATCAGCCGTTGCAGTTGTTTCATGAATGCTCTGGTTGATGCTTCCAGGTTGGGTTGGCGGTGTCTACTTCTGAAAGAGATAAAGACAAAAAAGGCCGCAGGCTGTTACCCCTGCGGCCGGTTTCGGGCGCATATTGCCATCACGGCAGCCTGACGCCCGTTTTCACCTTACTTCCGGTTACGCCACCAGCCGACAATCGCTGCGGTAATAATTCCCGCCAGGATCGGCGCTGCCAGGTCATGCCAGAAAATCACGGCAAACTGTGCGAGCGTCATATAACCGCCTTGTTGTAATGACAACATTTTGCGGCTATTCTTGAATTGTTGATGGTTCAAGATTAGCCCCCGTTCTGTTGTCAGGTTTTACCTCTCAACGTGCGGGGGTTTTCTCTTTCCAGCAACCAATGCCGCCAGGGATAAAGCCCCCACAACATTGCGCCTCACCGGATAACGCCGGCTTGGTGTGGATACTACGTCTCAAGTCTTCTTTACTTCACCACTGAAACGTTCGTAATGAAGAGTTCATTCCAGCTTTTCATCAACTGTTGCAGTGCTTTCTTGCATGTTGTGGTACAGGCTCGCAATTATGTCTGACGAATTGTTCAGAATAACTGAAGAAAGGAACCGGGCAGGTATTTTTATTATCTCCCCCAGGTTCCGTCGCCAGGGGAGATATCAATGTCAGGCAAATATTGTCATTAAATAGGCGGCAAAGAGTGCCAGATGTGCAGCGCCGTTGAGCACGTTAGTACGTCCGGTGGAGAAGGAGATATGGCACAGCACCAAAGAGGCTACCATCACCACCATTTCTGGCGCACCAAGCGCAAACTGCAATTCATTGCCTGTCATAAAGGCGATCAGCGTGACGACAGGTACGGTAAGCGAAATTGTCGCTAAAACCGAACCAAAGAACAGATTCATCGCGCGCTGGACCTGGTTGTTTAATACCGCCTTTAACGCCCCTAAACCTTCCGGCGAAAGAATCAATAGCGCCACCAGGAAACCGGTAAAGGCCACCGGGGCATTCATGCTGGTGAGCAGTGTTTCCAGCGGACTTGCGTTCATTTTGGTAACCGCTATCACTGCAATTAAATGGATAATCAACCAGACGGCATGCCACAGGCTGCTATGGGCAGAGGGTTTGCCATGGTGCGGATCGTCATCATCACTGTCATCTTCATGTTCATAGACAAACAGACTTTGATGCGTTTTGGTCTGAATTAGCAAAAATACTCCGTACATTGCTGCGGAAATTAATGCCACCAGCAACGCCTGACCGGTTGAAAAATTCGCCGCAGGCAGGGCCATCGGGAATACCAGCACAATAATTGCCAATGGGAACAGGGCGATTAAATACTGTTTAATACCAAACAGATTCATATATTGGGTGGCAAATTTGCGCCCGCCCAACAGTAATGAAAAACCAACCAGTCCACCAGTAACAATCATAATGATTGAATAGAGCGTATCTCGCATTAACGTCGGCGCCGCATCGCCGGTCGCCATTAAGGCTGATATCAGGCTGACTTCAAGAATAACCACGGAAAGGCTAAGAATAAGAGAACCATAAGGTTCTCCCAGTCGATGGGCTAATACGTCCGCATGACGGACAACACTAAAGGCGCTGCTTAAAATACCAATAAGCGCAAGAAGATTGATGCCTATGACCACTGGTAGTGTTTGACTGCTTCCCCAAAGGAACAGCACTACCAGCGCCAGAACCGGGAAAATAAGCGAGGTCTCCTTGTGGCGGGTTTTTACCGCCTCGTGAGCATTTGTCATTATGGTTATCCTTTGCAGATGAATTTGTCGAAAATGTAATAAATAGGCAGAAAAAATAACAGAAAGTGTCTGGATATCGGTAACATTTTACGAAATTTTACCCCGCTGTCGCTTTTTTACTCTTTGGGGTATAAAAATAATCAACGTGTTTAGACAACGTTTGTATTAGCACCTCTTAAGAAGAGTCTGATGTGAAAAGTCTTATATGCTGGCAAGCGTGGATATTGTTGACCACACTTAAAGTTCACCTTTAAAAAAGGAGTCAACAATGCCGTATAAAACAAAAAGCGATCTGCCGGAAAATGTAAAACACGTTCTACCGTCCCATGCCCAGGATATCTATAAAGAGGCATTCAACAGCGCCTGGGATCAATATAAAGATAAAGAAGATCGGCGTGATGATGCCAGTCGGGAGGAGACAGCGCATAAAGTGGCCTGGGCAGCAGTGAAACATGAATATGCCAAAGGGAGTGATGATAAATGGCATAAAAAGTTATAACTCCCGGTGATGAGTTAAAGCTATTCGTGCGGCGCCGCCTTGCAAGTGGTCTGCAGATTGCATATTGTCCCGGTAATGGTTCCAAAATGAGCAGTAAAAATGTCCGGAAGACACCAAAAAGTTGTCGCAGGGAAGTATGCAGTGGCGGAGGTATAAGGTGATAACTCGGGATTTCTTGATGAATGCCGATTGTAAAACGGCATTTGGCACTATTGAAGAATCACTCTTATGGTCGGCAGAACAGCGGGCAGCCTCGCTGTCAGCTACGCTGGCTTGTCGTCCTGATGAGGGGGCGGTGTGGATCTTCGGTTATGGATCGTTGATGTGGAATCCGGCGCTGGAGTTTATCGAGTCCTGTACCGGTACGCTGGTTGGCTGGCACCGGGCGTTCTGTCTGCGCCTGACCGCCGGAAGGGGGACTGCACACCAGCCGGGAAGGATGCTTGCCCTGAAAGAGGGCGGTCGCACCACGGGAGTGGCGTATCGCTTGCCGGAAGAGACGCTGGAGCAGGAACTGACCCTGCTGTGGAAACGGGAGATGATTACCGGCTGCTATCTGCCAACCTGGTGCCAGCTTGATCTTGATGACGGGCGCACAGTCAACGCGCTGGTGTTTATTATGGATCCGCGCCATCCTGAATATGAGTCCGATACCCGAGCTCAGGTGATTGCTCCGTTGATTGCTGCGGCGAGTGGTCCACTTGGAACCAATGCACAGTATTTATTTTCTCTGGAACAAGAGCTCAACAAACTGGGGATGCAGGATGACGGGCTGAAGGATTTACTGGTGTCGGTGAAAAAACTGCTGGCGGAGAATTTCCCGGATGGTGTCTTACGGCCCGGTTTTGCCTGATGAAACAGTCATCACAGCGGGGCGTTTCTGTAACCTTGAGCGCCCCATACTGCAATTAAAACGTGAGCACTTTATCGGCAACCAGCGTCCATTGCGCCAGCTCGACCAGTGTGCCAATTTCAACTCCATCAATCAGCGGAAGTGGGCTGATACCGCGACCATCGGTGCAGGTTTTGCACAATTTCACAGGCACATTTTGCGCAGTGAGGATCTCAAGCATTTGCTGAATATTGTAGCCTTCTCCCGGTTTTTGTCCGCGTAATCCGGCAGTTACCGCATCAGACATCAGGAACAGACGCAGATCCAGGTTGCTCTCCTGCTCCCGTAGCGCAATGGCCAGCCGCAGGCTGTTAAATAAGGATTCGCTCCCGTAGGGCGCGCCATTGGCAACGATCACGATTTTTTGCATTACTCACTCCTGTATTCAGATAATTAGATTTCCGACTTCTATCTTACTGCTTTTACGCTGTCTGACCAATTTGCCACATTTTTAGGATTTTCCATAAAGCATGAGAAAGTACGAGAAAAGTTACCAGTAATCGTTATTCTATAAAGTAATGGGTGTTCATTTTTACCGGAAATTACTGACGTTTTGAGCCGTATCGTCTCTCGTGTTACCCCACTTTATTTACTCTTGCTGCTGGCAGGCGGTATAGCCAGCGCACAGCCATCCGTTGAGCAGCGATCGGCAAATCCTTTTGATAACGATAAGGATGGTCTGCCGGACTTAGGAATGGCACCGGAAAATCATGACGGTGAAAAACACTTCGCCGAAATCGTGAAAGATTTTGGTGAAACCAGTATGACCGATAACGGTCAGGATACAGGTGAGCAGGCAAAAGCCTTTGCGCTGGGAAAAGTTCGTGATGCGCTCAGTCAGCAGGTTAATCAGCATGTGGAATCGTGGCTTTCGCCGTGGGGGAACGCCAGTGTTGACGTCAAAGTGGATAACGAAGGGCATTTCACCGACAGCCGGGGGAGCTGGTTTGTACCGTTGCAGGATAACGAGCGTTATCTCACATGGAGCCAACTTGGACTCACCCAGCAGGACGATGGACTCGTAAGTAACCTTGGCGTTGGTCAACGCTGGAGGCATGGCACATGGTTGATGGGATACAACACGTTTTATGACAACTTGTTAGATGAAAATCTTCAGCGGGCAGGGTTTGGCGCTGAAGCCTGGGGAGAATATCTGCGTCTGTCGGCAAATTATTATCAGCCTTTTGCCTCATGGCATGAACAGACTGCCTCGCTCGAGCAGCGTATGGCGCGTGGTTATGATTTGACTGCCCGGATGCGAATGCCGTTTTACCAGCATCTCAACACCAGTGTCAGCCTCGAACAATATTTTGGTCAGCGTGTCGATCTGTTTAATTCTGGTACGGGTTATCATAATCCTGTCGCCATGAGTCTGGGGCTTAATTACACCCCTGTCCCACTCGTTACTATGACCGCCCAGCATAAACAAGGCGAAAGTGGAGAAAGCCAAAATAATCTCGGGCTGAATATTAACTACCGCTTTGGGGTGCCACTAAACAAACAACTTTCTGCTGGCGAAGTTGCTGAGAGTCAGTCGTTGCGCGGCAGTCGCTATGACAATCCGCAGCGGAATAATCTGCCGGTCATTGAGTATCATCAGCGTAAAACCTTAACGGTATTTCTGGCGACGCCCCCCTGGGATCTTAAACCTGGTGAAACGGTGCCGCTGAAATTACAAATCCACAGTCGTTACGGTATTCGACAATTGATCTGGCAGGGAGATACGCAGATGTTAAGTCTGACATCGGGAGCAACTGCCAACAGTGCGGATGGCTGGACGCTGATCGTGCCGGACTGGCAAAGTGGAGAAGAGGCGACCAATCGATGGCGCTTGTCGGTGGTGGTGGAAGATAACCAGGGACAGCGTGTCTCCTCCAATGAGATCACGCTAACGCTTGCCGAACCTTTCGATGCAATGGCAAAGGACGAACTGCGCTGGGAACCATAATCAGAAAATACGTTCCTGATGCACCCATACTGCGGCTTCCACACGAGATTTTAGCTTCATTTTTTTCAGCATGTGCTTCACGTGCACTTTGACCGTGCTTTCAGTGATGTCCAGGCGGCGGGCGATCATCTTATTCGGTAAGCCCTGAGCAATCAGTTTCAGAATATCGCGCTCGCGCGGCGTTAACTGGTTGACGTCGCGTTCAGTCGTGGCGCGGTTAGCACGCAGGCTGGCGGCCAGAACAGGGGTTAATGCCTCGCTTAGTACCATTTCGCCAGCAGCAGCCTGGTGTAACGCTTTCAACAGATCTTCCGGCTCCATATCTTTTAACAGATAGCCATCTGCGCCGCGTTTCAGCGCGGTGACGACGTCTTCTTCATGGTTCGAGACGCTGAATACCACAATGCGGCCGGATAAAGATTTTTCGCGCAGTTTATCCAGCGTTTCCAGACCGTTCATACCGGGCATATTCAGATCAAGCAGAATCAGATCAGGATCGAGAGATTCCGCAAGTAAAATACCCTGCTCGCCATTGCTCGCTTCGCCAACCACAGTGATATCGGGGGCCATGCTGATAAGCTGTTTTACGCCAGTTCGCAGCATCGGGTGATCGTCGATCAGCAGGATAGTAGCCGGTTCCTGATTACTCATGGGTATCTCCTTGGACGTCTGTGAAAGTTTTTTCGGGAATAAAGGTGACCACCACTTCGGTGCCACCTGATTCACGACGGCGGACGCGGCAGTCGCCACGCAGACTTTGCGCACGGTCACGCATAATTATCATGCCGTAGTGATTGCTGCGGATGGCATTTTCAGGCACCCCGCAGCCGTTATCCTGGACGGTCAGTTTGACCTGATTATCGTTTTGCGCCACCGTTACAACGACCTCGCTCGCTTGCGAATGTTTGAGGGCGTTACTTAAAGCCTCACGGGCAATTTGCAATAGATGGATTGCCTGATGCGAGGGCACCAGACGCGGTGGCAACTGGTAATCCAGCTTCACCGGGAAGCCAAATTTGGCGCTGTACTCTTCACAACTCGCCTCCAGTGCCGGGCGTAATCCCGGTTCGGTGAGCTGCAAACGGAATGTGGTGAGCAACTCACGCAACTGCGCCCACGACGCATTCAGTTCGTTACGGATTTGGCTTAACAATTCGCGGCTGCTTTCTGGCAGTGCGTCGCCTTGCATCTGTAAACAACTCACCTGCATCTTCATACAAGAGAGAGATTGGGCAATAGAATCATGTAGTTCGCGCGCAATGGTGGCACGCTCTTCCATCACGATCAACTGCTGCTGGCGTTCCTGATGGCGATCCAGCGCCAGAGTGGCGGTTAATTGCTCAACCAGTGTATCCACCAGTTGCTGTTGATCATGGCTCAGATGACGGCCCTGAGGCAGGGTCGCCAGCAAAATGCCGTACTGCATATGAGAATCCGCCAGTCGCCATTTCAGGGTCGTGCCGCGATCGCCGACGGGTAATACCCCGCGCGGGCAGAGCTGGCAACCTTTGTCGTCGCAGGTCATGTCCGGCTGGCAGGTGAACTCCTGATGATTCTCTTCATCTTCAGTGTCATATACCCGCAGTTCGATATCACGCAGCAGGGTTAAATTTTGCAAGCCGTTGAGTACAGGTGACAGGCGTTCACACAGCGGGGCGCGAGAATGCAAACGACGGTTAGCCTGCCACAAAAACGAGAGTATCTGATTTTTATGCTCCAGCCCGGCAGTTTTCTCCTGTACCCGATGCTCAAGTACGGCATAACTCTCCGCCAGTTCCGCAGACATATTGTTCAGTGCTGTTCCGAGCATCGCCATTTCGTTGCGCCCGCTGATATTCGCCCGCTGGGTAAAATCGCGATGGCTGACGGCACTCGCCATCGCCAGCAATTGCCGCCACGGCTGTAGCAGCCGTGCCCGCAGCCATATGATGGTAAATACCAGTAGAAGTGCCATAAACACAGCCATCACCCGATGGACCAGTACGACCGTCTCAATACGCATTTCCGTGGTGCGGTCAAAACCAGATACCAACTGATCAAGCCCGGCAACAAACTGGCTGACGTCAGCCGACACCGTTTCGCGGCTTTGTGCGTGTAGCAGCGCAGGAATCAGCTCATGGCGCCAGTAATCCTGCAAACCCTGCAATTGCGCCAGTTGCCCGTCTCGTTCTGCTGCTCGAGTTAATTCGGTGCTAAATGCCGTTTGTTCCATCTCCTTGATTAAGGGCTTGTCTTTCTCGCTTAATGGCACTGCCGCCAGTAGCCGATAAGTTTGCATACGCAGCGATCCCGCTTTGTTAATAGCATGGGCGCTGCCCTGAACGCCTTGTACCAGCCAGCCAGAAACCGCCATCCCCGCCAGTCCAATAGCGGTAGAAAGCAAAACAATAAGCGCAACCTGATTAACCAGGGTGAGCGGAGAGAGACAACGTTTAAGCATGTAAACCTCTTCCTTCAGGCTTTGAATGAGCAATAACCTTAATGAATGTGACGATACATTCTGGGATGGCGTTATTCTCGGCTATTGGCTGAAGTATACCCATACCCGGAAAGAGTTACTCCTTATTTGCCGTGTGGTTAGTCGATTTACATCAGTAAGAGTAGGGATTTTACAGTACTGTGAAAAATCTCATAATTTTTATGAAATCTCTGTACTCACTATGGGTAATGATAAATATCAATGATAGATAAAGTTATCTTATCGTTTGATTTACATCAAATTACCTTTGGCTACAGACACTAAGGTGGCAGACATCGAAACGAGTATCAGAGGTGTCTATGAGTCACTCATCCGCCCCCGAAAGGGCTACTGGAGCTGTCATTACTGATTGGCGACCGGAAGATCCTGCGTTCTGGCAACAGCGCGGCCAGCGTATAGCCAGCCGCAATCTGTGGATTTCCGTTCCCTGTCTGCTACTGGCGTTTTGTGTATGGATGTTATTCAGTGCCGTCGCGGTGAATTTGCCGAAAGTCGGCTTTAATTTTACGACCGATCAGCTGTTTCTTTTGACTGCACTACCTTCGGTTTCTGGCGCATTATTGCGTGTGCCATACTCCTTTATGGTTCCAATCTTCGGCGGTCGTCGCTGGACGGCGTTCAGCACCGGTATTCTGATTATTCCTTGCGTCTGGCTGGGTTTTGCCGTGCAGGATACCACTACGCCATACAGCGTATTCATCATCATTTCTCTGCTGTGCGGCTTTGCTGGCGCGAACTTCGCCTCCAGTATGGCAAACATCAGCTTCTTTTTTCCGAAGCAGAAGCAGGGTGGCGCGCTGGGGCTGAACGGTGGTCTGGGCAACATGGGCGTTAGCGTCATGCAGCTGGTTGCTCCGCTGGTGGTATCACTGTCAATTTTTGCTGCATTTGGCAGCCAGGGCGTAACACAGCCGGATGGCACCGAATTGTATCTGGCTAACGCGTCCTGGGTATGGGTGCCGTTCCTCGCCATCTTCACCATTGCAGCGTGGTTTGGCATGAACGACCTTGCTACCTCGAAAGCCTCTATCAAGGAGCAGTTGCCGGTACTCAAACGGGGTCATCTGTGGATTATGAGCCTGCTGTATCTGGCAACCTTCGGTTCCTTCATCGGCTTCTCTGCGGGTTTTGCCATGCTGTCTAAAACGCAGTTTCCGGATGTACAGATCCTGCACTACGCCTTCTTCGGACCGTTTATTGGCGCACTGGCGCGTTCTGCGGGGGGAGCATTATCTGACCGTCTCGGCGGTACTCGTGTAACGCTGGTGAACTTCGTGCTGATGGCGATTTTCAGTGGTCTGCTGTTCCTCACCTTACCGACTGACGGGCAAGGCGGAAACTTCATGGCGTTCTTTGTAGTCTTCCTGGCGCTGTTCCTGACGGCGGGGCTGGGTAGTGGTTCCACCTTCCAGATGATTTCCGTGATCTTCCGTAAACTGACGATGGATCGCGTGAAAGCAGAAGGCGGTTCTGACGAACGTGCCATGCGTGAAGCGGCAACCGACACTGCGGCGGCGCTGGGCTTCATCTCCGCGATTGGCGCTATTGGTGGCTTCTTTATCCCGAAAGCGTTCGGTAGCTCACTGGCATTAACAGGGTCGCCAGTCGGTGCAATGAAAGTATTTTTGATTTTCTATATCGCCTGCGTGGTAATTACCTGGGCGGTATACGGTCGGCATTCTAAAAAATAAATCGTAATATTTGATTATCCTTTGCGCGGCGTAATGTCGCGCTTTTTTTATTTCTCATTTAGTTACAACATACTTTAAGAGGATAATTATTTCAACGGCGTCAATTAAGCGCCATTAATATGTCATCCATGGGGGATACTCCTTAATACCCATCTGTATAAAAATCCGAAGTGTTTAAATGGTGATCGATGTAAAAACCATTAATTTACAATAAGTTGCGTAATAAATATTAATTATCCCAAAGGGGTATATTAGGAATTTACTTTATTTTTCATCCCCACCACTCTTGATCGTTATCAATTCCCACGACGTTTCAGAGCGTTACCTTCGTTTTAAACATTAGCAATGTCGATTTATCAGAGAGCCGACAGGCTCCCACAGGAGAAAACCGATGAGTAAATTCCTGGACCGGTTTCGCTACTTCAAACAGAAGGGTGATACCTTTGCCGATGGGCATGGCCAGCTTCTCAATACCAACCGTGACTGGGAGGATGGATATCGCCAGCGTTGGCAGCATGACAAAATCGTCCGCTCTACCCACGGGGTAAACTGCACCGGCTCCTGCAGCTGGAAAATCTACGTTAAAAACGGTCTGGTGACCTGGGAAACCCAGCAGACTGACTATCCGCGTACTCGTCCGGATCTGCCAAACCATGAACCTCGCGGCTGTCCGCGCGGTGCCAGCTACTCCTGGTATCTCTATAGCGCCAATCGCCTGAAATACCCAATGATGCGTAAACGCCTGATGAAAATGTGGCGTGAAGCGAAGGCGCAGCATAGCGATCCGGTTGAGGCATGGGCTTCTATTATCGAAGACGCCGATAAAGCGAAAAGCTTTAAACAGGCGCGTGGACGCGGTGGTTTTGTTCGTTCTTCCTGGCAGGAAGTGAACGAACTGATTGCCGCATCTAATGTTTACACCATCAAAAACTACGGCCCGGACCGTGTCGCCGGCTTCTCGCCAATTCCGGCAATGTCGATGGTTTCTTACGCATCAGGTGCGCGCTATCTCTCGCTGATTGGCGGTACTTGCTTAAGCTTCTACGACTGGTACTGCGACCTGCCTCCTGCGTCTCCGCAAACCTGGGGCGAGCAAACTGACGTACCGGAATCTGCTGACTGGTACAACTCCAGCTACATCATCGCCTGGGGTTCAAACGTGCCGCAGACGCGTACCCCGGATGCTCACTTCTTTACTGAAGTGCGTTACAAAGGCACCAAAACTGTTGCCGTCACGCCGGACTACGCTGAAATCGCCAAACTGTGCGATCTGTGGCTGGCACCGAAACAGGGCACCGACGCAGCAATGGCGCTGGCAATGGGTCACGTGATGCTGCGTGAATTCCATCTCGATAACCCAAGCCAGTATTTCACCGATTATGTGCGCCGCTACACCGACATGCCGATGCTGGTAATGCTGGAAGAGCGCGACGGTTATTACGCTGCGGGTCGTATGCTGCGCGCCGCCGATCTGGTTGATGCGCTGGGTCAGGAAAACAACCCGGAATGGAAAACCGTAGCCTTTAATACGCAAGGTGAAATGGTTGTGCCGAACGGTTCGATCGGTTTCCGTTGGGGCGAGAAGGGCAAATGGAATCTTGAACAGCGCGACGGCAAAACTGGTGAAGAAACCGAACTGCAACTGAGTCTGCTGGGTAGTCAGGATGAGATCGCTGAAGTGGGCTTCCCGTACTTTGGCGGCGACGGCACGGAACACTTCAATAAAGTGGAGCTGGAAAACATTCTGCTGCACAAGCTGCCGGTAAAACGCCTGCAACTGGCTGATGGCAGCACTGCACTGGTGACCACCGTTTATGATTTGACGCTGGCAAACTACGGCCTGGAGCGTGGTCTGAACGACGTTAACTGCGCGACCAGCTATGACGACGTGAAAGCCTACACCCCTGCGTGGGCTGAGCAGATCACCGGTGTTTCTCGTAGCCAGATTATCCGTATTGCCCGTGAATTTGCCGACAACGCTGATAAAACTCACGGTCGTTCGATGATTATCGTCGGTGCCGGTCTGAACCACTGGTATCACCTCGATATGAACTATCGCGGTCTGATCAACATGCTGATTTTCTGCGGCTGTGTCGGTCAAAGCGGCGGTGGCTGGGCACACTACGTGGGGCAGGAAAAACTGCGTCCGCAAACCGGCTGGCAGCCGCTGGCGTTTGCCCTTGACTGGCAGCGTCCGGCGCGTCACATGAACAGCACCTCTTACTTTTATAACCACTCCAGCCAGTGGCGTTATGAAACCGTGACCGCAGAAGAGTTGCTGTCGCCGATGGCGGATAAATCCCGCTATACCGGACACCTGATCGACTTCAACGTGCGTGCGGAACGTATGGGCTGGCTGCCGTCTGCGCCGCAGCTAGGCACTAACCCGCTGACTATTGCTCGCGAAGCAGAAAAAGCGGGCATGAATCCGGTGGACTATACGGTGAAATCCCTGAAAGAGGGTTCAATCCGTTTTGCTGCGGAACAGCCGGAAAACGGTAAAAACCATCCGCGTAACCTGTTTATCTGGCGTTCTAACCTGCTGGGCTCTTCCGGTAAAGGTCATGAGTTTATGCTCAAGTATCTGCTGGGGACGGAACACGGTATCCAGGGTAAAGATCTGGGGCAGCAGGGCGGCGTGAAGCCGGAAGAAGTGGACTGGCAGGATAACGGTCTGGAAGGCAAGCTGGATCTGGTGGTGACGCTGGACTTCCGTCTGTCGAGCACTTGTCTCTATTCCGACATCATTTTGCCGACGGCGACCTGGTACGAAAAAGACGACATGAATACTTCGGATATGCATCCGTTTATTCACCCGCTGTCTGCGGCGGTCGATCCGGCCTGGGAAGCGAAAAGCGACTGGGAAATCTACAAAGCCATCGCGAAGAAATTCTCCGAAGTGTGCGTTGGTCATCTGGGTAAAGAAACCGACATCGTTACGCTGCCAATTCAGCACGACTCCGCCGCCGAACTGGCGCAGCCGCTGGATGTGAAAGACTGGAAAAAAGGCGAATGCGACCTGATCCCAGGTAAAACCGCACCGCACATTATGGTGGTTGAGCGCGATTATCCGGCCACTTACGAACGCTTTACCTCTATCGGCCCACTGATGGAGAAAATCGGTAACGGCGGTAAAGGGATTGCCTGGAACACCCAGAGCGAGATGGATCTGCTGCGTAAGCTCAACTACACCAAGGCTGAAGGTCCGGCGAAAGGCCAGCCGATGCTCAACACCGCAATTGATGCGGCAGAGATGATCCTGACGCTGGCACCGGAAACCAACGGTCAGGTAGCCGTGAAAGCCTGGGCGGCACTGAGCGAGTTTACCGGTCGCGACCATACGCATCTGGCGCTGAATAAAGAAGACGAGAAAATCCGCTTCCGCGATATTCAGGCACAGCCGCGCAAAATTATCTCCAGCCCGACCTGGTCTGGTCTGGAAGATGAACACGTTTCTTACAACGCCGGTTACACCAACGTTCACGAGCTGATCCCGTGGCGTACGCTCTCTGGTCGTCAGCAGCTGTATCAGGATCATCAGTGGATGCGTGATTTTGGTGAAAGCCTGCTGGTTTATCGTCCGCCGATCGATACCCGTTCGGTGAAAGAAGTGATGGGACAGAAATCCAACGGTAACCCGGAAAAAGCCCTGAACTTCCTGACGCCACACCAGAAGTGGGGTATTCATTCCACTTACAGCGACAACCTGCTGATGCTGACTTTAGGTCGCGGTGGGCCGGTGGTCTGGCTGAGCGAAGCCGATGCCAAAGATTTGGGTATTGCCGACAACGACTGGATTGAAGTCTTCAACAGCAACGGTGCGCTGACTGCCCGTGCGGTTGTCAGCCAGCGTGTTCCGGCAGGGATGACCATGATGTACCACGCGCAGGAACGTATCGTTAACCTGCCAGGTTCGGAAATCACGCAGCAGCGTGGGGGGATTCATAACTCGGTCACCCGTATCACGCCGAAACCGACGCATATGATCGGTGGCTATGCCCATCTGGCATACGGCTTTAACTACTACGGCACCGTAGGTTCTAACCGCGATGAGTTTGTTGTAGTGCGTAAGATGAAGAACATTGACTGGTTAGATGGCGAAGGCAATGACCAGGTACAGGAGAGCGTAAAATGAAAATTCGTTCACAAGTCGGCATGGTGCTGAATCTCGATAAGTGCATCGGCTGCCACACCTGTTCAGTTACCTGTAAAAACGTCTGGACCAGCCGCGAAGGCGTTGAGTACGCGTGGTTCAACAACGTTGAAACCAAGCCGGGTCAGGGTTTCCCTACCGACTGGGAAAACCAGGAAAAATACAAAGGCGGTTGGATCCGTAAAATCAACGGCAAACTGCAACCGCGTATGGGTAACCGCGCGATGCTGCTGGGTAAAATCTTCGCCAACCCGCATTTGCCGGGGATCGACGATTATTACGAGCCGTTCGATTTTGATTATCAGAATCTGCATACCGCGCCGGAAGGTAGCAAATCGCAGCCGATTGCCCGTCCACGTTCGCTGATTACTGGCGAACGGATGGCGAAAATCGAAAAAGGGCCGAACTGGGAAGATGACCTGGGCGGCGAGTTTGACAAACTGGCGAAAGACAAGAACTTCGACAACATCCAGAAGGCGATGTATAGCCAGTTCGAAAACACCTTCATGATGTATTTGCCGCGTCTGTGTGAACACTGCCTCAACCCGGCATGTGTGGCGACCTGTCCGAGCGGGGCTATCTACAAACGTGAAGAAGATGGCATCGTACTGATCGATCAGGATAAATGCCGTGGCTGGCGTATGTGCATCACCGGATGCCCGTACAAAAAAATCTACTTCAACTGGAAGAGCGGTAAATCTGAGAAGTGCATCTTCTGCTATCCGCGTATTGAAGCCGGTCAGCCGACGGTGTGCTCAGAAACCTGTGTTGGTCGTATCCGTTATCTTGGCGTGCTGTTGTACGATGCTGACGCCATTGAACGTGCGGCCAGCACCGAGAACGAGAAAGATCTCTACCAGCGTCAGTTGGAAGTGTTCCTCGATCCAAACGATCCGAAAGTCATCGAGCAGGCAATTAAAGACGGTATTCCGCTGAGCGTTATTGAAGCCGCACAACAGTCGCCGGTTTATAAAATGGCGATGGAATGGAAACTGGCGCTGCCGCTGCACCCGGAATATCGCACATTGCCGATGGTCTGGTACGTGCCGCCTCTGTCACCGATTCAGTCTGCGGCAGACGCGGGCGAGCTGGGTAGCAACGGCATTCTGCCAGATGTAGAAAGCCTGCGTATCCCGGTTCAGTACCTGGCGAATCTGCTGACCGCCGGTGATACCCAACCGGTACTGCTCGCGTTGAAACGTATGCTGGCAATGCGTCATTACAAACGAGCTGAAACCGTTGACGGTAAAGTTGATACCCGTGCGCTGGAAGAGGTCGGCCTGACCGAAGCCCAGGCACAGGAGATGTATCGTTATCTGGCGATTGCAAACTACGAAGATCGCTTTGTGGTGCCGAGCAGCCATCGTGAACTGGCGCGGGAAGCCTTCCCGGAGAAAAATGGTTGCGGCTTTACCTTTGGTGACGGCTGCCACGGTTCAGATACCAAATTCAATCTGTTCAACAGCCGTCGTATTGATGCCATCGATGTGACCAGCAAAACGGAGCCGCATCCATGATCGAACTCGTGATTGTATCGCGTCTCCTTGAATATCCGGATGCTGCCTTATGGCAGCATCAACAAGAGATGTTTGAGGCGATTGCTGCGTCGGAAAATCTGTCAAAAGAGGATGCCCATGCGCTGGGCATTTTCCTGCGCGATTTAACCGCGATGGATCCGCTGGACGCTCAGGCACAGTACAGCGAACTGTTCGACCGTGGTCGCGCCACGTCGCTGTTACTGTTTGAACATGTGCACGGCGAATCCCGCGATCGTGGTCAGGCGATGGTGGATTTGCTGGCGCAGTATGAGCAACACGGCTTGCAGTTAAACAGTCGTGAACTGCCGGATCATCTGCCGTTGTATCTGGAGTACCTGGCGCAGCTGGCGCAAAGCGAAGCCGTGGAAGGTTTGAAAGATATCGCGCCGATTCTGGCGTTGCTGAGCGCGCGTCTGCAACAGCGTGAAAGCCGTTATGCCGTGCTGTTTGATCTGCTGCTGAAACTGGCCAATACCGCTATCGACAGCGACAAAGTGGCGGAAAAAATTGCCGACGAAGCGCGCGATGATACGCCGCAGGCGCTGGATGCTGTCTGGGAAGAAGAGCAGGTTAAATTCTTTGCTGACAAAGGCTGCGGTGATTCAGCAATCACTGCTCATCAGCGTCGCTTTGCCGGTGCCGTCGCGCCGCAATATCTGAATATCACCACCGGAGGACAGCACTAATGCAATTCCTGAATATGTTCTTCTTTGATATCTACCCGTACATAGCCGGGGCGGTCTTCCTGATTGGTAGCTGGCTGCGTTATGACTACGGGCAGTACACCTGGCGCGCGGCGTCCAGCCAGATGCTGGATCGCAAAGGGATGAACCTGGCGTCGAACCTGTTCCATATCGGGATTCTGGGGATTTTTGTCGGTCACTTCTTCGGTATGCTGACGCCGCACTGGATGTATGAAGCCTGGCTGCCAATTGAAGTGAAACAGAAAATGGCGATGTTTGCTGGTGGTGCCAGCGGCGTGCTGTGTCTGATTGGCGGCGTGCTGTTGCTGAAGCGTCGTCTGTTCAGCCCACGCGTGCGTGCAACGACTACCGGAGCGGATATCCTGATCCTGTCGCTGCTCGTTATCCAGTGCGCGCTGGGCCTGCTGACCATTCCGTTCTCCGCTCAGCATATGGACGGTAGAGAGATGATGAAACTGGTTGGCTGGGCGCAGTCGGTGGTGACCTTCCACGGTGGCGCTTCTCAACACCTCGATGGTGTGGCGTTTATCTTCCGTCTGCACCTGGTGCTGGGGATGACGTTATTCCTGCTGTTCCCGTTCTCGCGTCTGGTACACATCTGGAGCGTACCGGTGGAGTATCTGACACGGAAATATCAGCTGGTGCGTGCTCGCCACTAAGTCAGGAAAATAAGTCGTCTGGCGCGAAACGGCAAAATGCCTGATGCGCTGCGCTTATCAGGCCTGCGAAAATTCTGCAATGTATTGAATTTGCAGATTTTTGTAGGCCGGATAAGTCGTTCACGCCGCATCCGGCATAACGTAACGCACGTTGTCAGTCTGCTGAAATCGCCAGTTACACTCTGTCGATTTTTTCAGATTGTAGGCAAACATAGCTCATCTATATGATAGGTCCCCCTGGAGCAGTGAAGGAGCACTGACCGTGGATCTACCTAATCATCCGACGCTCTCTGCGGCGTTAAAAATAATCGCCACGGGGATCGCCTTACCCCCTGATAAAATCACCTCTCAACAACTGGATGTTCAGTTAAATAAACCTGCGGGCTACGTTGAGCGACGTTCCGGCATTTGCTGGCGTTATTTTGCCAGCAACGACGCCAGCCAGGCCGAACTGGCGGCAGAAGCTTTGCATAATGCGTTAACAGCGGCTGCCTTAAAACCTTCTGATATCGATCTGCTAATTTGTGCGTCAGCCATTGCCGTACAGGCATTACCCTGTAGCGCAATTCATATTCTTAAAGCCGCTGCCATGCCCGCAGGCGTTGCCGGGTTTGATATCAACAGCAGCTGCGTCAGCTTTATTTCCGCTCTGGAAGTCGCTGCCGGATTATTAAACTGTGGGGCATACCGACGGATTGCCATCGTCTCGGCAGATATCGCTTCACGCGGTATTGACTGGGATCATGAAGAGTCGTCTTTAATTTTTGGTGACGGCGCGGCGTGCGCGATTGTTGAGCGGGGCGATGGTCGCAGCGGGATTATCGCCAGCCTGATCGAAATGTATCCCGAAGGTAACGAGCTGTGTGAAATTCGTGCTGGCGGCACGCGGCGTAATCCTCGTTCAGGCATCAGAGATAGCGACTTCCTTTTTCATATGCAGGGGAAACCGCTGTTTACTTTGCTGGCGTGGGATTTCGGCTTTTACTGGCTACATCGCTGGCATCATGAGATGCGCCCGCTGTGGGCGGTACATGTGGTGCATCATCAGGGGGAACATTACAACCTGTCATTAGGCGTGCGGAACTCGTGGTACTCCTCGTTAACCTCAATCCCGTTTTTTATGCTGCTGGCGATGCTTGGTGTGCCATTGCAGGTCTTTTTGGCAGTTTCTATTATTCACTATAGTTGGCAATTTTTTAACCATAACGCGCTAACGCCGAAACTGGGTTGGCTGGAAAAAGTGCTGATTACGCCTTCGCATCATCGCGTCCATCATCTGAATGAAAAGCAATATGCCGATACCAATTACGGCGGCACCTTTTTGTTATGGGATAAACTTTTCGGTTCCTGGAGTGCAGGGCCGGATCATGACGTGGCCTATGGCGTAAAAAATAGTCGCTTGTCCTGTAACCCGATGCGCGAGAGTAATCTGCCGTTTTTACGCTTAATGGGCTTTCGCTCATTTGGCAAAACGATTGAACGTCGCCACCAGAGTTCTCTGTGGGCGGTGGGGGCAGGGGTGATCCTGCTGTTTATGCTGGTGCTTGGCTACATCCAGCAATATGGCTATGGCATTGAGTTTATTACCAGTGAGCAGGCTGTATTATTTGTGTTGCTGGTGGCAGGTTCAGTAGCCTTAGGGGGGATGAGCGACGGGCTGCGTTGGGGAATGATTCTTTGGTGTTCTGTGACGTTGTCACTGCTCTATTTTATTCTTTATATGTGTTCATGGAGCACTTTGCTCTGGAAGGGATTAGCGGGCATTTTGCTGGCTCATTGCGTGTTATTCGTAATCGGGGTGGGACGTAAATCGCTCAGGATACACTATGAACCTGTTTAATCCCGACAGGTTGATTACTTTTCCTGCCGATGATCCGCAACTGGTGAAACAACTGCAAAACGGTACGAAAGTTTATCTGGCGAAATCAGGCGATCATCGGTATGCCGACGGATGGGCATTCGCCAAAATGGTGGTGTTGATTTTTGCTGGTCTATCCTGTTATTCGCTGGCGTTGTCTCAAAGTCAGTGGGGACTGTACTTATTGTGGTATCTGGCGATGATGTTTTGCGCCATGCTATTAGCGGTCAATGTGGTGCATGACGCTTCGCACGATGCGTTTATGCGCGGTAAAAAGGCCAATGCCTGGCTTAACCGGTGGGTTGCGTTCCCGATGGGGCTTGATCCGGATTGCTGGCGGGTGCGCCACGTTCGCTTTCATCACGGCTTTACCAATATTGAATTTTACGATCCAGATACCGCAGAAAATGGCATTCTTCGCCAGACTCCGTGGCAACGGTGGCGACCTTTTATGCGCCAGCAACATCGCTACTGGCCGCTGGTCGCTGCGCTAACCTTTCCCTGGTATATCTGGGTGGTGGACTGGCTCGATCGTACGGGCTTTACGCCGGTAACGCGTCATCTGGCTGAGCGTGGCTTTGCTGGCTGGGGGTATTTCTTAGCCGGAAAACTGGCGCATTGTGTGCTGTGCCTGATACTTCCCTGGCTTCTGTCTGAATTTGGTTTTATGACCATCCTGCTAACGTATCTGCTTAGCCAGTTGCTGGCGTCACTGATCTTTGTGATGTTGATTATCGGAACGCACTGGGCAAAGGGGCATACGCAGTTACCGCCGGAAGAGGGCAAAATGGTAAGAGGCAGGCTGGCGCATACCTTCGCCACCACCTTTGACTAGGCACCGCAACCTGCATGGTTTGGCTACTGGCTGGGCGGGATTAATTTGCATCTTACCCATCATCTGTTTCCTCACTGGCACCATCGTCATTACCCAGCGTTAAGCCGCATTATTGCGCAAATCGCCACACAGCAAGGGCTGGATTATCAGTTGTTAACGTTAGCGGATTTGTTGAGGCTACAGCAGCAGTTTTTGCGGAAAATGGGGGAGAAACCGATAGAGTGAGAAACGAATTAAGAGATGGTGGTGGGGGAAGGATTATTCGGAGCTAAAGCTCCTCACCCTTCGGGTCGTTGCCTGCGGCAACGCTCTCTCGCTGACGCTCGAGTCGAACCTTAGTCGAAGCTTCTCATCCTTCCCCTATGGGCAGAATGATTTACTGACGGAGTCGTTAGGTAATTCAGGTGTTATTCAGGAAGTAATGGTGGTGGGGGAAGGATTCGAACCTTCGAAGTCGATGACGGCAGATTTACAGTCTGCTCCCTTTGGCCGCTCGGGAACCCCACCAGGGGAAAATCAAATTGTAGGTAATGCTCAAGATGGTGGTGGGGGAAGGATTCGAACCTTCGAAGTCGATGACGGCAGATTTACAGTCTGCTCCCTTTGGCCGCTCGGGAACCCCACCACGGGGTAATGCTTTTTACTGGCCTGCTCCCTCATTGGGAAGCGGGGCGCATCATACCAAATGACACGCCGCTGTAAAGCGTTACGTTGAGAAAAATGAACTGGTTGCGTAATTTTCATCCGTAACGGATTAAAGGCAACCAGTTCTTTTTGCTGGCGATTAAAGAATAATCGTCCGGTTACCGTAAACAAACACACGTTGCGCCAAAACCTGGTAAAGGGCGCGGCTTAATACGTTTTTCTCGACGTCACGACCTGCACGCATCATATCTTCGGCTGTATAAGTGTGATCCACATGAATAACGTCCTGCATAATGATTGGACCTTCATCCAGATTGTCATTTACATAGTGTGCCGTTGCGCCAATTATCTTCACGCCGCGTTCATAGGCCTGATGATACGGACGTGCCCCAATAAACGCCGGCAGGAATGAGTGGTGAATATTGATAATTTTATTCGGGAAGCGCGCCACAAATTCCGGCGTTAATACGCGCATATACTTCGCCAGCACAACGTAATCAGGCTGATAAGCATCAATGGCATCTGCCATCTTTTGATCGTGCTCGTTGCGACTTAATCCTTCATGGCTGACCAGTTCAAATGGAATATCAAAACGTTCAACCAGCGAACGCAAGGTATCGTGGTTGCCGATGACTGCCGCGATTTCCACATCCAGTCCACCGTAATTGGCTTTCATCAGCAGATCGCCAAGGCAATGCGCTTCTTTAGTGACCAGAATGACTATCCGGCGACGACCGGCGGGATTTAGTTCGCGCACAGAGCCTTCCGGCAATGCGCTATCGAGATCCGCCAGCAGGGTCGAATCATTAAAAATGCCTTCCAGTTCCGTGCGCATAAAAAAGCGTCCGGTACGATGATCAACAAATTCATTGTTCTGCACGATATTTAACTCGTGCTTGTAGCAAATATTAGTAATGCGCGCGATCAGACCTTTTTGATCCGGACAAATAGTACGCAGAACTTTTCGTTGGAGTGAGTGCATTGCTGGAAAAACCTTGTTGAGAGTGTTTGCTAAACCGTACCGTCAACCATTATTGGCCGCAGCACTTTTTAAATTTTTTACCTGAACCACAAGGGCAGGGATCGTTGCGGCCAAACTGTGGACGTGTACCGTCAATATAGTACCACTGACCGTTTTCTTTCAAAAATCGCGAACGTTCAATTATCGCTCCTGTTTTACCCTGTTCGGCAAATCGGGCGACGAAGCTAACATAACCTACGTTATCTCCTTCGTGATATGAACGCTCAAATACGGTCAGCCCTAACCATTCGGTATGCGCAAATCCGGCAATCAATTCGGCACGTAACGCCGCTGCGCCACAGGACGGATGCCAGGTCTTAATTAAATAATCTGCGTCCTGCATCACAAAAGCGCAGTAACGCGAACGCATGAGATGTTCTGGATCAGGTGCGACCTTTTCACCAGACACATAACGGTGGCAACATAGGCTATACTCGACAGCACTACCACAGGGACAAAGCTCAGACACAAATAATCTCCCTGGAAACAATAACGGCGTATTAATCGCCTGCGTAGCACTATGTTAACCGAGCAGTAGCGATGTGGCTACGGCTGCATTCCAGGGGAAGCCTTCAGGAACAATGAGAAAGATAAAAATAGGGCTGGCGCTAGGATCTGGCGCGGCGCGAGGATGGTCGCATATTGGCGTCATTAACGCGCTTAAAAAAATGGGCATTGAAATAGATATCGTCGCTGGATGTTCAATCGGTTCGCTGGTGGGCGCTGCTTTTGCATGTGATCGCCTGACCGCGCTTGAACAGTGGGTTACCTCTTTTAGCTATTGGGATGTTTTACGGCTGATGGATCTTTCCTGGCAGCGTGGTGGATTGTTGCGCGGTGAGCGTGTGTTCAACCAGTACCGCGAAATAATGCCGGAAACAGAGATCGAAAATTGTTCACGCCGTTTCGCTGCGGTTGCCACTAATTTAAGCACGGGGCGAGAACTCTGGTTTACCGAAGGCGACCTCCATCTTGCTATTCGTGCATCATGCAGCATCCCCGGCCTAATGGCGCCGGTCGCTCATAACGGCTATTGGCTGGTTGATGGCGCAGTTGTTAATCCGATTCCTATTTCCCTCACGCGTGCGATGGGCGCTGATATTGTGATTGCGGTCGATCTGCAGCACGATGCTCATTTAATGCAACAAGATCTCCTTTCATTTAATGTCAGTGAAGATAATGGCGAGAACGACGATCCTCTCCCGTGGCATGCGCGTTTGAAAGAACGATTAAGCAGTATAACGGCACGTCGGGCAGTGACTGCGCCAACCGCAACAGAGATTATGACCACGTCTATCCAGGTGCTGGAAAACCGTCTTAAACGAAACCGTATGGCTGGGGATCCGCCTGATATTCTGATTCAACCTTTATGCCCGCAGATATCCACTCTGGATTTTCATCGTGCAAATGCTGCCATTGCGGCAGGACAATTAGCGGTAGAGAAGAAAATGGATGAACTTTTACCGCTGGTTCGAACCAACGTTTTGACCTGATTTTTTATCTACACTTAAGTTAATTCTGACAGGCACTGATGGCAATAGCATGTCACTATTGAATAAAGCCAGTCAGGGGAGAGAACATGACGCAGCCATTGGTCGGAAAACAGATTCTCATAGTTGAAGATGAGCCAGTCTTTCGCTCGCTTCTGGATTCATGGTTTTCCTCATTGGGAGCAACGACAGTACTGGCGGCTGATGGGGTGGATGCCCTTGAGCTACTGGGCGGTTTTACACCCGATCTGATGATATGTGATATTGCAATGCCAAGAATGAATGGCTTAAAACTGCTGGAACATATACGCAACCGGGGAGACCAAACCCCGGTTCTGGTGATTTCTGCTACGGAAAATATGGCAGATATTGCGAAAGCATTACGGCTGGGTGTGGAAGATGTTTTGCTGAAACCAGTTAAAGACCTTAATCGCTTGCGTGAGATGGTTTTTGCTTGCCTGTATCCCAGCATGTTTAACTCCAGGGTTGAGGAAGAAGAAAGACTTTTTCGCGATTGGGATGCAATGGTCGATAATCCGACAGCTGCCGCGAAATTATTGCAAGAATTACAACCACCGGTTCAGCAGGAGATTTCCCATTGCCGGGTTAATTATCGCCAACTCGTTGCTGTTGATAAACCTGGTCTGGTACTTGATATTGCAGCACTTTCGGAAAACGATCTGGCTTTTTATTGCCTTGATGTAACCCGTGCTGGACATAATGGCGTCCTTGCCGCCTTGTTATTACGTGCGTTGTTTAATGGCTTATTACAAGAACAGCTTGCGCACCAGAATCAACCTTTGCCTGAGTTAGGCGCGTTATTGAAGCAGGTAAACCATTTACTACGCCAGGCCAATCTGCCCGGTCAATTTCCTCTATTAGTCGGCTATTATCATCGTGAATTAAAAAATCTCATTCTGGTATCCGCAGGCTTGAATGCGACGTTGAATGCGGGTGAACACCAGATTCAAATCAGTAATGGCGTTCCGTTAGGAACATTAGGCAACACTTATTTGAATCAATTGAGTCAGAGATGTGATGCCTGGCAATGCCAAATTTGGGGCGCTGGTGGAAGGCTACGCTTGATGTTGTCTGCGAATTGAGCAAACGATAATTTGGGATAAAATTGCATTACCCGCTAATGTCGGCTGGTGGTACTATCGTCGCCATTCGTATAAGTAATTGTCTTAATTATGTTAACTCGCTTCCTTTTCGGAACCAGGCGTCGCCAGGGTACTGATATACTGGGATGTGATACAGAAATATGAACACGTTCAATACACGAACAGTCCAGGAGAATTTAAATGGCTGCCATTAACACGAAAGTCAAAAAAGCCGTTATCCCCGTAGCGGGATTAGGAACCAGGATGTTGCCGGCGACGAAAGCTATCCCGAAAGAGATGCTACCGCTTGTCGATAAGCCATTAATTCAATACGTCGTGAATGAATGTATTGCGGCTGGTATTACTGAAATTGTGCTGGTTACTCACTCATCGAAAAACTCTATTGAAAACCACTTTGATACCAGTTTTGAACTGGAAGCAATGCTGGAAAAACGTGTAAAACGCCAGCTGCTTGATGAAGTGCAGTCTATTTGCCCTCCGCACGTAACTATTATGCAAGTTCGTCAGGGGCTGGCGAAAGGTTTAGGGCACGCAGTATTGTGTGCTCACCCGGTAGTTGGTGATGAACCTGTGGCTGTTATTTTGCCTGATGTTATTCTGGATGAATATGAATCCGATTTGTCGCAGGATAACCTCGCAGAGATGATCCGCCGCTTTGATGAAACTGGCCATAGCCAGATCATGGTTGAGCCTGTTGCTGATGTGACTGCATATGGTGTTGTGGATTGCAAAGGCGTGGATTTAGCGCCGGGTGAAAGTGTGCCTATGGTCGGTGTAGTAGAAAAACCGAAAGCAGATGTTGCACCGTCCAATCTCGCTATTGTTGGTCGTTACGTACTTAGCGCCGATATTTGGCCGCTGCTGGCAAAAACTCCTCCGGGAGCAGGCGATGAAATTCAACTTACCGATGCTATTGATATGCTGATCGAAAAAGAAACGGTTGAAGCCTATCACATGAAAGGGAAGAGCCATGACTGCGGTAATAAATTAGGTTACATGCAGGCTTTCGTTGAATACGGTATTCGTCACAACTCGCTGGGTGCTGAATTTAAAGCCTGGCTTGAAGAAGAGATGGGCATTAAGAAGTAACACCAATAGCGGTGTTTTCTACGAAACGGCATTGAGTTATCAATGCCGTTTTTTTATAGCTTATTCTTATTGGATAGTCTTAAAACGGACAATAAAAAATCCCGCCAATGGCGGGATTTTAAGCGAGCGTAATCTAAAAAAGATTATTACTTGATCAGGAAATCGTCGAGGGATTTACCTTGCTCATCCATTGCTTTTTTGATTACAGCCGGAGTACGACCCTGGCCAGTCCAGGTTTTGGTTTCGCCGTTCTCGTCAACGTAGCTATATTTAGCTGGACGCTGTGCGCGTTTAGCTTTGGTGCCGGATTTAACAGCCGCCATGCTATTCAGCAGTTCGTTCGGGTCAATACCGTCAGCGATCAGCATTTCACGATATTGTTGCAGTTTACGAGTGCGTTCTTCAACTTCAGCAGCAGCCGCACTTTCTTCTTCGCGACGCTCGTTAACAACTACTTCTAATTTTTCCAGCATTTCTTCCAGCGTTTCAAGTGTACATTCTCTTGCTTGCGCACGAAGAGTACGGATGTTGTTCAGAATTTTAAGTGCTTCGCTCATTGTAGTAATCTCAAACTTATATTGGGGTGGTTTGTTGAGGTAATAATAGAGCCTTAAATTCAGTTGTGCAATAGCCAGGAATGTAAGGAATTCAAAATTGTTCTTTATTTTGTGCCGCCAATAAATATCTTTTCATAAAATTAGCCAGAAAAGATGCGGCATATAGCCCTATTTGCACCGATGATTTCGCATCACCTAAGGTTAAAACTTCCTGATTCATGTCACATTTTATGTAGGGATTAACACGCGCTGACGTCTTTTACTCTTCGGTATTAGTCATGTTTACGAAAAATCCTCTATTAAGAGAATGATGAAAAGAAGAACAGTCGCAATAAGTGCAGGGACTTCGTATTGCCGTATCCTGGAGGTCAACAGAGGGTTATTACTTGTGCAACAAGTTAAAGATTGTGAATAGTTACCAGGAGTCATTTACGCAGTTATAACAAGCAAAAACAGACGCAATGATAGCTCTGAAGGATTATGTCATCCTTCTTAAGGAATGATGTATATACGCTCTTCTGCGTGTACTGTTGGGCTGTAAAACTGGCGAATTATGATAAACTTCAGCCAACTTTATTTCATATCATTGAGGGCCTGTGGCTGATGGCACAGCTATATTTCTACTATTCCGCAATGAACGCGGGTAAGTCTACGGCATTGTTGCAATCTTCATACAATTACCAGGAACGCGGTATGCGGACCGTCGTATATACGGCGGAAATTGACGATCGTTTCGGGGCAGGGAAAGTCAGCTCGCGTATAGGTTTGTCATCACCGGCAAAATTATTTAACCAAAATTCATCATTATTTGATGAGATTCGTGCGGAACATGAACAACAGGCAATTCATTGTGTACTGGTTGATGAATGCCAGTTTTTAACCAGACAACAAGTATATGAATTATCGGAGGTTGTCGATCAACTCGATATACCCGTTCTTTGTTATGGTTTACGTACAGATTTTCGCGGTGAATTATTTACCGGCAGTCAATACTTACTGGCATGGTCAGACAAACTGGTCGAATTAAAAACTATCTGCTTTTGTGGTCGTAAAGCAAGCATGGTGCTACGTCTTGATCAAGAGGGTAGGCCTTATAACGAAGGCGAACAGGTAGTTATTGGTGGTAATGAGCGTTATGTCTCGGTTTGTCGTAAACACTATAAAGAAGCGTTAGAAGTCGGTTCTTTGACGGCTATTCAAGAAAGACATCAACACGATTAATAAGATTTTCTTTACTGACAGGATGAATCGAGGCTTTTATCCTGTCAGTTCGTTTTACTAACTTCTTCCGAGTCATAATCCTTTCTCTACTCCTAACCATCGCTAAAAACGTAACAGAACGATTTAGTGCTTCGTCATCTACGATGTTGAGTCATTTTCAGGTTATCGCGGTTTGTGCGCATTAGATAACAGTATATATATGAGAATACTAATGCTGTTGGGTTATTTGACTTTGCATAGCGTGTGGCGAAAACAAAAAAACGGCCCCAAAAGGGACCGTTTATGAGGATGTACAGAGTTACTGATTAAGCGGATTTCTTCGCTTTTTTCTCTGCTTTAGCTGGAGCTGCTTCCTTTGCTGCCGCCGGTGCTCCTTCTACGTAATCACGACCATAGTAGGTATCCAGCAGAATCTGTTTCAGCTCGGAGATCAGCGGGTAACGCGGGTTAGCGCCAGTGCACTGGTCATCGAATGCGTCTTCAGACAGTTTATCTACGTTCGCCAGGAAGTCAGCTTCCTGAACGCCAGCCTCACGGATAGATTTCGGAATACCCAGTTCTGCTTTCAGCGTTTCCAGCCATGCCAGCAGTTTCTCGATCTTCGCAGCAGTACGGTCACCCGGTGCGCTCAGACCCAGATGGTCTGCGATTTCAGCATAACGACGACGAGCCTGCGGACGATCGTACTGGCTGAATGCAGTCTGCTTGGTCGGGTTGTCATTCGCGTTGTAGCGGATAACGTTACAAATCAGCAGGGCGTTGGCCAGACCGTGCGGAATATGGAACTGGGAACCCAGTTTGTGCGCCATTGAGTGACATACCCCCAGGAAGGCGTTCGCAAACGCGATACCCGCGATAGTTGCCGCACTGTGAACACGTTCACGCGCTACCGGGTTTTTAGCCCCTTCGTGGTAAGACGCTGGCAGATATTCTTTGAGCAGTTTCAGCGCCTGCAGAGCCTGACCGTCAGAGAACTCAGATGCCAGTACAGAAACATAAGCTTCCATGGCGTGAGTGACTGCGTCCAGACCACCGAAAGCACACAGAGACTTCGGCATATCCATAACCAGGTTGGCGTCAACAATCGCCATATCCGGGGTCAGTGCATAGTCTGCCAGCGGATATTTCTGACCTGTTGCGTCGTCGGTTACAACCGCAAACGGAGTCACTTCAGAACCTGTACCGGAAGTGGTGGTGACGGCGATCATTTTCGCTTTCACGCCCATTTTCGGGAACTTGTAGATGCGTTTACGGATATCCATAAAGCGCAGCGCCAGTTCTTCGAAGTGAGTTTCTGGATGTTCGTACATAACCCACATGATTTTCGCGGCGTCCATCGGGGAACCACCACCCAGCGCGATGATCACGTCTGGCTTGAAGGAGTTCGCCAGTTCGGCACCTTTACGAACGATGCTCAGTGTCGGGTCAGCTTCAACTTCAAAGAAGACTTCAGTTTCAACGCCGGCAGCTTTCAGTACAGAAGTAATCTGGTCAGCATAACCGTTGTTGAACAGGAAGCGGTCAGTCACGATGAGCGCACGTTTGTGGCCATCAGTAATCACTTCATCCAGCGCGATTGGCAGTGAGCCACGGCGGAAGTAGATAGATTTCGGAAGTTTGTGCCACAACATGTTTTCAGCTCGCTTAGCAACGGTTTTCTTGTTGATCAAGTGTTTTGGACCAACGTTTTCAGAGATGGAGTTACCACCCCAGGAACCACAACCCAGAGTCAGGGAAGGTGCGAGTTTGAAGTTATACAGGTCACCGATACCACCCTGAGAAGCCGGGGTGTTGATCAGGATACGGGCAGTTTTCATTTTCTGACCGAAGTAGGCAACGCGTGCCGGTTGGTTATCCTGGTCGGTGTACAGGCAAGAGGTATGACCGATACCGCCCATGGCAACCAGTTTCTCTGCTTTCTCTACCGCGTCTTCGAAATCTTTTGCACGGTACATTGCCAGAGTCGGGGACAGTTTTTCATGTGCGAACGGTTCGCTTTCATCAACAACGGTCACTTCACCGATCAGAATCTTAGTGTTTTCTGGTACAGAGAAGCCCGCCAGTTCAGCAATTTTATAAGCCGGTTGACCAACGATAGCTGCGTTCAGTGCGCCGTTTTTCAGGATAACGTCCTGAACGGCTTTCAGCTCTTTACCCTGCAGCATGTAACCGCCGTGGGTAGCGAAACGTTCACGTACAGCGTCATAAACAGAGTCAACAACAACAACAGACTGTTCAGAAGCACAGATTACGCCGTTGTCGAAGGTTTTGGACATCAGTACGGATGCAACTGCACGTTTGATATCTGCGGTTTCATCGATAACAACCGGAGTGTTACCAGCACCTACACCGATTGCCGGTTTACCGGAGCTGTATGCTGCTTTAACCATGCCCGGACCACCGGTCGCGAGAATCAGGTTAATGTCAGGGTGGTGCATCAGCGCGTTGGACAGTTCAACAGAAGGTTGATCGATCCAGCCAATCAGATCTTTCGGTGCACCAGCAGCGATAGCAGCCTGCAGAACGATATCAGCAGCTTTGTTGGTTGCATCTTTTGCACGCGGATGCGGAGAGAAGATGATGGCGTTGCGGGTCTTCAGGCTGATCAGCGATTTGAAGATTGCCGTTGAAGTCGGGTTAGTCGTTGGAACGATACCGCAGATAATACCGATTGGTTCAGCGATAGTGATAGTACCGAAAGTGTCGTCTTCAGACAGAACACCGCAGGTTTTTTCATCTTTATAGGCGTTGTAGATATATTCAGAAGCAAAGTGGTTTTTAATTACTTTATCTTCGACGATACCCATGCCGGATTCGGCAACGGCCATTTTCGCGAGTGGGATTCGAGCATCTGCGGCAGCCAGAGCGGCGGCGCGGAAGATTTTATCAACTTGCTCTTGAGTGAAACTGGCATATTCACGCTGGGCTTTTTTTACACGCTCTACGAGTGCGTTAAGTTCAGCGACATTAGTAACAGCCATAATGCTCTCCTGATAATGTTAAACTTTTTTAGTAAATCATCTGCTCGAATACGAGAGTATAGTCAGTGTGGTGATGATTTGCTTAACCTATGAAAATCAAAAGCTTACTCGCGCTCACACTCACTGTGATTTACTAAAAGAGTTTAAACATTAGAGAGACTAATCTCTAATGCGTCACTTCCAGGTGGCGTAAGCAAGATTACTCACTTCTGGGTACTGATTACGTGATCCAGATCAAAATTCCGCAAAGCTGACACCTTTCAGCTCCGCTTTTAGCTATAAAAGCTAATAGTTAATAAATTGTAGTATTTATTGTTGGCTACATTAGCATGTTTTGCACGACTAGATAACAATAATGAATGATAGTAATTTTAAGCGGTTAGGAGGTGAAAAATGCTGCCAAAAGGCGTATTGTCAGCGCGTATTTTTTTACCTTTGTTTATGGCTAACATTATCCGGCTTTTGCTTCGGAGCTAACCGTGATTCAGACACTCTTTGATTTTCCCGTTTACTTTAAATTTTTCATCGGGTTATTTGCGCTGGTTAACCCGGTTGGGATTATCCCCGTGTTTATCAGTATGACCAGCTATCAGACTGCGGCAGCGAGAAACAAAACAAATCTGACTGCCAACCTGTCGGTAGCGATTATCTTGTGGATCTCGCTTTTTCTCGGCGACACGATTCTGCAACTTTTTGGAATATCGATTGATTCGTTCCGCATCGCGGGCGGCATACTGGTGGTTACAATTGCGATGTCGATGATCAGCGGTAAGCTTGGTGAGGATAAACAGAACAAACAAGAGAAATCAGAAACCGCAATTCGAGAAAGCATCGGCGTTGTACCGCTCGCATTGCCTTTGATGGCGGGGCCAGGGGCGATCAGTTCAACTATCGTTTGGGGAACGCGTTATCACAGCATTGGTTATCTGTTCGGCTTTTTTGTGGCAATTGCATTGTTTGCTTTATGTTGCTGGGGCTTATTCCGCATGGCGCCCTGGCTGGTGCGAGTTCTGCGCCAGACCGGTATAAACGTGATTACTCGTATTATGGGGTTGCTGCTGATGGCATTAGGGATTGAATTTATCGTTAATGGAATCAAAGGGATTTTCCCTGGTCTGCTCAATTAATTCCTTTCATACGAAACGGAGCCATGGTGCTCCGTTTTTTCGTCATTATTTTTACTTTTGCCCAGCGCAGTTATCAAAAGCAAACGAAATAGATAAATATTTTTCCTCATATTACAGCTAGTTATAAGAATATCCTTACCCCGCCATCCTCCTCATCATGTTATTTTCGCGACATCATAATCCTGGGTCTTGCTGAAGAATAATTGAAATGATATTAGTAATTCCACTGCGTTTGGCAGAGGAATGTGCTAAATAATGGTCTGTTGTTAAATTATTGTGTATTTCTCTGTCGTGACGGCAACAAGGAAAAACAGACTTGCTTTCTGCGGTTTTATATAATTGTTTTTAAATGATTTTATTGGAAGTCTGATGAGGTCTTTAGATATTGGCGCGGTCAGCAAAAGAGAATTACTTAACAATTTTGCAAAATGTATTGGCGGGCAAGAAGCGCATTTGATACTTTCCGGCCAACCGTCAGGCGATTTTTTTGGTAATGAGAATAATTAACAATAAAAATTGCTGCATTAAAGAATAAATGTGTCTCGACAGGGGAGACACAGTAGGAACCGACGTAAGGTGGTCGTTCGAATCACCAGAATAAATAAAGTCGGTGATAGCAAAGCGTAACGATATATCAACCTGGCAGCAGAAAGTCTCCGAATCTGTCCAGGGTCCCAACCCGGGATTACACATGCTGGTTAAAGCCAGTAATTATAATGAGGGAGTCCAAAAAACAATGACCAACATCACCAAGAGAAGTTTAGTAGCAGCAGGCGTTCTGGCTGCGCTTATGGCAGGGAATGTTGCGCTGGCGGCTGATGTACCCGCTGGTGTTCAGCTTGCAGAAAACCAAACGCTGGTGCGTAACAATGGTTCTGAAGTTCAGTCATTAGATCCGCACAAAATTGAAGGGGTTCCGGAGTCTAATATCAGTCGCGACCTGTTTGAAGGCTTGCTGGTCAGCGATCTCGATGGTCATCCGGCGCCTGGCGTTGCGGAGTCCTGGGATAATAAAGATGCCAAAGTCTGGACATTCCATCTGCGTAAAGATGCGAAATGGTCCGACGGCACGCCAGTCACTGCGCAGGACTTTGTATACAGCTGGCAACGTTCTGTTGATCCGAACACCGCTTCTCCCTATGCCAGTTATCTACAATATGGGCATATCGCCGGTATTGATGAAATTCTCGAAGGAAAAAAACCGATTACCGATCTCGGCGTGAAAGCCGTCGATGACCACACTTTAGAAGTCTCATTAAGTGAGCCTGTTCCGTATTTCTATAAATTACTGGTTCACCCATCGACTTCTCCGGTGCCAAAAGCCGCTATTGAGAAATTCGGCGAGAAATGGACCCAGCCAGGAAATATTGTCACCAATGGCGCCTATACCTTAAAAGATTGGGTCGTTAACGAACGTATCGTTCTTGAACGCAGCCCGACCTACTGGAACAACGCGAAAACCGTCATTAACCAGGTCACCTATTTGCCTATTGCTTCTGAAGTCACCGATGTTAACCGCTATCGTAGCGGCGAAATTGATATGACCTATAACAACATGCCGATCGAGCTGTTCCAGAAGCTGAAAAAAGAGATCCCGAACGAAGTTCACGTCGATCCGTATCTGTGCACCTACTATTACGAAATTAACAACCAGAAACCGCCATTCAACGACGTGCGTGTGCGTACCGCACTGAAACTGGGTATGGATCGCGATATTATTGTTAATAAAGTGAAAGCACAGGGCGATATGCCAGCCTATGGTTACACTCCTCCTTACACAGATGGTGCAAAATTAACTCAGCCGGAATGGTTTGGCTGGAGCCAGGAAAAACGTAACGAAGAAGCGAAAAAATTGCTGGCTGAAGCGGGCTATACCGCAGACAAACCGTTGACCATTAACCTGCTATATAACACGTCCGATCTGCATAAAAAGCTGGCGATTGCCGCCTCTTCACTGTGGAAGAAAAACATTGGTGTAAACGTCAAACTGGTTAACCAGGAGTGGAAAACCTTCCTCGATACCCGTCACCAGGGAACTTTTGATGTGGCTCGTGCAGGCTGGTGTGCTGACTACAACGAACCAACTTCCTTCCTGAACACCATGCTGTCGAACAGTTCGATGAATACCGCGCATTATAAGAGCCCGGCCTTTGACAGTATTATGGCGGAAACGCTGAAAGCGACTGACGAGGCGCAACGCACTGCACTGTACACCAAAGCAGAACAGCAGCTGGATAAAGATTCGGCCATTGTTCCGGTTTATTACTACGTGAACGCGCGTCTGGTGAAACCGTGGGTTGGGGGTTATACCGGCAAAGATCCGCTGGATAATACCTACACCAGAAATATGTACATTGTGAAGCACTAATGGCAATACGTGGGGCAGGGGAACTTGCTCCACGGTGTCTGATTTTTATCGCATTACAGAAGGCACAGGCCAGAAGGTAGGGCAATGTTAAAATTTATTCTACGTCGCTGTCTGGAAGCGATTCCGACGCTATTTATTCTTATTACTATTTCGTTCTTTATGATGCGCCTTGCGCCGGGAAGTCCTTTTACCGGCGAACGTACATTACCGCCAGAAGTGATGGCCAATATCGAAGCGAAATATCATCTTAATGATCCGATCATGACACAGTATTTCAGCTACCTGAAACAACTGGCGCATGGTGATTTCGGTCCGTCTTTTAAATATAAAGATTATTCGGTCAATGACCTGGTCGCATCCAGCTTCCCTGTTTCTGCAAAATTGGGGGCAGCCGCGTTTATACTTGCGGTAGTGCTGGGTGTTAGTGCTGGCGTTATTGCCGCATTAAAACAAAACACCAAATGGGACTATACCGTGATGGGGCTGGCAATGACCGGGGTAGTTATCCCCAGTTTTGTGGTTGCGCCGTTATTAGTCATGATATTTGCGATCATATTGCATTGGCTACCAGGCGGTGGCTGGAATGGCGGGGCGCTGAAATTCATGATACTGCCGATGGTGGCGTTGTCTCTTGCCTATATCGCCAGTATTGCGCGTATTACCCGTGGTTCGATGATTGAAGTTTTACATTCCAACTTTATTCGTACTGCCCGCGCGAAAGGTTTACCTATGCGCAGGATCATCCTTCGCCACGCATTAAAACCCGCTCTGTTACCCGTACTCTCATATATGGGTCCCGCATTTGTCGGCATTATTACCGGTTCTATGGTTATCGAAACCATTTATGGTTTACCAGGGATCGGGCAATTGTTTGTGAATGGTGCGTTGAACCGTGACTATTCATTGGTATTAAGCCTGACCATTCTGGTTGGTGCATTAACCATTTTGTTTAATGCCATTGTCGATGTGCTATATGCGGTTATCGACCCGAAAATCCGTTACTGATACTGGAGCTCGCGATGATGTTAAGTAAGAAAAACAGCGAGACGCTGGAAAATTTCAGTGAAAAGCTGGAGGTCGAAGGGCGCAGCTTGTGGCAGGACGCACGCCGACGTTTTATGCATAACCGTGCGGCGGTCGCCAGTCTGATTGTACTGGTGCTGATTGCGCTGTTTGTTATCCTGGCACCGATGCTTTCGCAATTTGCCTATGATGATACCGACTGGGCAATGATGTCCAGCGCCCCGGATATGGAATCTGGTCACTACTTCGGTACTGACTCATCTGGTCGCGACCTGCTGGTGCGCGTTGCGATTGGCGGACGAATCTCACTCATGGTCGGTGTCGCTGCGGCGCTGGTGGCAGTGGTCGTAGGTACACTTTATGGTTCACTTTCCGGTTATCTTGGCGGCAAAGTGGATTCGGTAATGATGCGTCTGCTGGAAATCCTCAACTCCTTCCCATTCATGTTCTTCGTCATTTTGCTGGTGACCTTTTTCGGCCAAAACATCCTGCTGATTTTCGTGGCGATTGGCATGGTTTCTTGGCTGGATATGGCGCGTATTGTGCGTGGGCAAACCCTGAGTCTGAAGCGCAAAGAGTTTATTGAGGCGGCACAAGTTGGCGGTGTATCTACGCCCGGCATTGTAATTCGCCATATTGTGCCCAACGTGCTCGGCGTGGTGGTGGTCTACGCATCGCTACTGGTGCCCAGCATGATCCTCTTTGAATCCTTTTTAAGCTTCCTGGGGCTGGGTACACAAGAGCCGTTAAGCAGCTGGGGCGCATTGCTGAGTGATGGCGCGAACTCAATGGAGGTCTCTCCGTGGTTACTGCTGTTCCCTGCGGGATTCCTCGTGGTGACGCTGTTTTGTTTCAACTTTATCGGCGATGGCTTGCGTGATGCCCTCGACCCGAAAGATCGTTAAGGAGTGCAGCCATGAGCGTAATTGAAACTGCAACTGTGCCGCTCGCACAACAACAGGCTGACGCACTGCTGAACGTGAAAGATTTGCGTGTCACCTTTAGTACCCCGGATGGCGACGTCACGGCGGTCAATGATTTGAATTTTTCCCTGCGTGCCGGGGAAACTCTGGGTATCGTTGGTGAATCTGGCTCGGGTAAATCGCAAACCGCGTTTGCCTTAATGGGGCTGCTGGCTGCCAACGGACATATTGGCGGCTCGGCAACGTTCAATGGGCGAGAAATCCTCAATCTTCCAGAGCGAGAACTCAACAAACTGCGCGCTGAACAAATCTCGATGATTTTTCAGGATCCGATGACCTCATTAAATCCTTATATGCGCGTCGGTGAACAGTTGATGGAAGTGCTGATGCTACATAAAAGCATGAGCAAGGCTGAAGCGTTTGAAGAGTCGGTGCGGATGCTTGATGCAGTAAAAATGCCAGAAGCGCGTAAGCGCATGAAGATGTTCCCGCATGAATTTTCTGGTGGGATGCGTCAGCGCGTCATGATTGCGATGGCGTTGCTGTGTCGGCCTAAACTGCTGATTGCCGATGAGCCGACAACCGCGCTGGACGTGACCGTACAGGCGCAGATCATGACGCTATTGAATGAACTGAAGCGGGAATTTAATACCGCCATCATTATGATCACTCACGATCTTGGTGTCGTGGCGGGGATCTGTGACAAAGTGCTGGTGATGTACGCCGGGCGCACGATGGAATATGGCAATGCGCGCGATGTCTTTTATCAACCCGTTCATCCTTATTCTATCGGTTTGCTGAATGCGGTGCCGCGCCTTGATGCGGAAGGTGAAACCATGTTGACCATCCCGGGTAATCCGCCAAACCTGCTACGTTTACCGAAAGGTTGCCCGTTCCAGCCACGTTGTCCGTATGCGATGGAGATTTGTAGTAGTGCGCCGCCGCTGGAAGAGTTTACGCCTGGTCGCCTGCGTGCCTGCTTTAAACCGGTGGAGGAGCTGTTATGAATGCTGTAACCGAAGGAAGAAAAGTCCTCCTCGAAATCGCTGACCTGAAAGTGCACTTTGAGATCAAAGATGGCAAACAGTGGTTCTGGCAACCGGCAAAAACGCTGAAAGCGGTCGATGGTGTCACGCTTCGCCTGTATGAAGGGGAAACATTAGGTGTGGTAGGGGAATCGGGATGCGGTAAGTCCACCTTTGCTCGTGCCATCATCGGTTTGGTCAAGGCTACTGACGGTCGTGTTGCCTGGTTAGGCAAAGAGTTGTTGGGGATGAAGCCCGATGAATGGCGTGCCGTTCGTAGTGATATCCAGATGATTTTTCAGGATCCGCTGGCGTCGCTGAATCCACGTATGACCATCGGCGAGATCATCGCAGAACCGCTGCGCACCTATCATCCGAAAATGTCACGTCAGGAAATTCGTGAGCGCGTGAAGGCGATGATGATGAAAGTTGGCTTGCTACCCAATCTGATTAACCGCTATCCGCATGAGTTCTCCGGCGGGCAGTGTCAGCGTATTGGGATTGCTCGTGCACTTATTCTTGAACCGAAGCTGATTATCTGCGATGAGCCGGTGTCGGCGCTGGATGTGTCAATTCAGGCGCAGGTAGTCAACCTGCTCCAGCAGTTGCAACGTGAGATGGGATTGTCATTAATCTTTATCGCCCACGATCTGGCAGTGGTAAAACACATTTCCGATCGCGTGCTGGTGATGTATCTCGGACATGCGGTAGAACTGGGGACGTATGATGAGGTCTACCATAATCCGCTGCATCCTTATACCAAAGCATTGATGTCGGCAGTGCCCATTCCTGACCCGGATCTGGAAAAGAATAAATCTATTCAGTTACTGGAAGGGGAATTACCGTCGCCGATCAACCCGCCTTCTGGTTGTGTTTTCCGTACCCGCTGCCCGATTGCCGGTCCTGAGTGTGCCAAAACGCGACCTGTGCTGGAGGGGAGTTTCAGACATGCCGTTTCTTGCCTGAAAGTCGATCCGCTTTAAAACAAAAAGGGCTGACAACTGTCAGCCCTTTATCACGCCAAAAGCGATTATTTATTCTCGCCAGATAATATGGCAAAGTTTGTGATCTTTTTCGCGGCATAACAGGATACGGGCGAAAATATCGTTAATTTCACCATCTTCACTGTCCGCCAGGCCAATCACCACTTCGGCAAAAAAGTCCGGGTTCAAGTCGAAATCAACATGCTCCTGCCAGTCTTCTGCCGGGTCGAATAACTCCGCACCGCCGCGCTCTTCAAACTGAAGATTGAACAGCAGAACATCAGCCGGATCGAGATTATCTGCGGCCAGTTCGAGAAAAATATCATAGGCCTGTTCAAGTGTTTCATCTTCGGTCAGGCGATTGTTTAAATCCATATCCATAGTCACTACCCGTTTAACATCTGTTGGCCACGTTTTACAGCAACGGGCTGAAGAAGTAAAACAGTCGCTCGGCAACGCGCTGCCAGAGTGGTCGTTTCGCCCACAATCGCGCATCAAGTAAACGTGAACGCGAAATATAATCGTCCTGAACGGCGGCGAGGTCAGCACCAAAACCTTTATCGTCGATCGCCAGCGTGATTTCAAAGTTCAGCCAAAGACTACGCATATCGAGGTTAACGGTGCCCACCAGACTTAACTCGCCATCGACCAGCACGCTCTTGGTATGCAGTAATCCGCCTTCAAACTGATAAATTTTAACCCCTGCAGCCAGTAGTTCAGTAAAGAACGCGCGGCTGGCCCAGCCAACCAGCATTGAGTCATTTTTACGTGGCAGGATAATACTGACATCAACACCACGTTGCGCTGCCGTGCAAATAGCGTGAAGCAAATCATCGCTGGGCACGAAGTAGGGCGTCGTCATAATTAAATATTCGCGCGCCGAATATGCAGCGGTGAGCAGGGCCTGGTGAATCAGGTCTTCCGGGAAACCGGGGCCAGAAGCAATGGTATGGATCGTATGGCCGCTGGCCTGCTCAAACGGCATAATATTGACGTCTGGCGGTGGTGGCAGAATGCGTTTTCCAGTTTCAATCTCCCAGTCACAGGAATAAATAATCCCCATTGCGGTAGCAATAGGACCTTCCATACGCGCCATCAGGTCAATCCATTGTCCTACACCTGCATCCTGTTTGAAGAAGCGCGGATCGACCATGTTCATGCTGCCGGTATAGGCAATGTAGTTATCGATCATGATCATCTTGCGGTGCTGGCGCAGATCCATACGGCGTAAAAATACGCGCATCAGATTAACTTTTAGGGACTCGACCACTTCGATACCGGCATTACGCATCAGTTCTGGCCACGGACTGCGGAAGAACGCGACGCTACCGGCGGAATCGAGCATCAGTCGGCAATGAATACCGCGTCGGGCTGCTGCCATCAATGACTCAGCTACCTGATCCGCCATACCGCCGGGTTGCCAGATATAAAACACCATCTCAATATTATGCCGGGCGAGCTGGATGTCGCGGATTAACGCCTGCATTACATCATCAGATTCGGTCATCAGTTGTAGCTGATTTCCTTTGACCCCGGCGATCCCCTGACGACGCTCGCAGAGCTTGAATAACGGCCCGGCGACACTGCTGTTTTCTTCCGCGAAGATATGTTTACAGGCTTTAAGATCGTTAAGCCATTTAGCGGTAGAAGGCCACATCGCTCTGGCGCGTTCGGCACGGCGTTTACCTAAGTGGAGTTCGCCGACTGCAAGATAGGCAATAATTCCGACCAGCGGCAGAATATAAATGATCAACAGCCAGGCCATGGCGGAGGGAACTGCACGTCGTTTCATCAGAATGCGTAATGTTACGCCTGCAATGAGCAACCAGTATCCCAGAATGGCCAACCAACTCACCAACGTATAAACGGTTGTCATAGATTAGAAATCCTTTTGAAAGCGCATTGTTATGAGTTTACGCATATGGATTCATCTGGCAAATAAAAACGCGGGAAAAGCACTGGTCAGCGTCGGGGGCGAGGGTATAATGACCGCTCTGTTATTGCATAGAGTAGTTAACATGAAGCGGAGTAGAACGGAAGTGGGACGCTGGCGTATGCAGCGTCAGGCTAGCCGGCGTAAATCGCGTTGGCTTGAGGGGCAGTCTCGCCGAAATATGCGTATCCACAGCATCAGGAAGTGCATTCTAAACAAACAGCGTAACTCGTTATTGTTTGCGATCTACAATATCTGAATGTTCCGGGCACCATCGCGGTGCCCGATAAGTTTGCCTTCAGCCTTTATAATCTATTTTTGCGCCGATTCATTACTGCCAGTTTTCGTTTCATCGTCATCGCTGAAAATACCATGCCCGGAGTTCAGCAACATTGAGACGAGCATATCATTATTAATCTCTTCACCATTTAAAACCCGCGCCAGAATTTCGCTGCCAAAAAGCTGCGGCGAAAGAATGATATCCGGATGTACCATTTTAATTTTGTTCAGGTTTTTGCTATCACTGACCGCAAGCACCGTTTTGACATCTTTGCTCATATCTTTGGCTGACAGGACGACAAAAGCGTTATCTGCATCGTTATCACTGAGTGCCAGAATAGCTCGACAGTGATCGATTCCCGCTTTCTTTAATACCGAACTGTCATTGCTGTCACCGGGAATAACATCAGCATTGTCGCCTAAGCGTTGCTCAAGTTGTTTGATGTCATCTTCTGGCAAGTTACTGATAACAGTTACGTTTTGTCCGCGTTGATTCAGTTGTAGAATCGTGTTGATTGCCAGAATGGAGTGACCGCAAACAATAAAGTGATCTTTACGATTCATCGTATGCTTGTTTCCTTTCACAAGTTTATTGAATCCTCCTCGGATAAGGGGACCAAAAATAGAGGTCATGGAGGTGGCGAAAACGGTAATGCCAGAAATAATGACGGAAATAGTAAACAGGCGTGCCGATTCAGAAACGGGGACGATATCGCCATAGCCCACGGTTGACATCGTTTCTATCGAAAAATAGAAGGCAGTCATCAGGCTCTCTATTCGTGGATTGAAACCCTCACTTAAATACAGCGCGCCGTAGGTGGAGTAAAACAGTAACGTCGTAAAACTAATAAAAGCAAAAATTGTCCCGGCTGCGGCACTACTGTGTGAGAAGTCTTTGCGCAGCACCAGTAAAATTACCAGCGTAAAGATGCAAAAACCGATGCTGAATTTCAGCCAGGGATAAAAATGAAGGGTGTAAATCAGTGTTATTAACAACAAAATAATACTGATTGCCCATGCCAGTTTTGCCCGAAATAACAAGCCGATCGAGTTCAGAACAAGAAAGACGCCGAGCATAAACAGCGGCGCATTGGCCAGCAAGGAGAGATCAAGTTCCGAAAACGCCTGGATATGGAAGATATCGAGCAGATTGACCGACATGCCATAGATTGTTTTAAAAATAAGCAATCCATTTAAAAAGACGGCTAGCGCGATAATATCGTGCCGCAGGGTCACCCATAAATTTACTGCTGTTTGCCTGAATGTAGCCCAGTGACTCACTGATACCTCTGTAACCACAATTTTGTTTAATTATCTCTACGCGTACATAATGTGAACATACATGCGACGCGTGAATATGTTAAACAATAGTAGATGACTTTATCCGCAGTAATCAAAGGATTTGATTGAGCAATACCTTGTCCGGGAGGGGCATTTTTCCTGAATATGCTGACATCGTATAAAGAAATACAGATAAAGTTATTATCTGTTTGTGATGGTGGCTGCGATGGCATACCTACAAGGAAAGGCCAAACAAGAACACGGTTGCTAAAACCGTGTTCTAAGATGTGGAGCCTCTATTCAGAACACTTTCTTAAAGGGCTTTACTGAAACTTGTTCATACACTCCGGCCGCCACGTAAGGATCGGCATCGGCCCAGGCTTGCGCTGCTTCCAGAGATTCAAATTCAGCAATCACCGTCGAACCGGTAAAACCAGCGGCACCAGGATCATTGCTATCAACTGCTGGCATGGGTCCCGCAGTAAGCAAACGACCTTCATCATGCAGTAACTGCAAACGCGCTAAATGTGCCGGACGAACGGAAAGGCGTTTTTCGAGACTATCGGCTTTGTCTTGAGCGTAAATTACATACAACACGGGCACAACTCCTTGTTCGGAAAAGTTGTAAAGTACGTTATTTGAAAGGGCGAAGATCTGCAACGGAAAGATGATGTCTTTGTTAAGAGTCTGGGTAAAGTCAGGCTAATTACGCCAAAAATTGCGTTTTCACTGATCCTGATCGTTTTGCGTTATTGAATATGATTGCTATTTGCATTTAAAATTGAGGCCTGGTTTTTCTACTGAAATGATTATGACTTCAATGACCCTTGATTTACCTCGCCGCTTCCCCTGGCCGACGTTACTTTCAGTCTGCATTCACGGTGCTGTCGTGGCGGGTCTACTCTATACCTCGGTACATCAGGTTATTGAACTACCTGCGCCCGCGCAGCCGATTTCTGTCACCATGGTTGCGCCAGCCGATCTTGAACCGCCACAAGCTGTTCAACCGCCACCAGAGCCGGTGGCGGAGCCAGAGCCGGAACCTGAACCAGTACCAGAACCGCCAAAAGAAGCGCCGGTGGTCATTGAAAAGCCGAAGCCGAAACCTAAGCCAAAACCGAAGCCAGTGAAAAAGGTGCAGGAACAGCCAAAGCGCGATGTTAAACCAGCGGAGTCGCGTCCGGCATCACCGTTTGAAAATACGGCACCCGCACGCCCGACATCAAGTACGGCAACGGCTGCAACCAGCAAACCGGTCACCAGTGTGGCGTCAGGGCCACGCGCATTAAGCCGTAATCAGCCGCAGTATCCAGCGCGCGCGCAGGCATTGCGCATTGAAGGGCAGGTTAAAGTTAAATTTGACGTTACACCGGATGGTCGCGTGGATAACGTACAAATTCTTTCCGCCAAACCCGCAAACATGTTTGAGCGCGAAGTGAAAAACGCGATGCGTAGATGGCGCTACGAGCCGGGTAAGCCAGGAAGTGGAATTGTGGTAAATATTCTGTTTAAAATTAACGGCACCACCGAAATTCAGTAAGCAAAAAGTCAAAAGCCTCCGACCGGAGGCTTTTGACTATTACTCGACAGGTAAGGCGCGAGGCTTTCCTTCAGGATCAACCGCGACATACTTAAATAATGCTTCCGTCGCTTTATAGCGTTGCCCAAGTGGTTCAGACGCTACCTTTTTCACCCACACTTCAATATTAATGCTGACAGATGTTGTCCCTTTCTTGACACAGCGCGCATAGCAGCACACCACATCACCGACTGCTACAGGTCGCAGAAAAGTCATGCCTTCCACGCGAACGGTCACGACGCGACCATGTGCAATTTCTTTTGCCAGAATGGCACCACCAATATCCATCTGCGACATCAACCAACCACCAAAAATATCGCCATTGGCATTGGTATCGGCAGGCATGGCTAAAGTTCGTAAAACCAGATCGCCCTGGGGGACGTTATGTGTTGTTGACATGGTAAAACCGACTAAAAAGGAAAATCACAGGCGCGATGCTACTATGATTTTCCTGAGGAGAACAGAGGAGATACAGCGCCAGCCCCGAAGGACTGGCTGTCTGGTTATGATTTATCTTCCTGTGGCATGTGGCGGTAGATATAGATACCGCTTAACAGCGTGAAGATTAAGGTGAGGGCGGTCAGACCGAACACTTTGAAGTTGACCCAAATATTTTGTGGCAGCCAGAAAGCGATATAGATGTTTGCCAGCCCGCAAAGGATAAAAAAGACTGCCCAGGCCAGATTCAACTTCGACCATACTGGCTGCGGCAGGGTAAGCTCTTTACCCAACATACGTTGAATCAGCGGCTTTTTCATTACCCATTGGCTAACCAACAGGGCACCGGCAAACAGTGCGTAAATAACGGTGACCTTCCATTTAATAAACTCATCATTGTGGAAGAAAAGCGTCAGACCGCCGAAGACGACCACCAGAACAAAGGTGATCAGGGCCATCTTCTCAACCTTACGAAAGCGAACCCAGCTATAAATAAGCACAATCGCTGTGGCGACGATCAGCGCCGCAGTTGCCGCATAGATGTCATAAATCTTATAGAACGCGAAGAAGACAACCAGCGGTAGAAAATCAAGAAACTGCTTCATTTTACGATTCCGTAATCAAATGCTTAGGGTTATTGGCGAATCAACATGTACAGACGGAACAGATAGATGAGCAATACGGCTGAAATCAGGTTGCTCAAGGTGTTCGCCAGTACAGCGCCAATTTCTGGGGTTAATGCGGCAAATGAAGAGGCAAACAGCAACAACAGAGTTTTTGCCAGTAACCAGCTCAATACCGCAGGTGCCACCAGACGCATATTCGCCCATGTCAGCCGCATACTGCTGCGCATGGAGGCGAAAACGCCCATTTTATCCTGGACTAGCATCACGGGAGCCAACGCCAGCAGGATGGCCATGATGATACCAGGAACGACCACCAGCATGATGCCTATTTGCACAATCAATGTCGTCAGGAGGATTAGCAAGAATAACTTCGGTAATACCGGAGCGCTCGCGCCAATTGCCCGTAACGCGCTGACCCGCTGACCGGCGGACACTAGCTGGATCATTAATAATACGCCGCCCGCAAGAATGGCGTTACCGATTAATCCTGAAAAGGTAGAAGCGGCAGACGCACGCAGCAAAATTTGCTGTTGTTCCGGGGACATATTTTGTACCAGGTCGAACAACCCACCGCCGCCACTAACGGGTACACCGTCATTGAGCTGCGCAAGTTGAGCGTCACTGGGTGAGAAAACATGTCCTAACACCACTGTGATAAATGCACAAAGCAACGATACCAACAGAATGGTCATAAATTGATTACGGAAGAAATTTCCGGTGTCACGGTATACGGACTGCGCCGTGATAGACATGCACTCTCCTTGAGTTTTATGCAGGTGTTAATTAGCGGGCAATTGTACCCTGGTTAGCCTCTCAGTGGCAGCATCAGGTCATGTATGGAAAAGCATATCTTTGTAAAGCGGAGGTAATTGTTGACATTTATGTGTGCAGACAGGAGCAAGTAGCGAGCGCGTTAATATTTGCGCAGCGAAAATATATAAAAATTGATTTAAATCACGTTAACCAGGATTTTTGATACAACTTCTAAATTAATCCAGATCAATAAATGGTGATTTAGAGAATGTAGTGTGATCTGTGTAGGATCATTTGTTACCCCAATGTAGGTATATTTGTCACGTTTTTATAACCATAACGACGGAGCGGATATGAAAAAATTAACAGTGGCGGCTTTGGCAGTAACAACTCTTCTCTCTGGCACGGCCTTTGCGCATGAAGCAGGCGAGTTTTTTATGCGTGCAGGTTCTGCGACTGTGCGTCCGACAGAAGGCGCTGGTGGTACATTAGGAAGTTTGGGTGGGTTTAGTGTGACTAATAACACTCAGTTGGGCCTGACGTTTACGTATATGGCGACTGACAATATCGGTGTTGAATTACTGGCAGCGACGCCTTTCCGCCATAAAATTGGTACTCGCGCGACCGGTGATATTGCAACAGTCCATCATCTGCCGCCAACACTGATGGCGCAGTGGTATTTTGGTGATGCCAGCAGCAAATTCCGTCCTTACGTTGGTGCCGGTATTAACTACACCACGTTCTTTGATAATGGATTTAACGATCATGGCAAAGAGGCCGGGCTTTCCGATCTCAGTCTGAAAGATTCCTGGGGAGCGGCCGGGCAGGTGGGGGTTGATTATCTGATTAACCGTGACTGGTTGGTTAACATGTCAGTCTGGTACATGGATATCGATACTACCGCCAATTATAAGCTGGGCGGTGCACAGCAACACGATAGCGTACGCCTCGATCCGTGGGTGTTTATGTTCTCAGCAGGTTATCGCTTTTAATTCCCCGCAAAAATGACCCCGTAATTACGGGGTCAATAAGGACATGGCATAAAGGGTATTATTTCTTCGCTTCTACGCCATCAGCTTCAGAGCGAATTAAAAATTTCTCAGTTGTTTGCGGAATATGCTGAATCAGCCAGTCGGCCATCTGCTTTTCCTCATTTAAAATCGCTTCGATGACCGGAATAGAGGCGGTATCACCGGCATTTTTTGCCGCAGCTAATAGTGAGGTATAGCAGGCGATTTCAAATTGCTCGAAGACATAGCCGCTAATTGAACCTTTTACAATTTCATCAGAAGGGAAAATACCACCAATAGACTGTCCAAGCGCCGCCATTTTACTCATCGAATCTTTAATGACTGAGCGCGAAATGTCATTACGGTCAAGAATAGTTTCCAGTTGAACAATCTGGTTTTTAGTTTCGCTAAGATGTTGTTCAATACGTGCGCGTAAATCAGGATAATTATCTATGCGGCTGGCCATTGATTCAAGCATAGATTCTGCTTGCTTTTCCATTGCATGGGCATCACGTAGCCAGTCATGATAATGTTCAATACGATTCATGAAAATGTCCTCTTTATAAAATTACTGAAAGTTTAAGTTCATATTTCAGGCTTTATTTTCGGCTTTCTTATTTACGTTATTAAGGGCCAGATCAGTCAGTTTGATATCGGTAGCCTTTTCTTCTTCCAGGGTTTCTTTAAGAAGCTTCGCTGCTTTACGATAACCTAACTGTTCAGCCAGGGTCGCTAATGTCCCGTAACTGGCAATCTCATAGTGCTCGACTTTCTGTGCGGCGGCAATCAGTGCGGCATCACGCACTTCGTTTTTCTCGGTGCTTTCGATGACCTCATTAGCTTCTTCAATGAGTCCTTCCATTGCTACACACTTCATGCGTTTAATTTTAAGATTTGATTCGGATTCTACGACTTGATCAATACGTTCTATCTGTCCATGAGTTTCCTCAAGGTGCGCATGAAAGGCCTGGCTTAATTTTTCGTTAGATGTCGCTCTGGAAAGTTTTGCCAGCGCGCGAGTTAACTGTTTTTCTGCGCTGTAGGTGTCTGAAAGCAGGTGAATAAATACATCTTCAATGGTCTTCATATTCATATTTTTCTCCAGTGAAATTACTGCGAGCCAGAAGGCTCGCAGATGCAATTATCTTTATCAGCTGATATTAATAATTAACGGTGAATCAGGATTTTCCTGATTTATTACCACCGCTTTGTTGACCGCCTTTTTTACCCGCTTCGGATGCGCGTTGCGGATCATTTTTAAAATTACCTCCGCTGTGCTGACCGCCTTTACGACCTGCGTCGGATGCCTTCTCACGGTCTTCGGCGAAATTTCCTGAACCACCACGATGTTCGGCCATGTTATTTCTCCCGTTGCGTTGCATTGTTTCATTAATATGAGTGTTGTGTGTCGACACTCATTAAAATTAGCCGCTAATGAGAATTAGTCAAATTAAGTGTGACAAGAATGAGGATGGGAAATATATTTTGAGGAAACTTCTGGATATATTAACAATTGCCTGAGGAATAAGTGAGTTAGGAAAAATTATTGATTTTACTGGTGTTATGTTGCGGGATTAATTTGTTTGATTATATTACTGTTGGGCGGAAAAATGACGTAAGTTGACGTATGTTAGGGTTAAGCAAAACGGTAAAAAGGCAAATAATAAATAAAATTAAGATTTTTCTGGCTTCGTTAAAGGAATACAAAATGCCGTCAGCAGAACTGACGGCTGTGGGATTAACTGCGTGTTGCCGCTTTCATCGGTTGTACAAAAGCTTTCAATGCTACCAGCATTTTCTCTGGCTCATTAATATGTTGCTCGATGATTTTAACAATTGCCGAACCAGAAATCGCGCCCGCAGCTCCTGCATCAATCGCTGCTTTTACCTGTTCCGGGGCAGAAATACCAAACCCTTGTAACGGAGGCGCAGCGTTGTACTCTTTCAGCTTCGCGACCAGATGATTGAGGGGTAACGCGGCGCGTTTTTCAGCTCCGGTCACGCCTGCTCGCGACAGTAAATAGGTGTAACCACGACCGTAAGAAGCAATCTGGCGCAGCAAATCATCATCGGCATTCGGCGGGCAGATAAAGATAGGGGCGACATTATGGCGCAACGCGGCCTGACGGAAGGGCGCAGACTCTTCCACGGGCACATCGGCAACCAGCACCGAATCGATGCCGGCTTTCTCGCACTGGGCATAAAACTCATCAATGCCTTTGTTAAACACCAGGTTGGCATACATCAAAAGGCCGATGGGAATGGTCGGGTGCTTCTGGCGAATCAGTGCCAGCATCTCAAAGCACTGCGCCGGGGTCACTCCTGCCGCAAAAGCACGCAGAGTCGCGTTTTGAATGGTCGGGCCATCCGCGAGTGGGTCGGAGAAGGGGATGCCTAACTCCAGCGCGTCAGCACCAGCTTCAATTAGCGTATCGATAATTTTCAGCGACTGCTCAATGCCAGGGTCACCGAGAGTCACGAAAGGAACAAATGCGCCTTCTTTGCGCTCCTTCAACTGGGCAAACAGAGTTTCATAGCGTTCCATCAGATTTCCCCTCGTGCTTTCAAAATATCGTGAACGGTGAAGATGTCTTTATCGCCGCGACCGGAAAGGTTAACCACCAGCAGCTGCTCTTTTTCCGGATTTTCGCGCATCATTTTCAGCGCATGAGCCAGGGCATGGGAGGATTCCAGCGCAGGAATAATCCCTTCATGCAGGCACAGCGTTTTAAAGGCTTCCAGTGCTTCATCATCGGTAATTGACACGTAATCTGCGCGTCCAATGCTGTTGAGATACGCATGTTGCGGGCCGACGGACGGGAAATCCAGTCCGGCGGAGATGGAGTAAGATTCTTCAATCTGCCCGTCTTCGGTCTGCATCATCGGCGCTTTCATACCGAAATAGATGCCCACGCGACCATGTTTTAACGGTGCGCCGTGCTCGCCGGTTTCGATACCGTGACCGCCAGGCTCCACGCCAATCAGGCCGACGTCGGTATCGTTGATGAAATCAGCAAACATACCGATGGCATTTGAACCGCCGCCAACGCAGGCGATAACGGCATCCGGCAGGCGACCTTCTCTTTCCAGAATTTGCGCTTTGGTTTCTTCGCCAATCATCCGCTGAAACTCACGCACAATGGTCGGGTAAGGATGCGGGCCAGCTGCGGTGCCCAGCATATAGTGCGCGGTTTCATAACTGCCTGACCAGTCGCGCAGTGCCTCATTACAGGCATCTTTCAGCGTCGCGGAACCGCTATGCACCGGGATCACTTCCGCACCCATTAAGCGCATACGAAAAACGTTGGGCGACTGGCGTTCAACGTCTTTGGCTCCCATATAAATGCGGCATTTCAGGCCGAGCAGGGCGCTGGCAAGGGCAGACGCCACGCCATGCTGACCGGCACCGGTTTCGGCGATGATTTCGGTTTTACCCATCCGCTTCGCCAGCAACGCCTGACCCAGCACCTGGTTGGTTTTATGTGCGCCGCCGTGCAATAAATCTTCGCGCTTCAGGTACAGCGTGGTTTTAGTGTCCGCCGTAATGTTCTGGCATTTAGTCAGCGCGGTCGGACGTCCGGCATAGTTTTTCAGCAGATCGTTGAACTGAGCCTGAAATTCAGGATCTTTTTGCGCGCTGACGAAGGCCTCTTCCAGCTGGCGCAGGGCAGGCATCAGGATTTGTGGCACGTACATGCCGCCAAACTCACCAAAATAGGGGTTAAGTAATGTTGTCATTGTTCCTTTCCTTAATATGCGCGCAGTGTCTGAAAGACCGAGGCCAAAAGATGTGCATCTTTGATGCCCGGTTGTGACTCTACAGCAGAATTAAAATCAAGCCCGGCGCAGCCGGTTTGTGCCGCTTCCACGCAGTTATCTGCGCCTAAGCCCCCCGCCAGCAGGACGTTGCCAAGCGATTGACCATTTAACAGTGACCAGTCGAAACGTTGCCCGCTCCCGCCCTGACCGTTGTCGAAAACATATTTATCAATGTGCTGAAAATCGCGCGCGGGCAGGGTTTCTCCAACGCTCAATGCTTTCCAGATGGCAACGTTTGCTGGCAGAGCATCACGCAGTGCGTCGATATACTGCTGGTCTTCATTGCCATGCAGTTGTACTGCTGCCAGCGATAAGGTATTCGCTTTTGCTAGCACATCGGTAAGGTCGTGGTTACGAAACACGCCGACATACTGTAGTGGCGCCGCAGTCATTACTTCCTGCGCCTGTTCAACGCTGACGCAGCGCGGTGATGTCGCAACAAAAATCAATCCGCCGTAAATCGCGCCTACGTCATAAGCAGCTCTGGCATCTTGTGGGCGAGTCAGGCCACACACTTTATTCTCACCCAGTAGTACCCGACGCACGGCGGCGTTTAGATCGTCGTGCGCCATCAGCGCCGAGCCAATCAAAAAACCATTAGCGAAGTGGCTTAACTCGCGTACTTGCGCGTAAGTGTTGATACCCGACTCGCTGATCACCGTCACGTTGTGCCCCAGTTTCGGCGCAAGCTCGCGCGTGCGGTTGAGATCAATCGACAAATCACGCAGATCGCGGTTGTTGATGCCAACGACTTTTGCCCCCAGCGCAATGGCGCGCTCCAGTTCCTCTTCATTACTGACTTCGGTCAGCACACCCATCCCCAGACTATGGGCGACAGCAGCGAGCTGGCGATACTGTTCGTCGTCCAGTACTGAAAGCATTAATAAGCAGGCATCGGCCTGGTAATAGCGCGCCAGATAAATCTGGTAAGGGTCGATAATAAAGTCTTTACATAAAATCGGCTGGGGCGCGATTTGGCTGACGATAGGGAGGAAATCAAAGCTCCCCTGGAAATATTTCTCATCAGTCAGCACCGAAATTGCCGAAGCGTAATGCTTATAAATCGAGGCAATGCGTACCGGATCGAAATCATCACGGATCACTCCTTTTGACGGAGACGCTTTCTTGCATTCCAGAATAAATGCGGTACGTGCACCCTGTAGCGCATCATAAAAATGTCGCGTGCTCGGCTGAATCTCATTCTGAAAACTGGCAAGTGGTTGCTGCTGTTTACGGGCTTCTACCCAAATCGCCTTGTCTGCGACGATTTTCGCTAAAACGGTTTGCATCATTTACCCTCGTGCCGCCAGTGCGGTGACTCTGTCGTAAGCGGAACCACTGCGCAGTACCTCAAGAACGGTTTGCGCATTGGCTTGCAGATCTTCCTGGCCATGCAGGCGCATTAACATGGCGACATTCGCCGCGACGGCTGCCTCATGGGCGGCGTCGCCTTTACCTTGTAACAAACGTGTTAAAATGTCACGGTTTTCTTCCGGCGTTCCGCCTGCCAGTTGTTCCTGGTGGTAGGGAGTCAGGCCAAAATCTTCTGCGGTCAACTGATAGCTCTTAATTTCGCCGTCATGAAGTTCTGCAACGATTGTCGGCGCGTGTAAGGAAACTTCATCCATTCCGCCGCTGTGCACAACCGCTGCACGTTGATACCCCAGCACGCGCAAGGTTTCGGCAATCGGCAGCACCAGTTCCGGACTATAAACACCAATTAACGCCAGCGGTGGATGAGCAGGGTTAATCAATGGCCCCAGCACGTTGAACAGGGTGCGGGTTTTCAGTTGCTGGCGAACCGGCATCGCGTGGCGGAATCCGGTGTGATATTTCGGTGCGAAGAGGAAGCAAACGCCTAACTCGTCCAGCGCCTGGCGCGATTTATCGGCATTCATATCCAGGTTGATACCAAACGCTGCCAGCAGATCCGACGAACCCGATTTACTGGAGACACTGCGGTTGCCGTGTTTCGCCACTTTCAGGCCACAGGCTGCTGCAACAAAAGCACTGGCGGTAGAAATGTTGATACTGTTGCTGCCGTCACCGCCGGTGCCGACGATATCGGCAAACAGATAATCCGGGCGCGGGAACGGCGCAGCGTTTTCCAGAAGCGCAGTTGCTGCTCCGGCGATTTCGTTCGGGTGCTCGCCGCGAATTTTCATGCTCACCAGCGCAGCCGCCAGTTGTTCCGGTTTCAGTTCGCCACGCACCACCGCTGAAAAAAGCTGATGGCTTTCCTGCTGGCTAAGCGTCTGCGCCTGATACAGTTTTTCGAGAATCGGTTGCAGCGTGTTGGTGGGTTCCAGCTTTTGCTGCGCCCAGGCCAGCGTTTGTTCCAGCAGGCGAGCGCCCTGAGTGGTGAGAATGGATTCCGGATGGAACTGGAATCCGCAAACGCGATCCGCATCATGACGAACCGCCATTACCATGCCATTAAAATGGGCATTGATGGTTAAACCGGCCGGAATGTTACTGCCAACCAGCGAGTGATAACGCGCCACCGGCAGTGGGTTTGTTAACCCGGCAAACATCGCCTGACCGTCATGTTCAATGCTCGACGCTTTACCGTGCAAAATTTCGCCCGCTTGTCCGACATACCCCCCATAGGCTTCGACAATCGCCTGATGACCGAGGCAAATGCCAATAATCGGCAGCTTGCCGCGCAGACGGGTAAGCAGTTCCGGCATACAACCGGCTTCGCTTGGCACACCAGGGCCAGGAGAAAGCATCAGCACCGGATTGCTCATCGTCGCCAGGCGTTCAATTAAGGTCTGCGCCGGAATATGGTTGCGGTAAATCACCACGTTATGACCATTGCTGCGCAACTGATCTGCCAGGTTGTAAGTAAAAGAGTCGATATTATCGAGCAGCAGAATGTCAGCCATCAGAAAGTCTCCTGTGCATGATGCGCGGTGGCGATAGCGCGCAGTACAGCGCGGGCTTTATTACGGGTTTCGTCGGCTTCCGACTGCGGAACAGAATCAAGAACCACGCCAGCACCGGCTTGCACGGTGGCGATGCCGTTTTCCACCAGCGCCGAGCGGATCACAATGCAGGTGTCGAGATCGCCGTGCGCGGTGAAATAACCTACTGCGCCGCCGTAACTGCCGCGTCGACGACCTTCTGCTTCGGCAATTAACTGCATGGCACGCACTTTCGGCGCACCGCTTAATGTGCCCATATTCATACAGGCGCGGTAAGCGTGCAGGGCGTCGAGATCGTGACGCAATTCACCGACAACGCGGGAGACGAGATGCATCACGTAAGAGTAACGGTCAACTTTGGTGAGGTCGGCAACGTATCGGCTGCCGGGGGTGCAAATGCGCGCCAGATCATTACGGGCGAGATCCACCAACATCAGATGTTCCGAAAGCTCTTTATGGTCGGTACGCATCTCCAGTTCAATGCGGCTGTCGAGGTCTCTGTCCAGTGAACCATCGGCGCGACGACCGCGTGGGCGTGTTCCGGCAATCGGGTAGATTTCAATCTGGCGGCTGGTGGCGTCATACTTGAGCGAACTTTCCGGCGACGCGCCAAACAGGGTGAAATCATTATCCTGCATAAAAAACATGTACGGGCTGGGATTACTCTTTTTCAGCACGTAATAGGCCGCCAGCGGTGACGGGCAGGGCAGTGAGAAACGGCGAGAGGGTACGACCTGGAAAATCTCTCCGGCGCGAATCGCTTTTTGCAATGAACGAACGACACCGCCGAACTCTTCATCACTTTGATTACACTCACAACGCATATGCGGCACAGAAACCACCGGTAGCGGCGGTGCGCTTTCGGTTAGCTGTTGGCGAAGTTCAGCAAGGCGTGCGGTGAGGCGCTGTTTTTCTTCTTCATTTGGAGCAAACAGGCTGGCCTGAATACGGGTACTTTTCTTCTGATGGTCAATCACCATCAGCGTTTCAGCGAGATAAAAACAGAAATCAGGGCAGTTATTTTCCGCTGACAATTGCGGTAAATCTTCAAACCCCGCCACAAGGTCATAAGAGAACAGGCCGCCGAAGAACATTGCTTCTCGTTCTTCCTTTGGCACATCCAGCAGATCCTGCAACAAGCGAAAGGCGTCAAATACTGAAAGGGAGCATAAGCGGGCGTCTTCATCCAGCAGTGGGCTGACAGGGGGGAAGCGCAGCACACGGCAGTTTGGTGATTGTTCATTTTCCACACCCGCAGGCAGGGCGTTATCCAGTAGTGTCAGCAGGGCTTCACCATTGCCGGAAAGCGACTGGATTGTGACAGTGTCACCTAAAGCTGTAATGCGCAGCGCACTGTCCGCCAACAGCAGGCTTTTTAAATCATCTTTGCTGTCGATATCTGCGGATTCGAGCAGCAGCGTTGCGGGACGATCCCCACACAACTGGTGAAAAAGTGCGGTTGGATTGTCGCGATAAGCACCTTCGCAGGTTAACAGTTCGAGAGTCGGTTTTTGTGTTTGCATTGTTATTCTCGTTAATTTTGTTCAAAAAAAAGCCCGCGCATTAGGCGGGCTGGGTATCTGATTGCTTTACGCATGGTGAATACACTGCCCGTTTCAGGAAGTGCGCCACCAACCTTTCAGTACGAAAATCGCTTTCATTGTCGATACCCTTTTTACGTGAACTTGCGTACTAGTTAACTAGTTCGATGATTGATTGTCAACAGCTCATTTCAGAATATTTGTCAGAACCGTTATGATGTCGGCGCAAAAAACATTATCCAGAACGGGAGTGCGCCTTGAGCGACACAAATTACGCAGTCATTTATGACCTGCACAGCCATACCACGGCTTCCGATGGCTGCCTGACGCCAGAGGCGCTGGTACACCGTGCTGTAGACATGCGCGTCGGCACCCTGGCGATCACTGACCATGACACCACAGCAGCAATCGCACCAGCAAGAGAAGAAATTTCACGTTCAGGACTGGCGCTGAATCTTATTCCCGGCGTGGAAATTTCTACCGTATGGGAAAATCATGAAATTCATATTGTCGGGCTGAATATTGATATTACTCATCCGCTAATGTGTGAGTTCCTGGCGCAGCAAACAGCACGGCGCAATCAGCGGGCGCAGTTAATCGCTGAAAGACTGGAAAAAGCGCAAATACCTGGTGCTCTGGAAGGCGCGCAAAGACTGGCGCAGGGGGGCGCAGTGACGCGCGGTCATTTTGCTCGTTTTCTGGTCGAATGCGGCAAAGCCAGTTCAATGGCGGATGTCTTTAAAAAATATCTGGCGCGTGGGAAAACCGGATACGTTCCGCCGCAGTGGTGTACAATAGAACAAGCTATTGATGTCATTCATCATTCTGGCGGTAAGGCGGTGCTAGCTCATCCTGGGCGGTACAATCTTAGTGCTAAATGGCTGAAAAGATTGGTTGCGCATTTTGCCGAACACCACGGCGACGCGATGGAAGTCGCGCAGTGCCAGCAATCGCCCAATGAACGCACCCAACTGGCGACACTTGCCCGCCAGCACCATTTATGGGCATCACAAGGATCTGATTTTCATCAGCCGTGCCCGTGGATTGAACTGGGTCGTAAACTCTGGCTGCCCGCAGGCGTTGAAGGCGTCTGGCAGCTATGGGAACAGCCGCAGAACACCACAGAGAGGGAATTATGAGTCAGTTTTTTTATATTCATCCTGATAACCCGCAGCAACGTCTGATCAACCAGGCGGTGGAGATCGTGCGTAAAGGCGGGGTGATTGTTTATCCAACCGATTCCGGCTATGCGCTCGGCTGTAAAATTGAAGATAAAAACGCCATGGAGCGTATTTGTCGTATTCGCCAGCTGCCGGACGGTCACAACTTTACCCTGATGTGTCGCGATCTTTCTGAACTCTCGACCTATTCCTTTGTGGATAACGTCGCGTTTCGCCTGATGAAAAACAACACGCCAGGTAACTACACTTTCATCCTGAAGGGAACGAAAGAGGTGCCACGCCGTTTGTTGCAGGAAAAACGCAAAACCATCGGGATGCGCGTACCGTCTAACCCCATCGCTCAGGCGTTACTTGAGGTGCTGGGTGAACCGATGCTTTCCACTTCGTTAATGCTGCCGGGTAGCGAATTTACTGAATCCGATCCGGAAGAGATTAAAGACCGTCTGGAAAAACAGGTGGATTTAATTATTCATGGCGGCTATCTCGGCCAGAAACCAACAACGGTCATCGACCTCACCGATGATACGCCAGTCGTGGTGCGTGAAGGCGTGGGTGATGTGAAGCCTTTCTTATAAGAGCGTAACTCTGTATACTACGCGGCCTTAAAATGGCACTGAATGGTGCCATTCATTCTCCTGTTCGACGCCTGTGAAGGCGACACCAAAAGGAAGCTCTATGAGCGAAAAGCTACAGAAAGTGCTGGCGCGTGCCGGCCACGGTTCTCGCCGTGAAATCGAATCTATTATTGAAGCCGGTCGTGTGAGTGTTGATGGCAAAATTGCTAAACTCGGCGATCGCGTTGAAGTTACCCCTGGACTGAAAATCCGTATTGATGGTCATCTTATTTCGGTGCGTGAGTCCGCTGAGCAAATTTGTCGCGTTCTGGCCTATTACAAGCCGGAAGGTGAGTTATGTACCCGTAATGATCCGGAAGGGCGTCCGACAGTATTTGACCGTCTGCCGAAGCTGCGCGGTGCGCGCTGGATTGCCGTTGGGCGTCTCGACGTTAACACTTGTGGTCTGCTGCTGTTCACCACTGATGGTGAGCTGGCAAACCGGTTAATGCATCCCAGCCGTGAAGTTGAACGTGAATATGCCGTGCGTGTATTTGGACAGGTTGACGACGCAAAGCTGCGTGATTTGAGTCGTGGCGTGCAGCTGGAGGATGGTCCGGCAGCCTTTAAAACCATCAAGTTCAGCGGCGGCGAAGGGATCAACCAGTGGTACAACGTTACCCTGACCGAAGGCCGTAACCGTGAAGTTCGTCGTTTGTGGGAAGCGGTTGGCGTGCAGGTTAGCCGCCTGATTCGTGTGCGTTACGGTGATATCCCTCTACCGAAAGGTCTGCCACGTGGTGGCTGGACGGAGCTGGATCTCGCCCAGACTAACTATTTGCGTGAGCTGGTGGAACTACCGCCAGAAACCAGTTCTAAAGTTGCCGTAGAAAAAGATCGTCGTCGTATGAAGGCGAATCAAATTCGACGTGCGGTGAAACGTCACAGTCAGGTGAGTGGCGGTCGTCGTTCTGGTGGACGTAATAATAACGGTTAATTTAAGTTAAGTATAAAATAAAGGCCCTACGGGGCCTTTTCTTCATTTGAAGCATGATAAATAGTCGCAGTATTTTAATTTAATTTCATACTTGCTTATGAATAATACCCGGAAATAGCCACATTAATATTTAATTATCTGAGATAAACTCAACGTCAAGAGGTGGGTTATGATTAGATATAGTGGAATATTTCTATCTCTGTTAATGCTTTCAGGATGTGCAACCGAAGCATTAAAGAATGAACAAGCTGAATCTGTTATTTCTGCGGGTAACAAGGCGGTTGCGGCGAATGCAAGTTTCTTTAAACAATACTACGCTTCCCGTGAAAACTTTCTTGTTAATTTTTATGCGACTAATCCAGAGTGTGCACCTCGACCAGATTATGAGGTAGTTATTGAAAACAGTACCAGTGATGAGTCATTATGTCAGCAATCTGGAGATAAGCACAAAAAATCTCAAGAAGATCTTTTTACTACAAAGATAGTCGCTACTGAAAAAGAAAGATTGCTAGCTTCTATGGAAATCATTAGCAGTATGAGTTCTTATGTCGAACTTTTGAATGAGGATTTAGATGTTAAAGACAGTAAACAGTTCATATTGCTTAAACAAGCTCTGGATCACGCGAATAATGCGGGGGCACTTCTGGGCATCAATGATGGTGGAACATTAACAAAATCTGCAGCAGCGGTTAAAGATTTAGTGGTTTATTTCAATGGGTTGTATAAAACAAGGGTAAGCGCAGGGAATATAGGTAGTACGGTAAATAATCATTGGCAAAGAATAAAAAATGATCTAACTGATATACGAAACGATATCGCGACAAAAGGTAAACAAACTGGAAGAAATACCTTTGCGACGGTACATAATAATCTCGTTTATTACAATGCCTCCTTAAAAAAAGGAGGAGGTAATGAATTTAAGACATTGAAGAGCAGACAAGAATTCTTGGCTGCGATTATCAGTATTAATGAAACACGTCTTCGTGCAGCAGATCCAGCAATTCCAGCAATACAAGCACTGAACTCATTTCTTGACGAGGGGAATCACCTTAAGGATTTATACACTAATAAAACACGCACAGCGGCTGAACAAAAAAGGCTAAATGAAATATTACGTGCACAAGTAATTAGTGGATTAAAGGCGTCTGAGGGGCTGGCAAAACTACTTCTTGCTAGCGGAATAATGTTATAGGAGGATTTTTATGAACGATGTACAAAATCGTAGAATACTGGCATTACTCGACATGCTGTATAATACCCTGGGCAACAAAACCACATGCAAGGTTTGCCATAAATATTTTATCCTTATCCTCTCGGTTATGAACAACCTGACGATTAACTATGGTACTGAAACCTCACCAGAGTTAAGCGCAATCAGTTATGAAGACGCGAATGCGTTAATTACTGAGCTGATATTATTTATTGAAGATGTTGACGCTGAGAATCATGAAACATATCCGGGACATTTGAGTGAGATTAAACGCATTCTGAATTTCGCTATTGCCGCTTGAATATAATTATGATTAAAGCACCTCAAGAGGCGATCTTTTGAGGTGCTTTCACTTAATAATCAATCCCGATTTGCGCCTTAACGCCTGCATCAAACGCATGTTTGACGGGGCGTAATTCACTGACGGTATCTGCCAGCTCAAGTATATCCCGATGACAGCCACGACCCGTGATAATCACCGTTTGCTGATGTGGACGATCATTTAAGGCCTGCATCACTTCTTCCAGTGGCAAATAGTCATACGCCACCATATACGTCAGCTCATCGAGCAAAACCATATCTAGCGAGGAATCAGCCAGCATTCGTTTTGCATGTTGCCAGACTTCGCGGCAGGCGGCGGTATCAGACTCGCGGTTTTGTGTATCCCAGGTAAAGCCGGTTGCCATCACCTGAAACTCGACGCCGTGCGGCTCCAGCAGATTTCGTTCGCCGTTAGGCCAGGTGCCCTTAATAAACTGCACGACGCCCACTTTTTTTCCGTGACCTACCGCGCGCGTTGCCGTACCAAATGCCGCAGTGGTTTTGCCTTTTCCATTGCCAGTAAAAACGATAATAATGCCGCGTTCATCCTGGGCCTGCGCCACACGGGCATCCACTTTTTCTTTAACTCGCTGCTGACGCTGTTGGTAGCGTTCATCACTCATTGGGAAATTCCTGGTTTACGGCCCGGTTGGGCGTCAAAGGTCATGCCGGTTTTACGGCGGCTATCATCGCCCATCAGCCAGAGGTAAAGTGGCATGATATCAGCGGGGGTTTTGAGTTTCTGCGGATCTTCCGTCGGGAAGGCGCTGGCACGCATGGCAGTTCGTGTACCGCCCGGGTTAATGCAGTTCACGCGCAGGCGCTGTTGATATTCATCGGCCAGTACCTGCATCATTCCTTCGGTGGCAAATTTTGAGGCAGCGTACGCGCCCCAGTTGGCTCGCCCCTGACGGCCGACGCTTGATGAGGTAAAGACCAGCGAACCGGCGTCCGATTTGAGTAATAAAGGAAGCAGTGCCTGGGTCAGCATAAAGGTGGCATTAACGTTGACCTGCATGACATCCTGCCAGACCTGTGGATTTTGTTCGCTCATCGGGCAAACTTGGCCAAGCAATCCGGCATTATGCAGAACGCCGTCCAGACGCGGATAATTAACGGCAATGCGCTGTGCCAGTTGATGGCAATCTTCGGATGTGCAGGTCAGTAAATCGAGAATAAACCACTGTGGATGACGTCCGGTCTCTTCGAACATACGCTGGGCGACCTGACGTAATTTTTCTTCATTACGACCCAGTAAAATCACTGCCGCGCCATAACGCGCATAAGTCTGAGCGGCTTCACGACCAATGCCGTCGCTGGCGCCGGTTACCAGGATAATACGATCATTGAGTAAATCTTGTTTTGGTTGGTAATGCATGGCTACTCCTCAACGACATCATCAGTCGCGCTGCCAGTGTACTTTATGACTTTGAGGGGTTATGCCTTAAACAGAGGCGCATTTCAATCGGCCTGGGGCGATAACGCCGCAAAATGAATACTTTGTCATACTTTCTCGTCAAGAATATCTCTGCGAGACGGCTTAAGATGCCTGTTGTAAACTGTGAGGCAAAGCGTTGTTTAACCAAGGTGGGACTCGTGGAATTGTTGTCTGAATATGGTTTGTTTTTGGCGAAAATTGTCACTGTTGTTGTGGCGATTGCGGCTGTTGCCGCCATTATTGTCAATGTTGCTCAACGTAATAAACGCCAGCGTGGCGAGTTACGGGTTAACAATCTCAGCGAACAATATAAGGAGATGAAAGAAGAACTGGCAGCAGCGTTGATGGATCCGCATCAGCAAAAGCAGTGGCACAAAGCGCAGAAGAAGAAGCACAAGCAAGAAGCGAAAGCAGCGAAAGCGAAAGCCAAACTGGGCGAGGTGGTGACTGACAGTAAACCCCGAGTCTGGGTACTGGATTTCAAAGGCAGCATGGACGCGCATGAAGTTAACTCGTTACGCGAAGAGATAACCGCAGTACTCGCGGCATTTAAGCCACGGGATCAGGTTGTTTTGCGTCTGGAAAGCCCCGGCGGCATGGTTCATGGTTATGGCCTGGCAGCTTCGCAGTTGCGGCGTCTGCGCGATAAAAACATTCCTTTAACCGTTACGGTAGATAAAGTAGCTGCCAGCGGCGGGTACATGATGGCCTGCGTGGCTGACAAAATTGTTTCCGCGCCGTTTGCCATTGTAGGCTCCATCGGTGTGGTGGCGCAAATGCCCAACTTTAACCGCTTCCTGAAAAGCAAAGATATTGATATTGAACTGCACACCGCCGGGCAATATAAGCGCACGCTGACATTGCTGGGTGAAAATACCGAAGAGGGGCGCGAAAAATTCCGCGAAGAACTGAACGAAACACATCAGCTATTTAAAGATTTTGTAAAACGTATGCGTCCGTCTCTGGATATTGAAGAGGTGGCTACCGGTGAACACTGGTATGGGCAACAGGCGGTAGAGAAAGGCCTGGTTGACGAAATCAACACCAGTGATGAAGTCATTCTTAGCCTGATGGAAGGTCGTGAAGTGGTCAATGTACGTTATATGCAGCGTAAACGGTTGATCGACCGATTCACCGGCAGTGCGGCAGAGAGCGCCGACCGATTGTTGCTACGCTGGTGGCAACGCGGGCAAAAGCCGTTGATGTAAAAGATAAACGCGAGGGTAAAACCTCGCGTTTTGCTTTAATCCACCAGATGGTATTTTTCCGAGAGCACGTGTGCCAGGTGTTTGAACATATTAAACACCGCAGTGCTTTTCGCTGTCGGCAGTCCTTGCTCATCTAAAAAGTAATCGCCGGTGAACACCAGCACGCCATTACGCTGCGTGACGCCGGTGGCTTCAATTCCTGCGAGCGTGTCCTCATGCTCACGAATGATTTTGTTGGCCTCTTTCAACAGCGTTTCGCGGTCGATGGGTTGTGTCTCTTTGTTCATTATTTACTCCTTAAACAAGGACATTAGTCTACGCCAGGCATGGCATACAGACAAATATACCACGCTGGCGTCAGGAGCGCCTTACTGGCAACTTTGGATTTTGCATGCTAATAAAGTTGCGTAACGGATTTTATCAGGTACAGTGTGACGCTTTCGTCAATCTGGCAATAGATTTGCTTGACATTCGACCAAAATTCCGTCGTGCTATAGCGCCTGTAGGCCAAGACCTGTTAACTCAGTCACCGGAATTTTCGTGAACAGAGTCACGACAAGGGGTTGATATCCGCAGAGAGCGAGTCCATATCGGTAACTCGTTGCCAGTGGAAGGTTTATCAATGTGCGACGCATTCCTGGAAGAATCAAATTAGGTAAGGTGAATATGGGTAAAGCTCTTGTCATCGTTGAGTCCCCGGCAAAAGCCAAAACGATCAACAAGTATCTGGGTAGTGACTACGTGGTGAAATCCAGCGTCGGTCACATCCGCGATTTGCCGACCAGTGGCTCAGCTGCTAAAAAGAGTGCCGACTCTACCTCCACCAAAACGGCTAAAAAGCCTAAAAAGGATGAACGTGGCGCTCTCGTCAACCGTATGGGGGTTGACCCGTGGCACAATTGGGAGGCGCACTATGAAGTGTTGCCTGGTAAAGAGAAGGTCGTCTCTGAACTGAAACAACTGGCTGAAAAAGCCGACCACATCTATCTCGCAACCGACCTTGACCGCGAAGGGGAAGCCATTGCATGGCACCTGCGGGAAGTGATTGGGGGTGATGATGCGCGTTATAGCCGAGTGGTGTTTAACGAAATTACTAAAAACGCGATCCGCCAGGCGTTCAACAAACCCGGCGAACTGAATATTGATCGTGTTAATGCCCAGCAGGCGCGTCGCTTTATGGATCGCGTTGTGGGGTATATGGTTTCTCCGCTGCTGTGGAAAAAGATCGCTCGCGGTCTTTCCGCCGGGCGTGTGCAATCCGTAGCGGTCCGCCTGGTAGTCGAGCGTGAGCGTGAAATTAAAGCCTTCGTGCCGGAAGAATTCTGGGAAGTCGATGCCAGCACGACTACGCCATCTGGCGAAGCGTTGGCTTTGCAGGTGACTCATCAGAACGACAAACCGTTCCGCCCGGTCAACAAAGAACAAACTCTGGCTGCGGTAAGTCTGCTGGAAAAAGCGCGCTACAGCGTGCTGGAACGTGAAGACAAACCGACAACCAGTAAACCTGGCGCTCCTTTTATTACCTCTACGCTGCAACAAGCTGCCAGCACCCGTCTTGGTTTTGGCGTGAAAAAAACCATGATGATGGCGCAGCGTCTGTATGAAGCAGGCTATATCACTTACATGCGTACCGACTCCACTAACCTGAGTCAGGACGCGGTAAACATGGTTCGCGGTTATATCAGCGATAATTTTGGTAATAAATATCTGCCGGAAAGTCCAAACCAATACGCCAGCAAAGAAAACTCACAGGAAGCGCACGAAGCAATTCGTCCTTCTGACGTCAATGTGATGGCGGAATCGCTGAAAGATATGGAAGCAGATGCGCAGAAGCTGTACCAGTTAATCTGGCGTCAGTTTGTTGCCTGTCAGATGACCCCGGCGAAATATGACTCCACCACGCTGACCGTTGGCGCGGGTGACTTCCGCCTGAAAGCGCGCGGTCGTATTCTGCGTTTCGACGGCTGGACGAAAGTTATGCCAGCTCTGCGTAAAGGCGATGAAGATCGTATTTTACCGGCTGTCGATAAAGGTGACTCCCTGTCGCTTGTTGAACTGACGCCTGCGCAGCACTTTACCAAGCCGCCAGCTCGTTTTAGCGAAGCTTCTCTGGTTAAAGAGCTGGAAAAACGCGGGATCGGTCGTCCGTCTACTTATGCGTCGATCATTTCGACCATTCAGGATCGCGGCTATGTGCGTGTGGAAAACCGTCGCTTCTATGCGGAAAAAATGGGTGAGATCGTTACCGATCGCCTGGAAGAAAATTTCCGCGAGTTAATGAATTACGACTTTACCGCGCAGATGGAAAACAGCCTCGACCAGGTGGCAAATCACGAAGCAGAGTGGAAAGCTGTACTGGATCACTTCTTCTCTGATTTCACTCAGCAGCTTGATAAAGCGGAAAAAGATCCGGAAGAGGGCGGTATGCGCCCGAACCAGATGGTTCTGACCAGTATTGACTGCCCGACCTGTGGTCGAAAAATGGGGATTCGCACCGCCAGCACCGGGGTATTCCTGGGCTGTTCCGGTTATGCGCTGTCGCCGAAAGAGCGTTGCAAAACCACCATCAACCTGGTGCCGGAAAACGAAGTGCTGAACGTGCTGGAAGGCGAAGACGCTGAAACCAACGCGCTGCGTGCCAAACGTCGTTGCCCGAAATGCGGTACAGCGATGGACAGCTATCTCATCGATCCAAAACGTAAGTTGCATGTCTGTGGTAATAATCCAACCTGCGACGGTTACGAGATCGAAGAGGGCGAATTCCGTATTAAAGGTTATGACGGCCCGATCGTTGAGTGTGAAAAATGTGGTTCTGAAATGCACCTGAAAATGGGGCGCTTCGGTAAATACATGGCCTGCACCAATGAAGAGTGTAAAAACACACGTAAGATTTTACGTAACGGTGAAGTCGCGCCGCCGAAAGAAGATCCGGTTCCGCTACCAGAATTACCGTGCGAAAAATCGGATGCTTATTTCGTGTTGCGTGACGGCGCTGCCGGCGTGTTCCTGGCGGCCAATACTTTCCCGAAATCACGTGAAACGCGTGCGCCGCTGGTGGAAGAGCTTTATCGCTTCCGCGACCGTTTACCAGAAAAATTGCGTTATCTGGCTGATGCGCCACAGCAAGATCCAGAAGGTAATAAGACAATGGTTCGTTTTAGCCGGAAAACCAGGCAGCAATATGTCTCTTCGGAAAAAGACGGAAAGGCAACTGGCTGGTCAGCATTTTATGCTGATGGCAAATGGGTTGAAGGGAAAAAATAACCTTTAATTCTTTCTGGTTTTTTAAAACAAAGGGTCGCAAAAGCGACCCTTTTTTATTGCATATTATTTTATCTCCACACCTATACACTAAAGCTATAAATGATATAGTGGTTATAGTTAGCACCTTTTTTATTATTAAATCGTATTAGTCACCCGTCAGGTGTGACGAAAAAACGATGTTCTGATGGCGTCTAATTGGATGGTTTAACATGAAATTACAACAACTTCGCTATATTGTTGAGGTCGTCAATCATAACCTGAACGTCTCATCAACGGCTGAAGGACTTTACACATCACAACCTGGGATCAGTAAGCAAGTCAGAATGCTGGAAGATGAGCTGGGTATTCAAATTTTTTCCCGTAGCGGCAAGCATTTGACGCAGGTTACTCCAGCCGGGCAGGAAATAATCCGTATCGCTCGTGAAGTTCTGTCGAAAGTTGATGCTATTAAATCGGTCGCCGGAGAACACACCTGGCCAGATAAAGGCTCGCTATATATCGCCACCACGCATACTCAGGCGCGCTATGCATTACCGAATGTCATCAAAGGTTTCATTGAGCGTTATCCTCGCGTTTCTTTGCATATGCATCAGGGATCGCCGACACAAATCGCCGATGCCGTCTCTAAAGGTAATGCCGATTTCGCTATCGCCACGGAAGCACTTCATTTGTATGAAGATTTGGTGATGCTGCCATGCTATCACTGGAATCGGGCTATTGTGGTGACACCTGACCATCCGCTGGCGGGCAAAAAAGCAATTACCATTGAAGAACTGGCGCAGTATCCGTTGGTGACGTATACCTTCGGTTTTACCGGACGCTCCGAGCTGGATACCGCCTTTAACCGCGCAGGGTTGACGCCGCGTATTGTTTTCACTGCTACCGATGCTGACGTGATTAAAACTTACGTTCGATTAGGGTTGGGTGTAGGGGTGATTGCCAGCATGGCGGTGGATCCGGTTTCGGATCCCGACCTGGTTCGTGTTGATGCGCATGACATTTTCAGTCATAGCACAACCAAAATTGGTTTTCGCCGCAGTACGTTTTTGCGCAGTTATATGTATGATTTCATTCAGCGTTTTGCGCCGCATTTAACTCGCGATGTCGTTGATGCCGCCGTAGCACTGCGTTCCAATGAAGAAATTGAGATCATGTTTAAAGATATCAAATTGCCGGAAAAATAATTACCTGCATTATTTCCGGCACCTTTTATGTTTTCAGGGTGCCGGAATATATCCTCTGTTCTTTCTTATTTGTACACCGCTCACAATATAATTATCCCTGAAATCTTTATGGTAAATCGGACATAAAGTAGTGCCTAATTACCTGCCTCGCAAACGTCAGTCTTCAAATATCTATTTCAGGTCAAAAGATTGAATTATTCACTGGAGACGATTCGTAAATTAGCTGGATTTTTGGCTAAAGTTTCATTAGGATTTGTCTCATCAATTGATTAATTATACCAATCGTTTAGCGTCTTGCTGATAAGTGATGGCGATTATATGAGGTTAGCAATGCCTTCTGAAAATCAGGAACCCCGCAGGGACCCTGAAATGAAACGTAAAGCCTGGCTTGCGGTATTTCTTGGGTCTGCGCTCTTCTGGGTGCTTGTCGCACTGCTAATTTGGAAAGTGTGGGGGTAAAGCATGGTCGTTCAGGAACAGCATCAGGTTGCTTTGCCACTGTCTCAGCATAGTGACAATGAAACGGAAACGAAACGGGAATGTTCAGTCGTTATTCCAGATGGCTGGAAACTGACGTCGCAACAGCAAGCTTTTATAGAGATGTTTGCTGAAGATGATCAGCAGAAACAATAATTATCATCATTCTTATTATCCGATATATTCGTGAAATAAACGGTTTTTAATACACCACAGCAATAAAAGGTTGAATAATTTCAACAGAAAGTAATAACAAGTGAAGGGTGTAGCCTATGATCACCACAAATATGAAATACTGGTCCTGGATGGGCGCATTTTCTCTGTCGATGCTCTTCTGGGTTGAACTCATCTGGATAGTTGCTCACTAATCTCTAACCTCGCTACGGCGAGGTTTTTCTTTTCTTATCCGCAAGGTTTCCCTCTTTTATCAATTCGGGTTGTTATCAAATCGTTACGCGGTGTTTGTGTTATCTTTAATATTCACCCTGAAGAGAATCAGGGCATCGCAACCCTGTTATTAAGGAGGAGCTATGTCGTCAACCCTACGAGAAGCCAGTAAGGACACTTTGCAGGCCAAAGATAAAACTTACCACTACTACAGCCTGCCGCTTGCTGCCAAATCACTGGGCGATATCACCCGTCTGCCTAAGTCACTCAAAGTTCTGCTCGAAAACCTGCTGCGCTGGCAGGATGGTAACTCGGTTACCGAAGAGGATATCCACGCGCTGGCTGGCTGGTTGAAAAATGCCCATGCTGACCGTGAAATTGCCTACCGTCCGGCAAGAGTGCTGATGCAGGACTTCACCGGCGTGCCCGCTGTCGTTGATCTTGCGGCGATGCGAGAAGCGGTAAAACGTCTCGGTGGCGATACCGCGAAAGTGAATCCGCTCTCACCGGTCGACCTGGTAATTGACCATTCGGTGACCGTCGATCGTTTTGGCGATGATGAAGCATTCGAGGAAAACGTGCGTCTGGAAATGGAGCGAAACCACGAACGTTATGTATTCCTGAAATGGGGGCAGCAGGCGTTCAGTCGTTTTAGCGTCGTGCCACCAGGCACAGGCATTTGCCATCAGGTTAACCTCGAATATCTCGGCAAAGCAGTGTGGAGCGAATTGCAGGACGGTGAATGGATTGCTTATCCGGATACGCTCGTCGGTACTGACTCGCACACTACTATGATCAACGGTCTTGGCGTACTGGGGTGGGGCGTTGGCGGGATCGAAGCGGAAGCCGCAATGTTAGGTCAGCCGGTTTCCATGCTTATCCCGGATGTAGTGGGCTTTAAACTCAGCGGAAAATTACGTGAAGGTATCACCGCCACAGACCTGGTTCTCACCGTTACCCAGATGCTGCGTAAACATGGCGTAGTGGGTAAATTCGTCGAATTTTACGGCGATGGGCTGGATTCGCTGCCGCTGGCAGATCGCGCCACCATTGCCAATATGTCGCCAGAATACGGCGCGACCTGCGGCTTCTTCCCAATCGATGCGGTCACCCTCGATTACATGCGTTTAAGCGGGCGCAGTGAAGATCAGGTCGAGCTGGTCGAAAAATATGCCAAAGCGCAGGGCATGTGGCGTAACCCTGGCGATGAACCGATTTTTACCAGTACGTTAGAACTGGACATGAATGACGTTGAAGCGAGTCTGGCGGGGCCAAAACGCCCACAGGATCGCGTTGCACTGCCCGATGTACCAAAAGCTTTTGCCGCCAGTAACGAACTGGAAGTGAATGCCACGCATAAAGATCGCCAACCGGTCGATTATGTTATGAACGGACATCAGTATCAGTTGCCTGATGGTGCAGTGGTCATTGCCGCGATAACGTCGTGCACCAACACCTCTAATCCAAGTGTACTGATGGCCGCAGGCTTGCTGGCGAAAAAAGCCGTAACTCTGGGCCTCAAGCGGCAACCGTGGGTCAAAGCGTCGCTGGCACCGGGGTCAAAAGTCGTTTCTGATTATCTGGCAAAAGCCAAACTGACACCGTATCTCGATGAGCTTGGCTTCAACCTTGTGGGATACGGCTGTACCACTTGTATTGGTAATTCTGGCCCGTTGCCCGATCCTATCGAAACTGCAATCAAAAAAGGCGATTTGACCGTCGGTGCGGTGCTGTCTGGCAACCGTAACTTTGAAGGACGTATTCATCCGCTGGTTAAAACTAACTGGCTGGCTTCGCCGCCATTGGTGGTTGCCTATGCGCTGGCGGGCAATATGAATATCAATCTGGCTTCAGAGCCTATCGGTCATGATCGTAAAGGCGAACCGGTATATCTGAAAGATATCTGGCCATCAGCACAAGAAATTGCCCGTGCGGTAGCACAAGTCTCTACAGAAATGTTCCGTAAAGAGTACGCAGAAGTTTTCGAAGGGACAGCTGAGTGGAAAGAAATTAACGTTGTGCGATCCGATACCTACGGATGGCAGGATGATTCGACCTATATTCGGTTATCGCCGTTTTTTGATGAGATGCAGGCAATGCCTGCGCCAGTGGAGGATATTCACGGCGCGCGGATACTCGCAATGCTGGGGGATTCGGTCACTACTGACCATATCTCTCCGGCGGGCAGTATTAAGCCCGACAGTCCGGCGGGGCGATATCTACAAGGTCGGGGTGTTGAGCGGAAAGACTTTAACTCCTACGGTTCGCGGCGTGGTAACCATGAAGTGATGATGCGCGGCACGTTTGCCAACATTCGCATTCGTAACGAAATGGTGCCTGGTGTTGAAGGGGGGATGACGCGGCATTTACCTGCCAGCGATGTTGTCTCTATTTACGATGCAGCGATGCGCTATAAGCAGGAGCAAACGCCGCTGGCGGTGATTGCCGGTAAAGAATATGGTTCTGGCTCCAGCCGTGACTGGGCGGCAAAAGGTCCGCGTCTGCTTGGTATCCGGGTGGTTATTGCCGAATCGTTTGAACGTATTCACCGCTCGAATTTAATTGGCATGGGCATTCTGCCGCTGGAATTTCCGCAAGGCGTGACGCGTAAAACATTAGGGCTGACCGGGGAAGAGAAGATTGATATTAGCGATCTGCAAAATCTACAACCCGGCGCAACGGTTCCAGTGACGCTAACGCGAGCTGATGGTAGTCAGGAAGTTGTGCCGTGCCGTTGTCGTATCGACACTGCGACGGAATTAACCTATTACCAGAACGACGGGATTTTGCATTATGTCATCCGTAATATGTTGAAGTAACGAGTATTTGCTTGCCGGAAGTCAGATAACCGGCAAGCAAATTAACTTCACAACGCAAGTGGGTTATTTGTTCAACAGATGACCCATTTTCTCGGCTTTGGTATCGAGATAATGTTCGTTATTGGGGTTACGACCAACAATCAACGGCACGCGTTCAACAATATTAATCCCGGCTTCGGTCAGAATTTCGACTTTTTTCGGGTTGTTGGTTAACAAACGGACTTCATTGACACCAAGGAGTTTGAACATATCAGCGCAAAGAGTGAAGTCGCGCTCATCAGCAGCGAAGCCTAACTGGTGGTTAGCCTCTACGGTGTCGTAGCCTTGATCCTGCAATGCGTAAGCGCGAATTTTATTCAGCAGACCAATGTTACGACCTTCCTGGCGGTGATACAGCAAAATACCACGGCCTTCTTCGGCGATTTGTGTCAGCGCCGCTTCCAGCTGGAAGCCACAATCGCAGCGCAAGCTGAACAGGGCGTCACCGGTCAGACATTCGGAATGGACGCGCGCAAGTACCGGGGTATGCCCGGAAATATCGCCATAGACTAGCGCGACATGATCGTGTCCGGTTGCCAGTTCTTCAAATCCCACCATCAGGAAATCGCCCCATGGGGTTGGCAGTTTGGCTTCTGCCACACGTTTAAGCTGCATGAAATTCTCCAGATAATGCTGGTTCTGTATTGGCTTATTTTGCCATAACGCGAAGGCGTTCACCTAATCACGACGCGTCGATCGTTCACTGAATGGCACAAATCTGTCAATTTTTCCAGGTCAGGGCATTTTCAGTTATGATTGTGAGACTTATAAGAAAGGAGAGACCATGCGTTCGATTGCCAGACGTACCGCAGTTGGAGCTGCACTATTACTTATCATGCCTGTAGCGGTATGGATTTCTGGCTGGCGTTGGCAACCAGGAGAGCAAAATGGGTTGTTAAAAGCGGCCTTTTGGGTCACTGAAACCGTCACTCAGCCCTGGGGCGTCATTACGCATCTGATTTTATTCGGCTGGTTTCTCTGGTGTCTGCGCTTTCGTATCAAAGCTGCAATTATGTTGTTTGCCATACTGGCGGCGGCGATCCTTGTCGGGCAAGCGGTAAAATCCTGGATTAAAGACAAAGTTCAGGAACCGCGCCCGTTTGTTATCTGGCTGGAAAAAACACATCATATTCCGGTTGATGAGTTCTACACTTTAAAGCGTGCAGAGCGCGGAAATTTAGTGAAAGAACAGTTGGCTGAAGAGAAAAATATCCCGCAATATTTGCGTTCTCATTGGCAGAAAGAGACCGGTTTTGCCTTTCCTTCTGGTCACACAATGTTTGCTGCCAGTTGGGCTCTGCTGGCCGTTGGGTTGTTATGGCCGCGTCGGCGAACCGTAACCATTGCACTCTTGCTGGTTTGGGCAACGGGAGTCATGGGAAGCCGCCTGCTGCTTGGGATGCATTGGCCGCGCGATCTGGTGGTGGCTACGTTGATTTCGTGGGCGCTGGTCGCGGTAGCAACCTGGCTTGCGCAACGTATTTGTGGGCCATTAACACCACCGCCGGAAGAAAATCGTGAGATAGCGCAACGAGAACAAGAAAGTTAATACTGGTTGAATTTCTGAATTTAACCCTCAAATCATCAACAATGATTGTGGCTACCATTTCGCAGACGTCGTGAAAATGGTAATTTAAAGGGCTATTGCGGTAAGTTGACCATAATTTATTCGCTCTAACCACATAACGGGAAGTAATGTGAAATATTTACTCATTTTCTTACTGGTGTTAGCGATTTTTGTGATTTCCGTCACATTAGGTGCGCAGAATGATCAACAGGTAACGTTTAATTATCTGTTAGCGCAAGGGGAGTATCGTATCTCCACATTGCTCGCTGTATTGTTTGCTGCGGGTTTTGCTATTGGTTGGTTGATTTGTGGCCTTTTCTGGCTGCGAGTTCGTGTTTCTCTGGTGCGCGCTGAACGTAAAATAAAGCGACTGGAAAACCAGCTTTCACCTGCGACTGGCGTGGCGGTAGCGCCTGATTCGTCAGCGGCGAAGGAATAACTTTCTATGCTGGAGTTGTTGTTTCTGCTCTTGCCTGTAGCCGCTGCCTATGGCTGGTATATGGGCCGCAGAAGTGCGCAACAAAACAAGCAAGATGAAGCCAACCGCCTGTCACGTGATTACGTAGCAGGTGTTAACTTCCTGCTTAGTAATCAACAGGATAAAGCGGTTGATCTGTTCCTCGATATGCTCAAAGAGGACACCGGCACCGTTGAAGCCCACCTTACGCTCGGAAACCTGTTCCGTTCGCGTGGCGAAGTCGATCGCGCGATTCGTATTCATCAAACCTTAATGGAAAGTGCCTCGTTGACCTATGAGCAACGCTTGCTGGCAATTCAGCAACTGGGGCGTGATTACATGGCGGCGGGTTTATACGATCGTGCGGAAGATATGTTTAATCAACTGACCGATGAAACGGACTTCCGTGTTGGCGCATTGCAACAGCTGTTACAAATCTATCAGTCCACCAGTGAATGGCAGAAAGCAATTGATGTTGCAGAACGCCTGGTGAAGCTGGGCAAAGATAAGCAACGCGTTGAGATCGCCCATTTCTACTGTGAACTGGCGCTCCAGCACATGGCCAGCGACGATCTTGATCGCGCTATGACCTTGTTGAAAAAAGGGGCGGCGGCAGACAAAAACAGCGCCCGCGTATCCATCATGATGGGACGTGTGTTTATGGCGAAAGGAGAATACGCCAAAGCGGTCGAAAGCCTGCAACGTGTCATTTCCCAGGACAGAGAACTGGTCAGCGAAACGCTGGAAATGCTGCAAACCTGCTATCAGCAACTGGGTAAAACTGTCGAATGGGCAGAGTTCCTGCAACGCGCGGTGGAAGAGAATACCGGTGCCGATGCTGAATTGATGCTTGCAGACATTATCGAAGCGCGCGACGGCAGTGATGCCGCACAGGTCTATATTACGCGCCAGCTACAACGTCACCCGACCATGCGCGTGTTCCACAAGTTAATGGATTACCACCTGAATGAAGCAGAAGAAGGGCGCGCTAAAGAGAGCCTGATGGTGCTGCGTGACATGGTAGGTGAGAAGGTGCGTAGTAAGCCGCGTTATCGTTGCCAGAAGTGTGGTTTTACTGCATATACGCTCTACTGGCATTGCCCGTCATGTCGGGCGTGGTCAACCATTAAACCTATTCGCGGCCTTGATGGTCTGTAATTTTTAAAAAAATCCAGCTTTAGTTACAACATCCTAATGGTTGTTCCCACATTTTGCTTCGGCAACTCCAGCGTAAAAAAGCCTGGCAGGGGAAAAATCGCAACTGTTAATTTTTTATTTCCACGGGTAGAATGCTCGCCGTTTACCTGTTTCGCGCCACTTCCGGTGCCCATCATCAAGAAGGTCTGGTCATGACGTTAACTGCTTCATCTTCTTCCCGCGCTGTTACGAATTCTCCTGTCGTTGTTGCCCTTGATTACCATAATCGTGACGCCGCGCTGGCATTTGTCGACAAGATCGACCCACGTGATTGTCGTCTGAAAGTCGGCAAAGAGATGTTTACGCTGTTTGGGCCGCAGTTTGTGCATGAACTGCAACATCGTGGTTTTGATATTTTCCTCGATCTGAAATTTCACGACATTCCCAACACCGCAGCGCACGCTGTGGCTGCAGCGGCTGACTTAGGCGTGTGGATGGTTAACGTTCATGCCTCCGGTGGGGCACGTATGATGACCGCAGCGCGTGAGGCTCTGGTTCCGTTTGGTAAAGATGCACCGTTATTAATTGCCGTGACTGTATTGACCAGCATGGAAGCCAGTGACCTGACTGATCTTGGCGTGACACTGTCACCAGCGGATTATGCAGAACGTCTGGCGGCATTGACGCAAAAATGTGGGCTTGATGGTGTGGTGTGTTCTGCTCAGGAAGCTGTGCGTTTTAAACAGGTATTCGGCCAGGAGTTCAAACTGGTTACGCCGGGCATTCGTCCGCAGGGGAGTGACGCTGGTGACCAGCGCCGCATTATGACGCCAGAACAGGCGTTGGCGGCTGGAGTTGATTATATGGTGATTGGTCGCCCGGTAACGCAATCGGCAGATCCAGCGCAAACGCTGAAAGTGATCAACGCCTCATTACAACGGAGTGCATGATGAGTGATTCCAATAGCCGTCTGGTTTACTCAACGGAAACCGGACGTATTGATGAGCCAAAAGCGGCCCCTGTACGCCCTAAAGGCGACGGCGTGGTGCGCATTCAACGTCAAACCAGTGGACGTAAAGGAAAGGGCGTTTGCCTGATCACTGGAGTCGATCTCGATGATGCAGAACTGACAAAACTGGCGGCGGAGCTGAAGAAAAAATGCGGCTGCGGTGGAGCAGTAAAAGACGGAATTATCGAAATCCAGGGAGATAAGCGTGATTTATTAAAAGCACTCCTTGAAGCGAAAGGAATGAAAGTAAAACTCGCTGGCGGTTAACAAAAAAGCCACGGAAATATTCCGTGGCTTTCGTTTATTTTACTGTGTGTACTATTCAGTTATTTCGTAATGAACAGAGTCAAGCGTATTATAATTGCGAGTCGCTTATCGACATTTATTTACGATTATTTACCGACCTGGTGACCGATAATACCACCAACTGCTGCACCACCTAATGTACCCAGCGTGCTGCCATCAGTCAGTACTGCACCACCTAAAGCCCCTGCACCCGCACCGATTGCGGTGTTACGGTCTCGTTTTGACCAATTAGAACAGGCGCTTAGAGACATTGCCAGTGTAATTGCCAGAACAGCTGCGGTCATTTTTTTGCTCGTTACAAACATAATACTCTCTCCTGAATTTATGATTCACGGAAGTAAGCTCTCTATAACTATAATAGTTTAGAATACGCCTGGTAAAATAATTCCGTGAAATCTTCTCGCGCGCAGGGTTATATCACGCAGGTGATAGTGACTTCCTGTTATATCGCTGATAATAAGTTTATAACTTTAGGATGTTAATAACAGGTAAATAGTCTTAATTATCAACCAGGAATCATCTTAGAGCGGATGATTTGCGTCGGGGCAAACCATCCGTAGGGAGGGAAAGTGATTATATGTCAACGACGTGAACGATTAATTTACTGTGTTCCAAAAGCATCATATCGCTGGCGCGAATCTTCGAATCGGTTATAACACTTTTGATTCTCTCCACAGGACCGATGGAGTAAGAGTGTACGGCACCAAACTTAGAACTGTCAGTCAGGACTATGGTTTCGCATTCTTTTTCCAGCACGGCATTGACCACATCGGTACGCATCATGTCGCGACCTGTAAATCCAGTTTCAGGTTGCCAGCCATCGATACCAATAAATGCCTTACTGAAATGCACCTGTTGGATGCACTGACGTGTCAGTGGCCCAACCATACTTTCGCTTTTTTTCTGGTACACGCCGCCAAGTAAAATGACCTCACAAGGCGCGTCTTTCAGTAAATGCGCTATATAGCTGCTGACCGTAATGATGGTGACATTTTTCTTCTGCTCACCTAATGTGCGAGCCAGAAGGGCGTTACTGCTACCATTCTCGATAAAGATGGTTTCACCCGGTTGAACCAGTGAGGCGGCAAACTCGGCGAGTTCACGCTTCAGCGTATAATTACTCATCATACGGGTTTCGACGTCATCACTATCAAGCGAAACTGCAAAGCCATGTGCACGGCGTAGATAGCTAAGTTTTTCGAGGGTGTTGAGATCCTGGCGAATGGTAACTTCGGAAACTCCAGTGGCTTTCGCCAGATCGGTTACGCTAACCTGACCCTGCTCAATGACCATCTGTAGAATAGTTTGTTGTCGGGAATTCATCGCTGTAATTCTTATAACGTTATAATACTAAATAAAAAATGCTGACGTGCCGGGCATCCTTAAATAGGGAAAACTGAAAGCACGATTGTTAAATCTCCCACGGTGCCTTCGGGATGTCTGGCGTAGATGCAGCAACCTGGCGCAACAGTTCTGCTTTAAGTATCTCGAGATTATGGATCGCAGAGTGGTAATCGCCCGCCACAAGGATATCTAACACAATATCAATACGTTCGGCAACGCGTTGGGCATCAAATTCAGACATCAGGGTATCCTCAAGGCAAAAAGTGAAAATGAATAATGCAAAAATTGCCGCTAAAAGAGAAGTGCTTAACGACAAAGGCTAATTATCATTCATTAATACGATATGTAATGGAATTATATACCGTTACATTTATATATTCGTCTCTTTATGCGCGCTTCAGATAACGTTTATACCAGCGTTCGAAAGCTACGGCAGGCATCGGTTTGGCAAACAAAAATCCTTGTCTCTCATTGATGCCATTTTTGGTCAAAAAGGCATCTTCTTTTGTACTCTCTACACCTTCGGCAATCACCTGAAGATTGAGCGCCTGAGCCACGGCGACGATCGCACGTACCAGCGACTGCGAGACTGGCTGTTTGTGAATATCACGAACAAAAACCTGGTCGAGTTTTATAGCATCGATGGGGAATCGTGCCAGTTGGGAAAGAGAAGAGTAACCCGTGCCGAAATCATCCAGATGAACCTGTGCGCCTAATTGACTGAATTGCTGAATAACGGAAAGCGCCAACTGATCGTTTTCAATCAGACAGCTTTCAGTCAGTTCGACATCAATAGGGCAATACTCAAATTTAAGTTCCTGGAGTACCTGTTTCAGGTCAGTGAAAATGGTTTGATCGGCGAGTTGGCGTGCTGAGACATTCACCGCCACCCGAAGATTAATACCTTTATCTCTCCATTTTGCAACCTGACGCACGACGTCGAGAATAACCCAACGGCCCAGTGGCACAATCAGACCAGACTCTTCGGCATAGGAAATAAAGTCCAGAGGGGGAATTAAGCCACGTTCGGGGGACTGCCAGCGTACCAGAGCTTCCAGACTGCGTACTTCACCGCGCCAGGTGATTTTCGGCTGATAGTGAATGACTAACTGATCGTTTTCCAGTGCTTTACGCAGGTTGGTATCCAGCCACAGATACTCAAATACCCGTTGATTCATTTCCGGCGAAAAGACGCAAAATTGTCCTCGTCCGCCTTCTTTGGCACTGTACATTGCCGTATCGGCATGGCGAATAATCGCCGCGCTGTCTGGACCGTGTTGCGGTGAAAGTGAAATACCAATCGAACAGCCAGTATAAACTTCGATTAAACCGATGCGAAAGGGTTGGCGCAGGCGGGTCAAAATCCGCGATGCCATTGCTTCCAGGGCACTTTGTGAGGTGTCTGGTGCGAGTACCAGAAATTCATCGCCGCCAAGACGTGCCAACACCTGATCCTGTTCAAGACAGCTTAAAATGGCCAGTGAAACCTCGCGTAACAGCTGGTCGCCAAACAAATGCCCGTAGGCATCGTTCACTTTTTTAAAATTGTCTAAATCGAGATAAACCACTCCGACCTTACTCTCGTCGGTCTGATTAATGGCGTAGTCGATTAATTCCTGCATTGCGTTACGATTCGGTAGCCCGGTGATGCTGTCAGTGTTAGCCAGGATTCGCAATCGTTCCTGGGCGTGACGTTCTTCGGTGATATCGGTGCCGGAACAGATTAAATAGATCTCATTTTTGCCGCTACCGCTGTGGACAAATTTGTTGCGAAACAGAAACAGTCGCTGACCTTTGCGCGTCTGTACCCAACGCTCGACTTCATAGGCGTTGCCACTACGAAAAAAACTGCTGTTGTTACGCCGTGAGATCGCAGCTTCACGGCGACTCATAAACAATTTAAACACGCTTTGCCCAATGACATCGTGTTCTTTCAGCCCTGTATATTCTTCACATAACCGATTAAAACGCTGGATATTTCCCCGGCTGTCCAGAATCACAATTGCGGAATGGGCTTCAGAAACTACCTGTTCGGCAAAGGAAAGTCCGTGTGATAAATCACGAGCAACTGCCGGTGTATCATGCCATGCCGACGCGTTGCCACCCCATTCGCGCTTATTGATTTTTCGTCCCACCAGATGGACAGAAAGGTCGCTCTCATCGACTGTCAGACTCATCATCAGGCTGGAGGTGATGACCGTCATTTCCCGGATGCGAGCAGCCTGTTCGGCGGATAACTGCAGAGTACGTTCAGGTTCTGTTGTTTCAGTGGTGGAAAAGCGCAAAACATCACTGTTTTCCGACAACCGCCAGTATGGGTTGTGCGATCCGAGAAAGTTGTACAACGTTGTGGACTCCCTAACGGTTTTCATGATGCATACCCTACGGTTAACGGCGAACCATGCCATTAAATGAAAGGTCCAACATGACTTACATGAAATTGATGTCGGCTAAACGTATTGTTTTTTTTATATATTTATTTGTAATCCAGTTTTGGGAAAACGCCAGTTTTCAAACGGAAGTCATTAAAAAAAATCTGCTGAGATAAAACGAATGCGAAGGGAGGGGGAAAGCAAACGGCCCATCCGTAATGAACGGGCCGTGAAGGGGGATTACGCGACCGGGCGCGCAATAATACTGCGGGTTTCCATGCGTACTTCGGCGATGGTGACGTCGATAACGTCGGTTACTTTGTAAACTGTTTCACCTTTGATTTGTACGGTGCCGTTTTCCTGACTGCAAACCAGTTCATCGCGCACAGCGTGTAAGAATGGTGCAGGGATAAAGGCAATAGCGCCGTTATCGACCAGCCGCACACGCATACCGCCACGGCTGATATCGACGATTTCTGCCGCAAAACGGGTGTCGGTTCCGGCTTTGTCTTTCAGGAAACGTGCGTATAACCAGTCGCCGACATCACGTTCTGCCATCCGGTTAAGACGGCGACGCTCTGCCATTTGGACGGTGATTTCATCCTGCGGGCGCGTCGCTGTTTCGCCTTTGATGATCGCTTTCAGCAGACGATGGTTGATCATGTCGCCATACTTACGAATCGGTGAAGTCCAGGTGGCATATGCTTCCAGACCGAGGCCAAAGTGAGGGCCTGGTTCGGTGCTGATTTCTGCAAAAGACTGAAAACGGCGAATGCGGCTGTCAAGAAAACCTGTCGGTTGCGCATCCAGCTCACGGCGCAGTTTGCAGAAGCCGTCCAGTGTGAGCACTTCTTCGGCGTCAACATGTAGGCCGTGCGTTTTCAGTAATGCTGCCAGCGCGTCGGCATTTGCCGGATCAAAGCCCATATGTACGTTATAGATACCGAAACCGAGCTTATCGCGCAGCACGCGAGCCGCACAAATGTTAGCGGCGATCATCGCTTCTTCGACGATACGGTTAGCAATACGACGCGGTTCAGCGACGATATCCAACACTTCACCTTTTTCACCGAGAATAAAACGGTAATCCGGGCGATCTTTAAACACCAACGCATGGTTATTACGCCATTCGCCGCGACGCTGGCAAATTTGCGCTAACAGGCGGATTTGTTCCGCAATCGCATCACTTTCTGGCTGCCAGTCACCGGTGTTTTCCAGCCAATCGGAAACCTGGTCATAAACCAGCTTGGCTTTGGATTCGATGGTAGCAGCAAAAAATTCGATGTCGTCTTCAATGGTGCCGTCAGCGGATAGCGTCATCCGACATGCCAGCACCGGACGCACTTCATTGGCACGCAGGGAGCAGAGGTCGTCGGAAAGTTCCCGTGGCAGCATTGGGATATTGAAGCCTGGCAGATAGTTGGTGAACGCACGAATTTTCGCGGCTTTGTCCAGCTTGCTGCCTTCTGCGATCCACGCGGTTGGGTCGGCAATCGCGACAATCAACTGTAGTTTGTCATCCGGCAACGCCTTAGCGAAAAGGGCATCATCCATATCCTCCGTGCTGGCGCTGTCAATGGTGACAAAGTCCAGAGCAGTCAGATCTTCACGTTGCAGACCTTCATCGAGCATTTCGGTAGCAACACCGTCTGGCGCTTCTTTTTCCAGATTATGGCGTGCCAGGGTTACCCACCACGGTACGAAGTGGTCGTCACCAAAAGTGATGTATTGTGTCAGTTCCGCATAGAAGGAGCGATCGCCTTTCAACGGATGGCGGCGCATTTCGGCAACCGCCCAGTCGCCTTCTTTAAACTCATGGGTCAGGCCACGAGCCGCGCGACAAGGAATGGCGTCTTTTAAGAGTGGATGATCAGGAACGATGGCCAGACGGTCATTTTTGCCCCGAACCTTACCCACGAAACGAGTCAGAAACGGTTCAACCAGTTCTTCTGGCTCTGCGGATTCACGTTCTTTTTCACTGTGGATCACCGCGATAATTCGGTCGCCATGCATGACTTTTTTCATCTGCGGCGGCGGAATGAAATAACTTTTCTGTGCGTCGACTTCCAGGAAGCCAAAGCCTTTTTCAGTGGCTTTTACCACCCCTTCAGCGCGGGGCGTCTGGGAGTGCAGTTGCTGTTTAAGCTGCGCTAGCAGCGGGTTGTCCTGAAACATAATTGTCTATTTTGGTGGCCATTAGAGCGGCTGACAGTTTTACGCGATTCTGCCTGACGCAGCAAGGTTAATGTGTTTCACCCAACGCGATTTTTAAGCGATTTATCCAACCACAAAACCCGCTCCATACCAGCAGATTGATAACCTGAGCTGATGATATTTCATGTTCGAGTAATGGGCTAAACTGGGCGGCGCTAAAGCGATCGGGTGCTCGTGTCAGCCATTGTATCGCCTGAACGGTAGCGCGCTCAACAGAATGACGGTCAGCCCATTGGTTTATTTCGTTTTCGCCCTGACGCAAAATGCATATTGCTTCTTTATATTCAAAATTTGAATGAATTAAAGAGGTGAAACAGGCAACGCTACCATTAATTCGCGCACTGAGTAAGGCAGCAAGTTGATGGCTGGATTTTGTTGTTACCAACGAGCTGGATAGCAACGTCACAAAGAGTGAAAGTGAGGCAGGGTGCAGATTCAGGATTGCTACCAGTTGGCGAAGTTCGGATGGTAACTGTCGGTGAGCATTCATCTCTTGCTCTTGCGAAGATATCTCCACTTCGTAGCAGGCACGCCAGCCAGTTGATGCTTCAGCAAAAAGTGAACCGTCTGCGTAGCTTTGCACTTCCCGACCGGGTAGCCAGCGTATCGGTTGCTCAAGATAAGCCTGAAATGTGGCGATCGCTCGTGCCTGAAAACCAACAAAGCCGATGATTTGGTTGATAATTACACAATCCCAGGCGGTAAGCCCGACATCGTTAAGATGCTGGCGGGACTGACCGTCGATGATTGATGGAGAACCGGCCAGTTGACGGGCATATTGCGTGATTTGCGCCAGCCGATGATTGCTTTCCCTGGAGGAGTCAGGCCCGGGAAGCGGTGTCAGACGCGCGGAATAGTAGTTGCATAGCCGCTGGACGCCGCAGACCTGAGCAACGGTCAGTGCGGTCGTCAGGCGTTCATAGGCGGTGAATGTCTGTAAACGGGTCACCGCAAGCTGGTCGGGGAAGAATTCTACAGCAAGAGCACGCGCCGGGATCAGCCACGAATGAAAGGGATCAAGTGTTTCTTCATCAAGGATCACGTCGAGCAGAAAAGGATCGGTTACCTTTGCGGCTCCCGGAACCAGTGGCAAAACGTCATACTCCGAAGTACTGGATTGCGTTTCATGATACCAGTGGCTTTTGCCGGTAATGTGGCGTTGTTCCATGGGGACTCCTTGGTCGTAAAGGAAATCGTTATCCTGACGCAAGGCTGGGAGGGGAGAAAGACGGATCGGCGATAACAAATATCAGAAAGGTATAACAGAGAAATCGGGCGGCAGAACGCCGCCCATCTTTATCAATAGAACGATTATTTCAGTTCCAGTTCGTTCATGGCAGCAATGCTGAAACCGCCGTCAACGTGAACGACTTCACCGGAGATACCTGCGGAGAGGTCGGAGCACAGGAACGCTGCAGAGTTACCCACATCTTCGATGGTAACGGTACGACGAATCGGTGTAACCGCTTCGCAGTGAGCCAGCATTTTACGGAAGTCTTTGATGCCAGAAGCCGCCAGAGTACGGATCGGACCAGCAGAGATGGCGTTAACACGCACACCTTCGGGACCCATCGCGTTAGCCATATAGCGTACGTTCGCTTCCAGAGACGCTTTTGCCAGACCCATAACGTTGTAGTTCGGGATAGCGCGTTCGGCGCCCAGGTAGGAGAGGGTCAGCAGGGCAGAACCCGGATTCAGCATGGAACGGCAAGCTTTTGCCATTGCAACGAAGCTGTAAGAGCTGATGTCGTGGGCAATTTTGAAGCCTTCACGGGTAACGGCGTTAACATAGTCACCATCCAGCTGATCGCCAGGTGCAAAACCAATAGAGTGTACGAAGCCGTCAAATTTCGGCCAGACTTTACCCAGTTCAGCGAACATGGTGTCGATGCTGGCATCTTCGGCAACATCGCACTGCAGAACGATGTCAGAACCTAATTGAGCGGCAAATTCTTCTACGCGGCCTTTCAGTTTGTCGTTCTGGTAGGTGAATGCCAGTTCAGCTCCTTCGCGGTGCATCGCCTGAGCGATACCGTAGGCGATGGACAGTTTGCTGGCAACACCGGTTACCAGAATGCGCTTACCGGAAAGAAAACCCATAGCTTTAATCCTTATTGTTGATGCTTGTTGTGCCTGAAAATCAGGCGATTCGTCGTTTTAGTAAACAGTACGAACAGATAAACGGTTATTATAATCAACCAGGCTGTAGGTGGCTATAGTTGAGCTTTCTGTACGGGGGAGAATCAGCGGTACAGAGCATTTTGCGACGCCCGCAAGGGGCAGGTTGTGGAAATATCTTATAGAGTCTGGCTTTAAAACTATTTGTATTACTTCCGGTAAGTTTGATGATGAAAACAGACGCGGATTTATCAGCCCTGGCTTCTGTTGTGTCATCGGCAATTAATAATCTGGCGAAAACAAGTCGCGGTCTTTCTCTGATGAACTGACATCAACGAAATATTTCAATCATCTTCACAGAACCTCCACAATCTCTTCATTATCAGAACATGCACCATGAATAGTATAAAAATACTTTCCATTACTTTGGAGAAACGTATAATTAGCCTAAATGAGAACGATCATTCTCACTAAGTGAAAGGGCAGGAGACAGAGATGACCAGTAATCTGGAGATACGTCACAAACAGCGTCAGGATGAAATCATCAACGCCGCCCGTCGGTGTTTTCATCGCTGCGGTTTTCATGCCGCCAGTATGTCGCAAATTGCCAGCGAAGCTCAGCTTAGCGTCGGGCAGATCTACCGTTACTTCGCCAATAAAGACGCCATTATTGAAGAGATGGTTCGCCGTATCATCGACTTCCGTATTGCCCAGATGGACATTGACGCGCGTACCGATCGCTTCCCGGAAGTCCTTGCCTTGCGCAAATCCTTAAATGAGGACGACGACGCGTTGATGCTGGAAGTGGCTGCAGAAGCCACACGCAACCCACGGGTGATGGCTATGCTTGAGGAAGCTGACGCCAGAATGTTTGCTAACGGTTGTGCGCATATGAAAAGAATGCATCCCCATCTTAGCGATGAGCACATTCGATGTTGCGTTGAAGTGCTTGCTACCATGGTGGAAGGTACGGTTTATCGTCGCTTAACACCGCAAAAAAGCGATCCACAACGTCTGCAGGAAATATATCAGGATATTATTAGTATGTTGATAAATAAATAAGGACAGAATTAACCGATAGCGGGGGATATTAATCCCCCTTATTTCATTGCGAAATTTATTTCGCGATGCGGGCTCGTTATATCTGAATATCCCTGAAATATCCTCATTAATTTTAATGAGGAGGGTATTTTCACCCTGGAGAAAATAATGAAGTATATAGCAACGTCTGTAGTGGCAATGCTGCTCTTATCTGGTTGTGATAATACGCAAAATAACAATTCATCCCCGTCGGAAACAGAAGTGGGCGTTGTTACGCTCAAATATCAACCGGTTTCGGTCGTTAGTGAATTAACCGGACGCACCAGTGCTGCGCTCAGTGCTGAAGTACGTCCGCAGGTTGGGGGGATTATCCAGAAACGCTTGTTTAAGGAAGGCGATCTGGTCAAGGCCGGACAGCCGCTTTACCAGATTGATTCGGCCAGTTATCGGGCGGCATGGAATGAAGCTCGTGCCGCGTTGCAACAGGCGCAGGCACTGGTAAAAGCCGATTGCCAGAAAGCGCAGCGTTATGCCCGACTGGTGAAAGATAACGGTGTGTCACAACAGGATGCTGATGATGCTCAGTCTACCTGTGCACAAGATAAAGCCAGTGTAGAGGCGAAAAAAGCCGCACTGGAAACTGCCCGCATTAATCTTGACTGGACCACGGTGACCGCGCCGATTTCCGGGCGCATAGGCATTTCATCGGTGACGCCTGGCGCACTGGTGACCGCGTCGCAGGATACGGCGTTAACGACTATTCGTGGTCTGGAAACGATGTATGTTGATCTCACTCGCTCCAGTGTCGATTTACTGCGTCTGCGCAAACAGTCACTGGCGACAAACAGTGACACCATGAGCGTCTCACTTATTCTGGAAGATGGCACAACCTACAGCGAAAAAGGCCGTCTGGAACTGACTGAAGTGGCTGTGGATGAATCTACCGGTTCGGTGACATTACGGGCGATTTTCCCTAATCCACAACAGCAGTTATTACCAGGCATGTTTGTTCGCGCTCGTGTCGATGAAGGCGTGATGGAAGACGCTATTCTCGCGCCTCAACAGGGCGTGACGCGCGATGCTAAAGGCAATGCTACCGCGCTGGTGGTGAATAAAGACAATAAAGTAGAGCAGCGCACGCTCGAAACGGGAGAAACTTATGGTGATAAATGGCTGGTGTTGAACGGTCTGCACAACGGTGACCGGCTGATTGTCGAAGGTTCCGCCAAAGTGATTTCAGGGCAGACCGTCAAGGCCGTTGAGGTTCAGGCTAATGGAGGCAACGCCTGATGTTTTCGCGTTTTTTTGTTCGCAGACCCGTCTTTGCCTGGGTTATCGCCATCTTGATTATGTTGGCGGGTATTCTGGCTATTCGCACATTACCCGTCGCGCAATATCCTGACGTTGCACCGCCGACTATTAGAATTTCAGCCACTTATACCGGAGCTTCAGCCGAAACGCTGGAAAACAGCGTAACTCAGGTTATCGAGCAACAACTTACCGGGCTGGATAATTTGCTCTACTTCAGCTCCACCAGTAGTTCGGATGGCTCAGTCAGTATTAACGTGACGTTTGAACAAGGCACGGACCCTGATACCGCGCAGGTGCAGGTACAAAATAAAATACAGCAGGCGGAGTCACGTTTACCGAGCGAAGTGCAGCAAACCGGCGTCACAGTGGAGAAATCACAAAGCAACTTTTTGCTGATTGCTGCCGTATATGACACTACCGATAAAGCGACCAGTTCCGATATCGCTGACTGGCTGGTGAGTAATCTTCAGGACCCGCTGGCGCGTGTTGAAGGTGTAGGTAGCCTGCAAGTTTTTGGGGCTGAATATGCTATGCGCATCTGGCTTGATCCCGCCAAACTGGCCTCATACTCGCTGATGCCATCAGATGTACAAAGTGCAATTGAAGCGCAAAACGTACAGGTTACTGCCGGGAAAATCGGCGCTTTACCATCATCGAACACGCAACAATTGACGGCAACAGTTCGTGCTCAGTCACGCTTGCAAACCGTTGAGCAATTTAAAAATATCATTGTTAAAAGCCAGTCCGACGGCGCAGTTGTTCGCATAAAAGATGTGGCTCGCGTCGAGATGGGGAGCGAAGATTATAACGCCATCAGTAAGTTGAACGGTCATCCGGCCGCAGGGGTAGCCGTGATGCTCTCTCCGGGGGCGAATGCGCTGAATACGGCGACGTTGGTCAAGGATAAGATTGCCGAATTCCAGCGGAACATGCCACAGGGATACGACATTGCTTACCCGAAAGACAGCACTGAATTTATTAAAATCTCCGTAGAGGACGTAATTCAGACGCTGTTTGAAGCCATCGTTCTGGTGGTTTGCGTAATGTATTTATTCCTGCAAAACCTGCGCGCTACGCTGATCCCGGCGTTAGCCGTGCCGGTCGTTTTGCTGGGGACGTTTGGTGTCCTTGCGTTGTTTGGCTATTCGATTAATACCCTTACCTTGTTTGCAATGGTGCTGGCGATCGGCTTGCTGGTGGACGATGCCATTGTGGTGGTGGAGAACGTCGAACGTATTATGCGCGACGAAAGATTGCCTGCCCGTGAAGCCACGGAAAAATCAATGGGCGAAATTTCTGGCGCACTGGTTGCTATTGCTTTGGTGCTGTCTGCCGTATTTCTGCCAATGGCGTTCTTTGGGGGATCTACGGGGGTAATTTATCGTCAGTTTTCGATAACTATTATCTCTGCAATGCTGCTTTCCGTGGTGGTCGCATTAACGCTGACTCCTGCGCTTTGTGGTTCTGTCCTCCAGCATGTCCCACCGCATAAAAAAGGCTTCTTCGGTGCATTTAACCGTTTTTACCGTCGTACTGAAGAAAAGTATCAGCATGGCGTCCTTTATGTTTTGCGTCGGGCGGTGCGGGCTATGGGTGTCTATGTCGTGCTGGGCGGTGGAATGGCTTTGATGATGTGGAAACTGCCGGGCAGTTTCTTACCCACTGAAGACCAGGGCGAAATCATGGTGCAGTACACGCTGCCAGCCGGAGCGACCGCCGTTCGTACAGCAGAAGTAAACCGTCAGATTGTTGACTGGTTCCTGGTAAACGAAAAAGCAAACACCGATGTCATTTTTACCGTTGATGGTTTTAGTTTCAGTGGTAGCGGACAGAACACCGGGATGGCGTTTGTCTCGTTGAAAAACTGGTCACAGCGTAAAGGCGCTGAAAATACCGCCCAGGCCATTGCCTTACGGGCAACCAAAGAGTTGGGGGCAATTCGTGATGCTACGGTGTTTGCCATGACGCCGCCTGCGGTTGATGGTCTGGGGCATAGCAATGGCTTTACGTTTGAATTAATGGCAAGTGGTGCGACTGACCGCGAAACCTTACTTCAAATGCGTAATCAGTTGATTGAACAGGCTAATCAAAGCCCTGAGCTGATTTCTGTACGTGCCAATGACCTGCCGCAAATGCCGCAATTGCAGGTAGATATTGATAACAATAAAGCCGTATCGCTGGGTTTGAGCTTAAGCGATGTCACCGACACGCTGGCCAGCGCGTGGGGCGGTACTTATGTGAATGACTTTATTGACCGTGGTCGTGTGAAAAAAGTCTACATTCAGGGCGACAGTGAGTTTCGTTCTGCGCCGTCAGACTTAGGGAAATGGTTTGTGCGCGGGAGCGATAACGCCATGACGCCGTTCTCTGCTTTTGCCACTACGCGTTGGATCTACGGCCCGGAAAAACTGGTGCGCTACAACGGTTCTGCGGCTTATGAAATTCAGGGGGAAAATGCGAGCGGTTTTAGTTCTGGCGACGCGATGGCAAAAATGGAAGCTCTGGCAAGCAACCTTCCGGCAGGAACAACCTGGGCCTGGAGTGGCTTGTCATTGCAGGAGAAACTGGCCAGCGGTCAGGCACTGAGTCTGTATGCGGTCTCTATTCTGGTGGTTTTCCTCTGCCTTGCAGCACTGTACGAAAGCTGGTCAGTCCCGTTCTCGGTCATTCTGGTGATCCCGTTGGGGCTACTTGGTGCGGCGCTGGCGGCCTGGATGCGTAATTTAAACAACGATGTTTACTTCCAGGTGGCGCTATTAACCACCATCGGTTTGTCGTCGAAAAATGCCATTCTGATTGTGGAATTTGCTGAAGCGGCGGTGGCTGAGGGCTATTCCCTGAGCCGTGCGGCATTACGCGCGGCGCAGACCCGTTTACGCCCAATCATCATGACCTCGCTGGCGTTTATTGCGGGGGTAATGCCGCTGGCGATGGCAACCGGCGCAGGTGCGAACAGCCGCATCGCCATTGGTACGGGCATTATTGGCGGTACGTTGACCGCTACATTACTGTCCATCTTCTTCGTTCCTCTGTTTTTTGTCCTGGTTAAACGTTTGTTTGCCGGTAAACCGCGCCGTCAGGAGTAAGTTATGTTGCGTCGTTCTCTTATTTTTCTGGTGCTGTTGAGTGCGGGATGCGTCTCGCTCGATCCCCACTACAGCACGCCTGAATCCCCAATCCCGGCGACCTTGCCAGGAGCACAGGGGCAGGGGAAGGCAATCAGCCATGACTGGCAACAGGTGATCCACGATCCCCGATTGCAGCAGGTGGTGACCATTGCACTGAACAGTAACCGCGATGTGCAAAAAGCGATTGCTGATATTGACTCAGCACGGGCGCTATATGGCCAAACTAATGCGTCGTTATTCCCGACGGTAAATGCGGCTTTAAGCTCGACCCGCAGTCGTTCGCTGGCGAATGGCACGGGAACCACTGCCGAGGCGGATGGCACGGTGTCCAGCTTTACGTTAGATCTGTTTGGTCGTAATCAGAGTTTGTCACGGGCGGCGCGAGAAACCTGGCTTGCCAGTGAATTTACAGCCCAGAACACCCGTTTAACGCTGATTGCCGAAATCAGCAACGCCTGGCTGACCCTGGCGGCCGATAACAGCAACCTGGCTCTGGCAAAAGAAACGATGGCCAGTGCAGAGAACTCATTGAAAATTATCCAGCGCCAGCAGCAGGTTGGCACGGCTGCAGCGACAGATGTCAGTGAGGCGATGAGTGTTTATCAGCAGGCGCGCGCCAGCGTTGCCAGCTATCAGACACAAGTGATGCAGGATAAAAATGCTCTGAACTTACTGGCAGGTACTACGCTTGCGGAAAATCTGCTACCGGAAACACTGGAAAGCCTGCCGGAACAGATGATAAGCCTGGTTCCTGCGGGAGTGTCATCTGACGTTCTGCTGCGTCGCCCTGATATCCAGGAAGCAGAACATAATCTGAAGAGCGCCAATGCTGATATTGGCGCCGCGCGGGCTAACTTTTTCCCGACTATTTCGCTGACTGCCAGTGCGGGTGTTGGCAGTGACGCATTATCGTCGCTGTTCAGCCACGGAATGCAGGTTTGGTCATTCGCGCCCTCGGTAACATTACCGCTGTTCACCGGCGGCAGTAATCTGGCGCAGCTTCGTTACGCTGAAGCACAAAAACGCGGGCTTATTGCCACCTATGAGAAAACCGTTCAAAGCGCGTTTAAAGATGTCGCTAACGCACTGGCTCGACGGGCCACGCTTGAAGAGCAACTGGATGCACAGCGTCAGTATGTCAAAGCTGAGCAACAAACGGTCGATATTGGCCTGCGTCGCTATCAAGCCGGCGTCGGTGATTACCTGACCGTGTTGACGGCACAACGCAGCTTGTGGAGCGCGCAGCAGGAGTTACTGGCACTGCAACTGACAGATTTTACAAACCGAATCACGCTCTGGCAGTCGCTGGGCGGCGGCATGTCATCACTCAAGTAAGGAATAGTATGGCTAGAGTTTCTCTTTCATGGGCATTGATTCTCGGTCTTTTAGCCGGTATCGGCCCGATGTGTACCGACCTTTATTTGCCTGCATTACCTGAGATGTCGGAACAACTGGCGACAACCACGACCATAACGCAATTAACGCTGACTGCGTCACTGATCGGTCTTGGCGTCGGACAACTGTTATTTGGCCCTTTGAGCGACAAAATAGGGCGTAAACGTCCGTTAATCTTGTCGTTGTTATTGTTTATTGTCTCCTCCATTTTGTGCGCGGCAACTAACAATATTTACTGGCTGGTAGTCTGGCGTTTTATTCAGGGGATCGCGGGGGCAGGTGGTTCGGTGCTCTCCCGTTCTATTGCTCGTGACAAATATCAGGGAGTCACGCTGACCCAGTTCTTTGCGCTTTTAATGACGGTGAATGGCCTGGCTCCGGTGTTGTCGCCAGTGCTGGGCGGTTACATTGTCAGCGCCTTTGACTGGCGTATTTTATTCTGGGTGATGGCAGGAATTAGTACCGTACTGTTGCTGGGCTGCCTGTTATTTATCAATGAGACGTTGCCAGAAAATAAAAGGGGCTCATCATTGCTACTAACCGGACGAAGTGTGGTGCAGAACCGCCGTTTTATGCGCTTTTGCCTGATTCAAAGTTTTATGCTGGCAGGTTTGTTTGCGTACATCGGCTCTTCGTCTTTCGTGTTGCAGAAAGAATTTGGCTTTAGCCCAATGCAATTCAGCCTGGTATTTGGCCTTAACGGCATCGGACTTATCATCGCTTCATGGATCTTCTCACGGCTAGCCCGACGGATTAACGCGATGAATTTGTTGAGAGGCGGCCTGGTAGCGGCGATTCTGTGTGCATCGCTCACTGTCTTGTGTGCATGGTTGCAGTTACCCATTCCGGCACTGGTGGCATTATTTTTCACCATCGCATTTTGTAGCGGCATAGGCACTGTTGGTGGGGCAGAAGCAATGAGTGCGGTAGGGACACAAGAATCAGGAACGGCGTCTGCGCTGATGGGGATGAGCATGTTTGTCTTTGGCGGTATAGCCGCGCCGTTATCGGGGGTAGGTGGGGAAACTCTGTTAAAAATGAGCCTGGCAATTACGGTGTGTTACACGCTGGCATTGCTGGTTGCACTCACCAGAATCGGCAATCAGAAGTAATGGCTTAATGAATACCTCATTCTGGCGGGGATTTCCCTGCCAGAATGAGGTGCAGAACACTAACGATCTTTACGCCACGCATCCGCCGTCAACGCTTCGCCAAAGTGCCCGGAAATGAGCCGTTTGGTGAGTTCATGTAGCGGCGATGCCAGCACGTCAGCCGTACTACCGCGCTCGACCACCTCGCCCTGATGCATGACCAGAACCTGGTCGCTGATATGCTTCATCATCCCGATATGCTGGGTAACATAAATATAAGAAATGCCCTGTTTCTCTTGTAGCTCCAGCATCAGATTAATCAACTGCGAACGCATCGACATATCCAGCGAGGCGAGAGCTTCATCCGCGATAATGACTTTTGGGCGCAATATCAGCGCGCGCGCCAGACCCAGACGTTGTTTTTGCCCTGGTGCCAGCATATGCGGATAGTAACTGACGTGATCCGGTAGCAGCCCGACCATACGCATTGTTTCAATAATCTGTTTGCGGCGCTGTTCAGGCTCCAGATCGGTGTTCAAACGCAGAGGAAAATCCAGGATCTGCGAGATACGCTGACGCGGATTCAACGAGGTCGAAGGATCCTGAAAAATCATGCGAATCCGCTGGCTGCGGAAGGAGTAATCGCCAAAATGCAGCGGATGATCGTCAATCAATAACTCACCGCTGGTTGGCTCAATCATTCCTGCCAGCATTTTCGCCAGCGTCGATTTACCGGAACCGTTTTCACCAATAATCGCCAGCGTCTGGCGTTCACGTAGCGTAAAGCTCAAGGGTTTTACGGCTTCTACGGTCTGACGACGAAACCAGCCAGTTCGGTAGCGGAACGTTTTGCTTAAATTACGCACTTCGAGCAGAGTTTCTATCATCTCACTCTTTCTCCATGTTCAGCGGGAAATGACAGGCATAGAGATGATTTTTCGCGCCCGTCAGGCGCGGCGTCACTATACATTCTCGTTGTGCATACGGGCAACGTGGCCCCAGACGACAACCTATGGGCAATTGTTCCAGAAGCGGGATTGCACCAGGCAGCGTATTGAGGCGACTTTTATGCGGCATTGCGCTGCCGAAATCTGGTATCGCGCGGATCAGCGCCTGGGTATAAGGATGATGCGGCATCGTCACCAGCTCCTTACTCGGCGCTGTTTCCACGGTTTGTCCGCAGTAAAGCACGTTGATTTTGTCCGCCCATTGACTAAGCATTTGTAAGTCATGACTAATAAGCAAAATAGTGGTATTGCTGTTTTGATTCAAACGCGTCAGCAGGCGAAATATTTGCGCCTGGGTGGTTGGCTCCATCGAGTTTGTTGGTTCGTCAGCTATCAGCAGACGTGGTTGATTCGCCAGCGCGATGGCAATCATCACTTTCTGGCATTCACCTTCGGTCAACTCATACGGAAAACTGCGCATCGCATCTTTGTGATCTTTAATCCCCACGCGGTGCAGCAGCTCAATGGCACGGCGTTTGCGCCAGCCAAATCGCTGCCACCAACGGCCTTTATAGGTCCAGGCCGGGATGTTTTGCATTAACTGACGCCCCACACGTTCAGAAGGGTCTAGACACGATTGCGGTTCCTGAAAAATCATCGACACGTTGTGCCCAACCAGCTTGCGCCGTTCGCGCGCGGAGAGGCGCAGCAGATCGATGTCATCAAAACGCATACGGTCAGCGGTAACACGCCAGTTATCTTTATTGACGCCACAAATCGCTTTCGCAATCAAACTTTTGCCGGAGCCGGATTCACCAACAAGGCCACGGATTTCGCCCTCGGTTAAGGTCATACTCACGCGGTCAACGGCTTTAACCCACTCATCACCAGTTTTAAATTCAATGGTCAGGTTACGAATATCCAGTAACGGCATTATTCCACCCCCGCAATAATTGCACGACGCACACCATCACCAAGGAGGTTAACCAACAACACGCTGATCATAATTGCAGCACCAGGCAGCATGACGGTCCACGGGGCGACATAAATCAGTTCCAGCGCATCGCCGAGCATCGCTCCCCATTCAGGTGAGGGGAGTTGCGCGCCGAGATCAAGAAAGCCCAGTGCGGCGATATCAAGAATTGCCATCGACAGTGCGCGGGTGATCTCCGTGACCAGCCCTGCGGTGATGTTTGGCAGCACGGCAAACCAGAGAATATTCAGCGTCGTTGCACCATCCAGGCGAGCAGCGATAACGTACTCTTTTTCCAGCTCATCATGCACCATGCTGTAGACCGAACGCACCATACGCGGCAGTAGTGCCAGCCAGACGGCAAACATCGCGTGCGACAAACTCGGCCCGGCAAACGCCACAACGATAATTGCCAGCAGCAGGGACGGGATCGCCAGTAAGGTATCCAGAATATGATTAAGCACCGCTGACCGTAGACCATGCGTCGCGCCGGCGAAGGTGCCGAGCACCAGACCGCAGATGGTAGCAGCAAGTGTCACCACAAATGCGCCGCCAACGGTAGGCGCCGCGCCGCTCAATAAACGGCTTAAAACGTCGCGTCCGAGGTCGTCAGTCCCCAGGAAGAAAGAGACTTCGCCATAGCGAGACCATGACGGTGGCAACAATTGATAACCGAGAAACTGCTGGTCAATGCCGTAAGGCGCAAACCAGCCGCCAAAAATACACAGTACAGCCAGCCCCGCGCAGCCGTACAGGCCGACCATTGCAGCGGCGTCACCATAGAATTTGCGCCAGGCGGTACGTAGCGTGCCCGGCGGGCGCTTCTCGCTGTATACGCTATCGTAAGGCATACCATTCCTTATGTTTCAGAGGGTTAGCCATAGCACCCAAAATATCAGAAATCACATTAACAATAATGACCAGCGAACCACACACCATCACACCGGCGGAAATCGCTGCGTAATCTTGTTGGCGAATGGCGTTAATTAACCAGCGCCCCAAACCAGGCCAGCTAAAGACCATTTCGGTGATCATCGCCAGCGTCAGCATGGTGGAAAACTGCAAACCCAGACGAGGGATGACAGGGGGTAACGCGTTATGCAGCACATGGCGACGCAAAATAGTAAAGCGTGACAAACCACGAGTCGCCGCTGCTTTCACATAATTCTGGTCATAGACTTCGATGGTGCTGATACGCATCAATCGGATCACTTCAGTTGTTGGCGCAACCGACAGGGTGATGACCGGCAATACCATATGGCGTATTGCGCTCATGATCATTTCATCCCGCCACGGAGAGTCCGAAAGCCAGGCATCAATCAACGCAAAGCCGGTAACAGGTTTCACTTCATAGAGCAAATCGAAACGCCCTGAAACGGGCAGCCAGCCCAGCGTCAGCGAACAAAACAGCGTCAACAGAAGCGCCAGCCAGAAAACCGGGATTGAAAAGCCCAGCAACGCGATGGCATTGATCAAGTTATCTTGCCACTTATGGCGCGTAATTCCGGCAATCATGCCCACCGGGATGCCGACAATCAACGCAAAACCGAAAGCGAGAATGCATAGCTCAATCGTCGCCGGAAAGACCTCTTTTAACTGTTCGGCTATCGGCTGACCGTTAATGCTGGAAACACCAAAATCCCAGTGAATCAGGCCGTTAAACCAAAATACCCAGGCATTCCCCAGTGAAGCGCCTTGTAACGGCGCATGTGGCGTGAAATAGCTCAAACTGAAGCCAACAAAAGTCAGCAGGAACAAGGTCACGATCAATAATAAAACGCGGCGTAAGGTGAAGATAATCATGGTTTTTTCACCTCATTTTGCTTTTCGCGGTACACACCAGCGAAGGAGGCGTTACCAAATGGGCTAAGAACCAACCCTTTGATATCGTACCGATAGGCCTGCAAGCGTAGTGATGAGGCCAGCGGTAGAATGGGTAACTCCTGCGCCAGAATACTTTGCGCTTCGTCATAGGCTTCAATACGCGCCGCCAGTTGCTGCGAGGAGAGCGCCTTACGCAACACGCTGTCGAATTTCGGATCGCACCAGTGGGCAAGGTTGGTCTGCGAATGAATTGCCGCGCAGCTCAGTAACGGGCGGAAGAAACTGTCCGGGTCGTTACTGTCCGTCGCCCAGCCGGATAACGTCAGATCATGGCTCATATCCATCAACCGCGCCTCCTGAAAACGACCTTCTACCGGCACAATCACCACTTTCACGCCGACCTGCGCCATATCCGCCTGAATCAGTTCGGCAGTTTTCAGCGGACTGGGGTTCCACGCTTGCGAGCGTGTTGGCACCCACAGTTTCAGCGTTAAATTTTCCAGCCCCAACGCCTTCAACTGTTCGCGTGATTTCGCCGGATTGTATTCGGTAATTTTAGACTCGTTGTCATAAGCCCACGAGGCGCGCGGTAAAATAGAGGCTGCCGTTTCAGCCGTACCGTAATAGATAGATTGCATCAGGCGCTGGTTATTAATCGCCAGTGCCAGCGCATGACGTACTGCCGGATTATTCAGCGGTGGTTTGGCAGTGTTAAACGCCAGATAGGCGACGTTCATCCCCGGACGCAGCGTTAAACGCAAACGCGGGTCGTCGCGCAAAATAGACAGTTGGCTGGCAGCAGGCCAGGCCAGAACGTCACATTCACCGGTCAAGAGTTTCGACAGACGTCCGGTGCCACCAGAACCTAAATCCACCACCACCTGTGGCATCAACGGTTTGCCTCGCCAGAACTCATCATGCCGTTGTAAGCGAATATATTGTCCCGTGCGATTTTCCGACAGTTTATACGGTCCGGTGCCTACGGGTTGGCGGTCGAGTTGTTCCTGACGATCTTCTTTTTCTAATTTCTGCGCATATTCGGCAGACATTACCGACGCATAATGGGTCGCCAGGTGCCATAAAAAGGAAGCATCCGGCTGGGCGAGACGGAACTCAACGGTGTGATTATCCAGCTTGCGGACGCTTTTCACGTTATCAGCAAATTGCAGGCTGTCGAAATAGGGGAAGTTGCTACCGTTGACGTTATGCCACGGGTTGTTACGGTCAAAAATTCGCTGGAAGGTAAACACCACATCATCAGCATTCATTTTGCGAGTAGGCGTAAACCAGTCGGTTTTTTGAAACGGAACATCGTGACGCAGGTGGAAGCGATAGGTTGCGCCGTTGTCGAGCACTTCCCAGCTTTCGGCAAGTTCCGGCATCAGACGATAAGTATAGGGATCGACATCCAGTAGTCGATCATAAAACTGGGCGGCAAGGGTATCGACAATTAACCCACTGCTCGCTTTGGATGGGTTAAAGGTGTTGACCTGCCCGCTGACGCAATAGACAAAACCGCTGTCGCGGATATCAGCGTGCGGGGTGGGTTCAGGCGCGGCGATTGCCTGACCACTCACAAGTCCAGCAATCACCAAAAGAGACGATAATACCTGGCGCATAATATTAAGGGATTTTATGTAAAGAGGCTATCTTACTAATATTTAATGACATTTGCCATTACCGTTTGTGTTCAGGGGTCGCAATGAGGGCAGTATGGTTGGTTGTTGCACATGTGGCGTCGCCATCTGTTCAACATTCGTACCCGTGATTTCTCTATAACTATAACTCACAGAACTACTTAGCGAGGAACAGCGTGGCGCGATCGTGAGAAACCCATTAAAGCTGGGTTCATGTCATTTTTAGCCGGATGCGGCATGAACGCCTTATCCGGTCTGCGATACTGACCGGGCATCCGCAATTAAATGATTACTCATTACCCCATTGATTCAAAAACTCTGCGATCTCATCAATGCGTGCGGGATTAATCCCCGCTTCAGCGGCCATTTCATGCTGGGCTGCTTCGCTGATCTCTTCATTATTCATCAACCGGGTGAGCAGTAACTGGAAGTAGTGAGCCAGTGGCGTGCGTTCAGTTTCTGCGACAGGTTCTGCGCATTCAGTCGCGTACTCATCGGCAATATCAAAATATTTCAGTGGGATATCGTGGTTCATTTTTTGCCCTGGGGTTAATGCGTTAAGCATAAGGGCGGATGATAGCACTCGTGATCCGGGTCATACATCTTTTTATAGATAATGGCGCGGCGCATTGCCCCCGGCAGGACAATGCGCCGCGCATCCTACGTATTACGTTTCGCTCACCGGCGTTCTGTCGCCCTCGTACAGCGGCACTTTGCGATAACGGCGGATCAGATACCACAAATATGCGCCGCCTAACGAGGCCCACACCAGACCGAGCGTCAATGAGGTCGACTCAAGGTTAACCCACAACACGCCCACCGTTAGAGCGCCAACCAGCGGCATTAATAAATAGTGGAAGTGTTCCTTCCAGCTTTTATTCATCCCTTTGCGTCGCCAGAAGTGATTAAACACAGACAAATTAACGAAGGTAAACGCCACCAGTGCGCCGAAATTAATCAACGCCGTGGCGGTGACTAAATCAAAGAACAGCGCCGACAGTGCCACAATTCCTACCATAATGACGTTCAACGCAGGCGTGCGCCATTTCGGGTGCACATAGCCAAACACGCGTTCCGGGAACACATTGTCGCGGCCCATCACATACAGCAGACGCGAGACGCTGGCGTGCGACGCGAGGCCAGACGCTAACGTGTTCACAAACGTGGTGCAAAGGAAAATCGACTGGAACAGCTTGCCGCCGACGTACAGTGCAATCTCCGGCAGTGCGGCATCCGGGTCTTTAAAGCGGCTGATATCCGGGAAGAACAGTTGCATAAAGAACGACGCAGCGATAAAGATAACGCCGCCGTATACCGCCGTCAGGAAGATGGCTTTCGGGATCACGCGTGCGGCGTCTGGCGTCTCTTCCGAAAGCGTAGTCACTGCATCAAAACCGAGGAACGAGAAGCAGACTATCGTCGCCCCGGTAATAATCGGAATCAGATGCGCGTTCTCGCTAATAAACGGTTGTAGCGACCAGACGGTGCCGACGCCTTCACCTTTATGTAGCCCCTGAACCACCAGGAAGATGAATACCACCATGATGGAGATTTGTACCAGTACAAACAGGGTATTGAAGTTGGCGACCAGGTTGACGCTCTTCAGATTCGCGGCGGTTAAAATGGCGACGAAGGTTACCACCCACACCCACGGCGGCACTTCCGGGAAGAGGGCGGAGAGATAGATTTTCGCCAACAAGACGTTGATCATCGGCAAAAAGAGATAATCCAGCAGCGATGACCAGCCGACCATAAAGCCGACGTGCGGGTTAATCGACTTTTGCGCGTAGGTATAGGCCGAGCCAGCTTCCGGGAACTGGCGAACCAGTTTGCCGTAGCTGATCGCGGTAAACAGCACGCCTGCCAGCGCCAGCAGGTAGGATGCCGGAACGTGACCGTCGCTAATGCCAGATACAATGCCAAAAGTATCGAACACGGTCATCGGTGTGAGATAGGCCAGACCCATCATCACCACCTGCCACAATTTCAGTGATTTTCGCAGGCGGGTTTTGCCCGGTTGTGTAGTAATGTCCAGCGATGAATTAATAGCCATAATCGCTGCCTCCACTGCGCAATCGGGTTTGCGGTCGCGTCGACCTGAAATCAAACCTGTTTAGCAGGGGAAGCAAAGGGGGCGGAGTCCGGTCAGTCGCAGGGGGAGCGCATACGCAGCCTCCCTCGCCATGCGGGAATTTCATCATCGGCATCATCTCATTTCCTCGTCACAGTCTTAATCGTTAACGGAAGCCCGTTGCCGCCTGCGCTCCATAACGCGACATCCGGGAAATGTCTGGATTACCAGCAAATGTCAGGCCTGGCTCCGCTCAGGCCGATGAGACAACCCCCGCAAGGGGGCACTACGCGTTTTTCAACATCCACTCAATTTCTGTTTCTGTGATGAGGCGCTCAAACTGCAACAGCTCATCATTTTTACAGGCGTGATACACATGACAGAAACGTTCGCCTAAATAGTGGCGCAGGTGATCATTCTCGATAAACTCACCTAGGGCATCGCTCTGGCGAATCGGGAAGGGTAAGCCTTCCTGTTCCAGACCGTTGCCTTCGACTTCTTCCTGTAACGGCAGCTCGTTATCAAGACCGTGCAGAATACCGGCGAAAATCGCCGCCATCACCAGATACGGGTTGGCATCGGCACCCGCCACGCGATACTCCACGCGGTGGTTATGACGATCGCCGCACGGAATTCGCAGGGCAACGGTACGGTTGTTATGACCCCACGATGCCTGCGTCGGCACATACATGCCTGGCTGGAAGCGGCGATATGAGTTTACGTTCGGCGCCAGCAATGCCATTGATGACGGCATCAGGTCGATCATCCCGGCGAGCATCTTTTTCAGCAGCGGCGAATCTTCGCCTTCCGCGTCAGACAGCACGTTCTCGCCACGATTATTTTGCATACTGATATGGATATGCATCCCGCTGCCCGCGTGCTCTTCATACGGCTTCGCCATAAAAGTGGCGTGCATCTTATGCTTTTCCGCCATCAAGCGCACCAGGCGTTTAAGGGCTAATGCATCATCGCAGGCTTCCAGCACGTTATCGGTATGGTAGAGGTTGATTTCAAACTGACCTGGCGAAGCCTCGGCGACCGCACCATCTGCCGGAATCAACTGTAATTGCGCCAGTTCATCAATATCATTGAGCACATCGGCGAAGTGGTTGAGGTTATCGACAGAGTAGACCTGGCTTTGGGTATTGCGGTCATCGGTGCCTGGCGCGCAGGGCGGTTGCAGATACCCTTCGGCGTCGCGCTGGCGATCCAGTAAATAGAACTCCAGCTCTACCGCTACGACCGGGAACAATCCGCGCTGGCGTAGCTGCTGCCACAGGCGGTTGAGTACATTCCTCGGCTCAACGTCAAAGGGAGCGCCATCTTCATCGACCATGGTCAGAAGCATTTGACCAATAAACTCAGGATCGGCAGCGGAAGGGGTCAAAGAACCGAGAATGGGGACACAGGTACGATCGGGTTCGCCCATTTCTTGTCCTAGCCCAGCTTCTTCTACCACATTGCCCAGAATATCCATCGCAAACACCGAAGCCGGGAAGTAGCATCCTTTCTCCAGTTTTTTCAGGCTGGAGAAGGGGACGCGTTTTCCACGAAAACAGCCATTAAGATCGGTAAGTAAAACATCAACATATTGCGTATTAGGGTAGCGTTCCAGGTAGCGTTTCACTTCCTGCGTAAAGGCGCTACCCCGCCTCTCTTCTGACTGCTGAACAAAGTTCTCTACTTCAACGATATTGGTTTCCATGATTCTTCGCCTTTGGTTTTGTTTTCCACTCGTTATCAGAGCGTAAAATATAATGACCACTCTTCGAATCTGTATGCAAACTAAATGTTTGTCAAATGTTAAATTTAGTTTGCAAAAAAGAAAACTCACTGCTAGATTGAAAAAATATTGAACAGAAAGGTCATTTAAACCGCAGTAATGGCGATAATTTAGTCCACTTTGTGAGATTGAGCATGGAAAATATAATGAACAATCCTGTTATCGGTGTCGTAATGTGCAGGAACAGGCTTAAGGGTCATGAGACCCAGACTCTGCAAGAAAAGTACCTGAATGCCATCATTCACGCAGGTGGTTTGCCGATTGCGCTGCCCCATGCGCTGGCGGAGCCGTCATTACTTGAACAACTTCTGCCGAAACTTGACGGTATTTATCTTCCTGGTAGCCCCAGCAATGTGCAGCCGCACCTATATGGTGAAAACGGCGATGAGCCTGACGCCGATCCCGGGCGTGATCTTCTGAGCATGGCGTTAATTAACGCCGCACTCGAAAGGCGCATCCCCATTTTCGCCATCTGCCGGGGTTTACAGGAAATGGTGGTGGCAACAGGTGGTTCGTTGCATCGCAAGTTGTGCGAACAGACTGAGCTACTGGAACATCGTGAAGATCCCGAACTGCCGGTGGAGCAGCAATATGCACCGTCACACGAGGTTCAGGTTGAAGAGGGGGGATTACTGTCTGCGCTGTTACCTGAATGTAGCAACTTTTGGGTAAACTCTCTGCATGGACAAGGGGCGAAGGTTGTTAGCCCACGGTTACGTGTGGAAGCTCGCTCGCCGGATGGCTTAGTTGAGGCGGTTAGCGTCATCAATCATCCTTTCGCGCTGGGCGTACAGTGGCACCCGGAATGGAACAGTAGCGAGTATGCGCTTTCGCGTATATTGTTCGAGGGCTTTATCACCGCTTGTCAGAACCATATCGCTGAAAAACAGCGACTCTGACCACTACAGTTAAGGAAATGCAAATATGAGTGATGAGGGACTGGCGCCAGGAAAACGCTTGTCGGAAATCCGCCAGCAGCAGGGGCTTTCACAACGTCGTGCCGCCGAACTCTCCGGGCTGACTCACAGTGCTATCAGTACGATAGAACAGGATAAAGTCAGCCCTGCCATCAGTACGCTGCAAAAGCTGCTGAAGGTGTATGGACTGTCACTCTCGGAATTCTTTTCCGAGCCGGAGAAACCTGATGAGCCGCAGGTCGTCATTAATCAGGACGACTTAATTGAAATGGGTAGTCAGGGTGTGTCAATGAAGCTGGTGCATAACGGTAACCCGAATCGCACGTTGGCGATGATCTTTGAAACGTACCAGCCGGGCACAACCACTGGGGAAAGAATTAAGCATCAGGGTGAGGAAATAGGCACTGTACTGGAAGGTGAAATTGTTCTGACCATTAATGGACAGGATTATCACCTCGTCGCGGGGCAAAGTTATGCCATTAATACCGGCATCCCGCACAGTTTCAGCAATACGTCGGCAGGTATTTGCCGGATTATCAGCGCCCATACCCCCACCACGTTTTAATCTTTTTGTTCTGTAAGCCGGGTAAGCGCAATGCGCCCGGCAATCCATAAGGAATGTCGCCGGAAATAAACGGGCTCATCGCCCGGGGATCTCTGCGCACTGACGTTCACAAACTGCATATATCTGATAGACGTGAAACAGGAGTCATAATGAATTTTCATCATCTGGCTTACTGGCAGGATAAAGCGTTAAGTCTCGCCATTGAAACCCGCTTATTTATTAACGGTGAATATACCGCTGCGGCGGAAAACGAAACCTTTGAAACTATTGATCCGGTCACCCAGGCACCGCTGGCGAATATTGCGCGCGGTAAAAGCGCCGATATTGACCGCGCGGTGAGCGCGGCACGCAACGTATTTGAACGCGGCGACTGGTCGCTCTCTTCTCCGGCTAAACGCAAAGTGGTACTGAATAAACTCGCCGATTTAATGGAAGCCAACGCGGAAGAACTGGCGCTGCTGGAAACCCTCGACACCGGTAAACCGATTCGTCACAGCCTGCGTGATGATATTCCCGGCGCTGCGCGCGCCATTCGCTGGTACGCCGAAGCTATCGATAAAGTTTACGGCGAAGTCGCTACCACCAGTTGCCATGAGCTGGCGATGATTGTGCGCGAACCGGTCGGCGTAATTGCCGCCATTGTACCGTGGAACTTCCCGCTGCTGCTGACCTGCTGGAAACTCGGCCCGGCGCTGGCGGCGGGGAACAGCGTTGTCCTGAAACCGTCCGAAAAATCGCCGCTCAGTGCGATTCGCCTTGCCGGGCTGGCGAAAGAAGCCGGTCTGCCGGATGGTGTGTTGAACGTGGTAACTGGTTTTGGTCATGAAGCCGGGCAGGCGCTGTCGCGTCATAACGATATCGATGCCATCGCCTTTACTGGTTCAACCCGCACCGGGAAACAGCTGCTGAAAGACGCAGGCGACAGCAACATGAAACGCGTCTGGCTGGAAGCAGGTGGTAAAAGCGCCAACATCGTTTTCGCCGACTGCCCGGATTTGCAACAGGCTGCAAGCGCCACCGCCGCAGGCATCTTCTACAACCAGGGCCAGGTGTGCATCGCCGGAACCCGTTTATTGCTGGAAGAGAGTATCGCCGATGAATTCTTAGCCCTGTTAAAACAGCAGGCGCAAAACTGGCAGCCAGGGCATCCACTTGATCCTGCAACCTCGATGGGCACGTTAATCGACTGCGCTCACGCCGACTCGGTACACACCTTTATCCGTGAAGGCGAAGGCAAAGGGCAACTGCTGCTGGATGGCCGCAACGCTGAACTGGCTGCGGCCATCGGCCCGACCATCTTTGTGGATGTGGATCCGAATGCGTCCTTAAGTCGCGAAGAGATTTTCGGCCCTGTGCTGGTGGTCACCCGTTTCACATCAGAAGATCAGGCGCTACAGCTTGCCAACGACAGCCAGTACGGCCTCGGTGCGGCGGTATGGACGCGCGATCTCTCCCGCGCGCACCGCATGAGCCGCCGTTTGAAAGCTGGTTCCGTCTTCGTCAACAACTACAACGATGGCGATATGACCGTACCGTTTGGCGGTTATAAGCAGAGCGGCAACGGTCGCGACAAATCCCTGCACGCCCTTGAAAAATTCACCGAACTGAAAACCATCTGGATAAGCCTGGAGGCCTGAAATGACCGAACATACCAGCAGTTATTACGCCGCCAGTGCGAATAAATATGCGCCTTTCGACACGCTGAATGAGTCAATCACATGTGATGTTTGCGTGGTTGGCGGCGGCTACACCGGGCTTTCCTCTGCGCTGCATCTGGCGGAAGCGGGCTTTGACGTGGTGGTACTCGAAGCCTCACGCATCGGCTTTGGCGCCAGCGGGCGCAACGGCGGCCAGCTTGTGAACTCCTACAGCCGTGACATCGACGTTATTGAAAAAAGCTACGGCATGGACACCGCCCGTATGCTCGGCAGCATGATGTTCGAAGGCGGAGAGATCATCCGCGAACGTATCAAACGTTATCAGATTGACTGCGATTACCGCCCCGGCGGCCTGTTTGTGGCGATGAATGATAAACAGCTCGCCACGCTCGAAGAGCAGAAAGAGAACTGGGAACGCTACGGTAATAAACAACTGGAACTGCTGGACGCCAGTGCCATTCGCCGCGAAGTTGCCAGCGATCGCTACACCGGTGCGCTGCTGGATCACAGCGGTGGGCATATTCACCCGCTGAACCTCGCCATTGGCGAAGCGGACGCAATTCGTCTGAACGGCGGACGCGTGTATGAGCTTTCTGCGGTGACGCAGATCCAGCACACCACGCCAGCCGTTGTGCGCACTGCTAAAGGCCAGGTGACGGCGAAGTATGTGATTGTCGCCGGGAATGCGTATCTGGGCGATAAAGTGGAGCCGGAACTGGCGAAGCGCAGTATGCCGTGCGGCACGCAGGTAATTACCACCGAGCGGCTTTCCGATGATTTAGCCCGTTCGCTGATCCCGAAAAACTACTGTGTCGAAGACTGTAACTATCTGCTTGATTACTACCGTCTTACCGCCGATAACCGCCTGTTGTACGGCGGCGGCGTGGTGTACGGTGCGCGCGACCCGGATGATGTCGAGCGTCTTGTGGTGCCGAAACTGCTGAAAACCTTCCCGCAGTTGCAGGGAGTGAAAATTGATTACCGCTGGACGGGCAACTTCCTGCTGACCCTGTCGCGTATGCCACAGTTTGGCCGCCTCGATAAAAACATTTACTACATGCAGGGCTACAGCGGCCACGGCGTGACCTGTACCCATCTCGCCGGGCGTTTAATTGCTGAACTGCTTCGCGGAGATGCCGAGCGTTTCGACGCGTTCGCCAATCTGCCGCATTACCCGTTCCCCGGCGGGCGCACGCTGCGCGTGCCGTTTACCGCGATGGGCGCAGCCTATTACAGCCTGCGCGATCGTCTGGGCGTTTAATTTCCGATTAACAGTGAAGAGTCAAAAGGTGTGAAACATGAGCAACAATGAATTCCATCAGCGTCGTCTTTCTGCCACCCCGCGCGGGGTTGGCGTGATGTGTAACTTCTTCGCCCAGTCGGCTGAAAATGCCACGCTGAAGGATGTTGAGGGCAACGAGTACATCGATTTTGCCGCAGGCATTGCGGTGCTGAATACCGGGCATCGCCACCCTGATCTGGTCGCGGCGGTGGAGCAGCAACTGCAACAGTTTACCCACACGGCGTATCAGATTGTGCCGTATGAAAGCTACGTCACCCTGGCGGAGAAAATCAACGCCCTTGCCCCGGTGAGCGGGCAGGCCAAAACCGCGTTCTTCACTACCGGCGCGGAAGCGGTGGAAAACGCGGTGAAAATTGCTCGCGCCCATACCGGACGCCCTGGCGTGATTGCGTTTAGCGGCGGCTTCCACGGTCGCACGTATATGACCATGGCGTTAACCGGAAAAGTCGCACCGTACAAAATTGGCTTTGGCCCGTTCCCCGGTTCGGTTTATCACGTGCCGTATCCGTCAGATTTGCATAGCGTTTCGACGCAAGATTCCCTCGACGCCATCGAACGCTTGTTTAAATCAGACATCGAAGCGAAACAAGTCGCGGCGATTATTTTCGAACCGGTGCAGGGCGAGGGCGGTTTCAACGTGGCGCCAAAAGAGTTGGTTTCTGCGATTCGTCGCCTGTGCGACGAGCACGGCATCGTGATGATTGCCGATGAAGTGCAAAGCGGTTTCGCGCGTACCGGCAAACTGTTTGCCATGGATCATTATGCTGACAAGCCCGATTTAATGACGATGGCGAAAAGCCTCGCGGGTGGGATGCCACTTTCGGGCGTGGTCGGTAATGCCAACATTATGGACGCACCCGCGCCGGGCGGGCTTGGCGGCACCTATGCCGGTAACCCGCTGGCAGTTGCCGCCGCGCACGCAGTGCTCAACATTATCGACAAAGAATCCCTTTGCGACCGTGCGAATCAACTTGGTCAGCGCCTGACGCAAACGCTGATTGAGGCTAAAGAAAGCGTTCCGGCAATTGCTGCGGTACGCGGTCTGGGGTCAATGATTGCGGCAGAGTTTAACGACCCGCAAACGGGTGAGCCGTCGGCGGCGATTGCGCAGAAAATCCAGCAACGCGCGCTGGCACAGGGATTGTTACTGCTGACCTGCGGCACCTACGGTAACGTGATTCGTTTCTTGTATCCGCTGACCATCCCGGATACGCAGTTCGATGCGGCCATGAAAATTTTGCAGGATGCGCTGAGGGATTAATACGCAGAAGCGGAGGCCAACGCAATAATGCCTGATGCGCTGCGTTTATCAGGCCTGCAAACGGCGTCTTGATTTTGTAGGTTTGATCGCCTCATCCGGCAAGCTACATTGCCCAACTCCGCTAAATCTGGTGCTTTTTAAGCAATGCGCGGAACTGATGATAGGTTAACCCCAGCAACTCAGCCGCGCGCTTCTGGTTATATTTCCCCTGTTGCAAACTGAGTTGCAGCAACTCTTTTTCCTGCTGCATCTGAAACTCACGTAAATCCAGCGGCAATGCCGGAAGAGAGGTGGTTTCTGAAACGGCGATAGCGTCTTCAGGCGGACGCCGTTTAAAGGGATCAATAATGATCTCATCAAGCGGATAATCGCTGTTGCCGTGGCGATACACCGAACGTTCCACCACGTTTTTCAATTCACGGATATTTCCCGGCCAGCGATAGCTCAGTAACGTTTCTCTGGCGCGCTCGGTAAACCCCGGGAACAGAGGCAGCTTGATTTCCCGACACATCTGAATGGCAAAGTGTTCTGCCATCAGCATAATGTCGCTTTCGCGCTCGCGCAGGGGCGGCAGTTGCACTACATCGAAAGCCAGGCGGTCCAGCAGGTCGGCGCGAAAAGTACCTTCATTGACCATCGCCGGAAGATCGGCATTTGTCGCACATACCAGCCGCACATTGACCTGCAATGGCTGGCTACCGCCAACGCGTTCCAGTTCACCGTACTCAATTACGCGTAATAATTTTTCCTGCACCATCATTGGTGCCGTAGCGAGTTCATCAAGAAACAGCGTTCCGCCGTCGGCACGTTCAAATCGTCCCGGATGGCGTTTTTGCGCTCCGGTAAACGCGCCCGCCTCGTGCCCGAACAACTCGGAATCCAGCAGATTTTCATTTAACGCCGCGCAGTTAAGGGAAATAAACGGCCCTTGCCAGCGGGAGGAGAGATAATGCAAACGGCTGGCGATCAGCTCTTTACCGGTGCCGCGCTCGCCAATAATCAAAACCGGTTTGTCCAGCGGCGCGAGATGCGAAACCTGTTCCAGCACTTCAAGAAAGCTGTTCGCCTCACCGAGTAAGTTATCTTTGTATTCTGCCATGATGAAATTCGCCACTTGTTAGTGTAATTCGCTAATTTATCCTGGCATGTTGCTGTTGAATCTTCAATCAGATCTTTATAAATCAAAAAGATAAAAAATTGGCACGCAAATTGTATTAACAGTTCAGCAGGACAATCCTGAACGAAGAAATCAAGAGGACAACATTATGGGTATTTTTTCTCGCTTTGCCGACATCGTGAATGCCAACATCAACGCTCTGTTAGAGAAAGCGGAAGATCCGCAGAAACTGGTGCGTCTGATGATCCAGGAAATGGAAGATACATTAGTTGAAGTGCGTTCTACCTCGGCGCGTGCGCTGGCAGAAAAGAAACAGCTGACTCGCCGTATTGAACAAGCGTCGGCGCGTGAAGTTGAGTGGCAGGAAAAAGCCGAACTGGCGCTGCTGAAAGAGAGAGAAGATCTGGCGCGTGCGGCACTAATTGAAAAACAGAAACTGACCGATCTGATTAAGAGCCTGGAACATGAAGTGACGCTGGTGGACGATACGCTGGAGCGTATGAAGAAAGAGATTGGCGAGCTGGAAAACAAATTGAGCGAAACTCGCGCTCGCCAGCAGGCATTGATGTTGCGTCATCAGGCTGCAAACTCGTCGCGTGACGTGCGTCGTCAACTGGACAGTGGCAAACTGGATGAGGCGATGGCGCGTTTCGAATCTTTCGAGCGTCGTATCAACCAGATGGAAGCGGAAGCAGAAAGCCACAGCTTCGGCAAACAAAAATCGCTGGACGATCAGTTTGCCGAACTGAAAGCCGATGATGCAATCAGCGAGCAACTGGCACAATTAAAAGCCAAAATGAAGCAAGATAATCAATAATAACACCCAGGCGGCGTCTGAACGCGCCGCCGCTCATTCTTTAAGGAGTACTTATGAGCGCGCTATTCCTGGCTATTCCGTTAACCATTTTTGTGCTGTTTGTTTTACCTATCTGGTTATGGCTGCATTACAGCAACCGCTCCAGTCGCGGTGAATTGTCGCAAAGCGAACAGCAGCGATTAGCGCAACTGGCTGATGAAGCAAAACGGATGCGCGAGCGTATTCAGGCGCTGGAATCCATTCTTGATGCAGAACATCCGAACTGGAGGGATCGCTAATGGCGGGCATTAATCTCAATAAAAAATTATGGCGTATTCCACAACAGGGCATGGTGCGCGGCGTCTGCGCGGGGATTGCTAATTATTTTGATGTACCGGTAAAACTGGTGCGTATCCTGGTGGTGCTGTCGATTTTCTTCGGTCTGGCGCTGTTTACCCTGGTTGCTTACATCATTTTGTCATTTGCGCTTGATCCAATGCCGGACAACATGGCCTTTGGTGAGCAGCTACCTTCCAGCAGCGAATTGCTGGATGAAGTCGACCGTGAACTGGCGGCCAGTGAAACGCGTTTACGCGAGATGGAACGTTATGTCACTTCCGATACTTTCACGTTACGTAGCCGTTTCCGTCAACTGTGAGGAAAGTTATGAATACTCGCTGGCAACAGGCCGGGCAAAAGGTGAAGCCTGGTTTCAAATTAGCAGGCAAGCTGGTACTTCTTACCGCGCTGCGCTATGGCCCGGCGGGTGTAGCTGGCTGGGCGATAAAATCAGTTGCTCGCCGACCACTGAAAATGTTGCTGGCCGTGGCGCTGGAACCGCTGTTAAGTCGGGCTGCCAATAAACTGGCACAGCGTTATAAAAGGTGAGGGGAGTTTCGCAAAAATTGTTAAATCTCAGGCGTATAATGGATGGCAATTTTCATCCATAGAAGGACGCTTACATGTTTAAAAAAGGCTTACTTGCTCTGACACTGGTGTTTTCACTGCCCGTTTTCGCCGCTGAACACTGGATCGATGTTCGCATTCCAGAACAGTATCAGCAAGAGCACGTTCAGGGGGCCATCAATATTCCCCTGAAGGAAGTGAAAGAGCGCATTGCCACCGCCGTTCCGGATAAAAACGACACCGTTAAAGTGTATTGCAACGCCGGACGCCAGTCCGGGCAGGCAAAAGAGATCCTCAACGAAATGGGATATACCCACGTTGAGAACGCCGGTGGTCTTAAAGACATTGCGATGCCGAAGGTCAAAGGTTAACAAATTACGTATTGAGCGGTGTAAATAACGCCGCTTATTCATTTGATAAATCAAAATTAACCCACATTATTATCTCCAGCATCTCATCCTTTCTACAGCTTTCTGGCACAGGACAGCAATGAAGCGACTCAAAAATGAACTTAACGCGCTGGTGAATCGTGGCGTCGACAGGCACCTGCGACTGGCGGTAACCGGACTTAGCCGCAGCGGCAAAACGGCGTTTATCACCGCGATGGTCAATCAGTTGCTCAATATTCATGCAGGAGCACGCTTGCCGCTGTTAAGCGCGGTGCGTGAAGAGCGCCTGCTGGGTGTGAAGCGTATTCCACAGCGCGATTTTGGCATTCCGCGTTTTACTTACGACGAAGGGGTAGCGCAGCTGTACGGCGACCCTCCCGCCTGGCCGACGCCAACGCGTGGCGTCAGTGAAATCCGCCTGGCATTGCGTTATAAATCGAACGATTCGCTACTGCGTCACTTCAAAGACACCTCCACGCTGTATCTGGAGATTGTGGATTATCCCGGCGAGTGGCTACTCGATCTGCCAATGCTGGCGCAGGACTATTTAAGCTGGTCACGGCAGATGACGGGCCTGCTTAATGGTCAGCGCGGCGAGTGGTCGGCAAAATGGCGGATGATGTGCGAAGGGCTTGATCCGTTAGCGCCTGCCGACGAAAACCGTCTTGCTGATATCGCCGCCGCGTGGACCGATTATCTTCACCACTGCAAACAGCAGGGGCTGCACTTTATCCAGCCAGGCCGCTTTGTTCTGCCGGGGGATATGGCAGGCGCGCCCGCGCTGCAATTCTTCCCGTGGCCGGATGTCGATGCCTGGGGCGAGTCTAAACTGGCACAGGCCGATAAGCATACCAACGCCGGAATGCTGCGCGAGCGGTTTAATTATTACTGCGAGAAAGTGGTGAAGGGGTTCTATAAAAACCACTTTCTGCGCTTTGACCGCCAGATTGTGCTGGTGGATTGCCTGCAACCGCTGAACAGTGGGCCGCAGGCGTTTAATGACATGCGTCTGGCGCTGACGCAGTTGATGCAAAGTTTCCACTACGGGCAACGTACACTTTTCCGGCGCTTATTCTCGCCAGTTATCGACAAATTGCTGTTTGCCGCGACTAAAGCGGACCATGTGACCATCGATCAGCACGCCAATATGGTTTCATTACTGCAACAACTAATTCAGGACGCCTGGCAAAATGCGGCATTTGAAGGGATCAGCATGGATTGTCTGGGACTGGCCTCAGTACAGGCGACCACCAGCGGCATCATCGACGTCAACGGTGAGAAAATCCCGGCTCTGCGCGGTAATCGACTGAGCGATGGCGCACCGCTTACCGTTTACCCAGGTGAAGTTCCCGCACGTTTGCCCAGTCAGGCGTTCTGGGATAAACAAGGCTTCCAGTTTGAAGCGTTTCGCCCGCAGGTGATGGATGTCGATAAACCACTGCCGCATATTTGCCTTGATGCCGCGCTGGAATTTTTAATAGGAGATAAATTGCGATGACCGAACCGTTAAAACCACGTATTGATTTCGACGGTCCGCTGGAGGTCGATCAGAACCCTAAATTTAAGGCGCAGCAGACCTTTGATGAAAATCAGGCGCAAAATTTTGCCCCGGCGACGCTCGACGAAGCGCCGGAAGAAGAGGGGCAAGTCGAAGCGGTAATGGATGCGGCGCTGCGTCCGAAGCGCAGTTTGTGGCGCAAAATGGTCATAGGCGGGCTGGCGCTGTTTGGTGTGAGCGTTGTTGGTCAGGGTGTGCAGTGGACGATGAATGCCTGGCAAACTCAGGACTGGGTGGCGCTGGGCGGTTGTGCGGCTGGTGCATTGATTATCGGGGCTGGCGTTGGCTCTGTGGTAACAGAGTGGCGGCGCTTATGGCGCTTGCGCCAGCGTGCGCACGAACGCGATGAAGCGCGCGATTTGTTGCATAGTCACGGCACGGGTAAGGGGCGCGCATTTTGCGAGAAACTGGCGCAGCAGGCCGGCATCGATCAGTCGCATCCGGCGCTGCAACGCTGGTATGCCTCAATCCATGAAACGCAGAACGATCGTGAAGTCGTCAGTCTGTACGCACATCTGGTTCAGCCAGTGCTGGATGCGCAGGCGCGTAGAGAAATCAGCCGTTCGGCGGCAGAATCTACCCTGATGATTGCCGTCAGCCCGCTGGCGCTGGTGGATATGGCATTTATTGCCTGGCGCAATCTGCGGTTGATTAATCGTATCGCCACGCTCTATGGCATTGAATTGGGTTATTACAGCCGTTTGCGCCTGTTCAAACTGGTATTGCTGAATATCGCTTTTGCCGGTGCCAGCGAACTGGTGCGCGAAGTGGGGATGGACTGGATGTCACAAGATCTCGCCGCTCGTTTGTCGACACGTGCTGCCCAAGGGATTGGCGCCGGACTCCTGACCGCGCGACTGGGAATAAAAGCTATGGAACTTTGCCGTCCGTTGCCGTGGATCGACGATGACAAACCTCGCCTGGGGGATTTTCGTCGCCAGCTTATCGGTCAGGTAAAGGAGACGCTGCAAAAAGGCAAAACGACCAGCGAATAATAACGCAATATCGGGTGCTGATCGGATATCTTTACGCCGAAGTGCCCGATAATCCGTCTTTGTGTCAATCTTTGTTGACAGAAATCTTCCTGCCACTCGAATAGTGTCATATCATCATATTAATTGTTCTTTTCTCAGGTGAAGGTTCCCATGCGTCTGGAAGTCTTTTGTGAAGACCGACTCGGTCTGACCCGCGAATTACTCGATCTACTGGTTCTAAGAGGCATCGATTTACGCGGTATTGAGATTGACCCAATCGGGCGGATTTACCTCAATTTTGCCGAACTGGATTTTGACAGTTTCAGCAGCCTGATGGCGGAAATTCGCCGTATTGCAGGTGTTACCGATGTGCGCACTGTGTCATGGATGCCTTCCGAGCGCGAACATCTGGCGTTGAGCGCATTGCTTGAGGCGTTGCCTGAACCCGTGCTTTCTGTCGATATGAAAAGCAAAGTGGATATGGCGAATCCGGCGAGCTGTCAGCTATTTGGTCAAAAACTTGATCGTTTACGCAATCATACCGCTGCGCAATTGATTAACGGATTTAATTTTTTACGCTGGCTGGAGAGTGACCCGCAGGATTCGCATAACGAACATGTGGTGATTAACGGGCAAAATTTCTTGATGGAGATAACACCGGTTTATTTGCAGGATGAACACGACCAACACGTCCTGACCGGTGCGGTAGTGATGCTGCGCTCAACGATTCGTATGGGGCGTCAGTTGCAAAATGTGGCTGCGCAGGATGTCAGCGCCTTTAGTCAGATTGTCGCCGTTAGCCCGAAAATGAAACACGTTGTCGAGCAGGCGCAGAAACTGGCGATGTTAAGCGCGCCACTGCTGATCACGGGTGACACTGGTACAGGTAAAGATCTCTTTGCTTATGCCTGTCATCAGGCCAGCCCTCGCGCCGGTAAACCTTATCTGGCGCTGAACTGCGCGTCTATACCGGAAGATGCCGTTGAGAGCGAACTGTTTGGACATGCCCCGGAAGGGAAGAAAGGGTTCTTTGAGCAGGCGAACGGCGGCTCGGTGCTGCTGGATGAGATTGGTGAGATGTCTCCACGGATGCAGGCTAAATTGCTGCGTTTCCTTAATGACGGCACTTTCCGTCGGGTTGGCGAAGATCACGAAGTGCATGTCGATGTGCGGGTGATTTGCGCGACGCAAAAGAATCTGGTTGAGCTGGTGCAAAAAGGCGTATTTCGGGAAGATCTCTATTATCGTCTGAACGTGTTGACGCTAAATCTGCCACCGCTGCGCGACTGTCCGCAGGATATCATGCCGTTAACCGAATTGTTCGTCGCCCGCTTTGCTGACGAGCAGGGAGTACCCCGGCCGAAATTGGCTGCCGATCTGAATACTGTGCTGACGCGTTATGGCTGGCCGGGTAACGTGAGGCAGTTGAAAAATGCTATCTATCGTGCACTCACGCAACTGGACGGCTACGAACTGCGTCCACAAGACATTTTGCTGCCAGATTATGACGCGACAACCGTTGCCGTGGGTGAAGATGCGATGGAAGGTTCGCTGGATGAAATCACCAGTCGATTTGAGCGTTCGGTGTTAACCCAGCTTTATCGCAATTATCCCAGCACGCGCAAACTGGCAAAACGTCTGGGCGTTTCACATACCGCGATTGCCAACAAATTGCGTGAATACGGCCTGAGCCAGAAGAAGAGCGAAGAGTAAACACGTAAAATGCCTGATGGCACAATACCATCAGGCATAATAAATTACGCCTTCAGTACCGCCAGAGCTGCTTCGTAATCCGGCTCAGTGGTGATTTCATTCACCAGCTGGCTGAAAATCACATTGTCATTTTCATCAATTACGACAACTGCGCGCGCAGCCAGACCTTTCAGTGGGCCTTCAGCGATCTCAACGCCGTAAGCTTGCAGAAATTCGCTATTACGGAAAGTGGAAAGGGTGATGACGTTGTTCAGACCTTCTGCACCGCAGAAACGAGACTGGGCGAACGGCAGATCGGCGGAAATACACAGTACAACGGTGTTGTCGATTTCTGTCGCCAGTTGGTTAAACTTACGTACTGATGCGGCGCAAACACCGGTATCAATACTCGGGAAAATGTTCAGCACTTTGCGTTTACCCGCAAACTGACCGAGGGTGACGTCAGACAGATCTTTTGCCACGAGAGTAAAAGTCTGCGCTTTGCTACCCACTTGCGGGATGGAATTGGCGACTGTAACCGGGTTGCCCTGGAAATGAACGATTTGTGACATGATTATCTTTCCTGTTTACATATAGTTAACGTCACACCTAGTTTATGCTAACTGTCAATAACACAGCAATCGCTATTTGCGCTTAATCCGCAGTCCATCGCGGCAACAAGGAGTAAAGATGAGAACCGTAAAGGTATTTGAGGAAGCCTGGCCGTTACATACCCCATTTGTAATTGCTCGTGGCAGCCGCAGTGAAGCGCGTGTGGTAGTTGTTGAACTGGAAGAAGATGGCGTTAAAGGTGCCGGGGAATGCACTCCCTATCCGCGCTATGGTGAAAGTGACGCTTCAGTAATGGCGCAAATTATGAGTGTTGTGCCGCAACTGGAAAAAGGGCTGACACGTGAAGAATTACAAAAAATTCTGCCTGCGGGCGCGGCGCGTAATGCGCTGGATTGCGCATTGTGGGATCTCAGTGCACGTAAACAGCAGCAGACTCTGGCTGAATGTATCGGTATAACGCTTCCCGACACCATTACCACTGCACAGACGGTTGTCATCGGTACGCCTGATCAAATGGCCAGCAGTGCTGTGGCACTATGGCAAGCAGGGGCGAAATTGCTGAAAGTGAAACTGGATAACCATCTTATTAGCGAGCGGATGGTGGCAATTCGCTCGGCTGTACCCGATGCAACGTTGATTGTTGATGCGAATGAATCCTGGCGCGCAGAGGGATTGGCAGCGCGATGTCAGTTGCTGGCTGATTTAGACGTTGCGATGCTGGAACAACCGCTTCCCGCACAGGACGATGCGGCGCTGGAGAATTTTATTCATCCGTTACCCATTTGCGCTGATGAAAGTTGTCATACCCGTAGCAATCTGAAGGCGCTGAAAGGGCGCTATGAGATGGTTAATATCAAACTCGATAAAACGGGGGGGCTGACCGAAGCCCTGGCATTGGCGACCGAAGCGCGCGCCCAGGGGTTCAGACTGATGTTGGGCTGCATGTTGTGCACCTCGCGCGCCATTAGCGCCGCTTTACCATTGGTGCCACAGGTCAGTTTTGCCGATCTTGATGGACCGACCTGGCTGGCGGTGGATGTGGAGCCGGCGCTACAGTTTACGACCGGCGAATTGCATCTTTAGGATGCCAGCGCAGTAAATTCGCCATTGCAAAGAGATACTTTTCACTGGCTTCATCGGAGGAGATGGGCGGGAACTCAGCGGTAATACAGTGCAGGTTCAGGTCTGCACACCAACTGCCGAAGGAGCCGGGGGTTTCGTATCCGACGCTGGTCACCAGCGGCAATTCAAATGCCTGAGCCAGCCACTCACCTAATTCACTATGTCGGGGATCTTCAATACAAGCCAGAGGATCGTGAAAAGAGACAATCCAGGCGGGGTGGATACGATGAATGAGCTGGCACAACGCCTGGGTTTCAGGTTCGGAGCCGGGTTTATCGCCGGTCAGCAAGACCACGTCGCGCTCTTCGGCGGCACTGTTCCAGCGGTACACCGTTTCACCTTCCTTCCAGTTCGCCGCCGGAAAGTTTCTGTTTAGATCCACACCATTGGCATTAGCCCGCAGACCAAGCTGGCAACCGTCAGGATTCACACAGAGCACGACATGATGGCGGCGCAGAGACGGTGTTAACGTGCGTAATGCGCAGGAGAGGGTGACGACGGAAGAATTTTCGTCGCCGTGGGTGCCAGCCAGGATTAAACCACTTTCGCTGCTGGCGGCAGAAGCCGGAAACCAGATCAACGGCGCACCTAATAAAGAACGTCCGTAATGTTCGGTTCCTGGCGGAAAAGCGCCCCGTTCGGCGCGCGGGCGGGTCACGGTCATAATCGTCTCGAATATAAGAAGTATTACAGGCAGTGTTGTGCAAATTTTGCGGATTATCAAATCCTTTTCGACAACGATATGTTATCGATCCTTTATCACTTTTTTGCCGGAAGTTATTTGCATTTCTTCAAGGAGAAACAAATAATTACGCATCAATCTTAACATCATTTTGAGGGTATCTTATGCAGCACTCTGTTTCAGTTACTTGTTGTGCGCTGTTAGTCAGCAGCATTTCCCTGTCGTATGCTGCAGAAGTTCCGGGCGGCACAGTACTGGCAGAGAAGCAAGAGCTGGTACGCCACATTAAAGATGAGCCAGCTTCGTTAGATCCCGCGAAAGCCGTGGGTTTGCCAGAGATTCAGGTCATTCGCGATTTGTTTGAAGGTCTGGTGAATCAAAACGAGAAAGGGGAGATTGTGCCTGGTGTCGCCACGCAGTGGAAAAGTAATGACAATCGTATCTGGACTTTTACCCTGCGCGAGAACGCCAAATGGGCCGATGGTACGCCGGTAACGGCGCAGGATTTTGTCTATAGCTGGCAGCGTCTGGTGAACCCGAAAACGTTGTCTCCGTTTGCCTGGTTTGCCGCGCTGGCAGGGATCAATAACGCTCAGGCGATTATTGATGGTAAGGCTACGCCTGACCAACTAGGCGTCACCGCTGTTGATGCTCATACCCTGAAAATTCAGCTTGATAAACCATTGCCCTGGTTTGTGAATTTAACGGCTAACTTTGCTTTCTTCCCGGTGCAAAAAGCCAACGTTGAAAGTGGTAAAGAGTGGACGAAACCAGGGAATCTGATCGGCAATGGCGCTTATGTACTTAAAGAGCGCGTGGTTAATGAAAAGCTGGTCGTTGTGCCGAATACTCATTATTGGGATAACGCCAAAACGGTGCTGCAAAAAGTCACTTTCTTGCCGATTAACCAGGAATCTGCTGCCACTAAACGCTATCTCGCAGGTGATATTGATATCACTGAATCCTTCCCGAAAAATATGTATCAAAAGCTGTTGAAGGATATTCCAGGGCAGGTTTACACGCCGCCACAGTTGGGGACGTATTATTATGCGTTTAACACGCAAAAAGGCCCGACGGCAGATCAACGGGTGCGTCTGGCATTAAGTATGACGATTGATCGCCGTCTGATGACGGAAAAAGTGCTGGGCACGGGTGAAAAACCAGCATGGCATTTCACGCCAGATGTTACTGCCGGATTTACGCCAGAACCTTCGCCGTTTGAACAAATGAGTCAGGAAGAACTGAATGCTCAGGCGAAAACATTGTTGAGCGCCGCCGGGTATGGCCCACAGAAACCGTTGAAACTTACACTATTATATAACACGTCGGAAAATCACCAGAAAATTGCTATCGCTGTGGCGTCGATGTGGAAAAAGAATCTTGGCGTAGATGTCAAACTGCAAAATCAGGAATGGAAAACCTATATCGATAGCCGTAATACCGGCAATTTTGATGTTATCCGCGCCTCGTGGGTTGGGGATTATAATGAACCATCAACCTTCCTGACGCTGTTAACGTCAACACACTCAGGAAATATTTCCCGCTTTAACAATCCGGCATACGACAAAGTGCTGGCTCAGGCATCGACTGAAAACACCGTTAAAGCACGCAACGCCGATTACAACACGGCAGAGAAAATCCTCATGGAGCAAGCACCGATTGCGCCAATTTATCAATATACAAATGGACGGTTAATCAAACCGTGGCTGAAAGGTTATCCCATTAATAACCCGGAAGATGTGGCTTATAGCCGGACTATGTATATTGTAAAACATTGATTATGATGTCATCTGGCGCAAAAATTGCGCCAGATTTTACAACCCCGATAAAATTCCTCTCTTTTTTAAATTCACCCTATAAAAGATTACTCTCAAGATGAGACTGTGAAATTTTCAGACTATATTAAGTACAAACTCTAATCATAAATTTTATTTATCTGCTGTATTACATACTCCAAATATAAGCTGTGCTTTACTTTTTTTTATAACGTGAAGTGTATTTCATCACTTGTAAAACATCTTCATATGAAAATAAACACACAGCTAAACATGGGGTGGTAAAATGAAAAAAGCCTCCGCTATTCCGTTAGTTATCTCGCTATTTTTCTCTTATTATTCTTCTTTTAGTCTGGCCGCAGAGCCGCTTCCCGATGCCGCATCACTGGGACTGGAAAACTTAACTAATGATCTCTCACGACAGCAGTTATTTGTAAAAATCCTGGGATCAGATCTTTCCCGTAAAATGGAATATGACACGTTCGCAGTAAAAAAATACTTTAAATTTCCGACTGATGTCTCTTATGACTCGGTATTAAATCAACCTCGACCAAGTTCTTTATTTGGAGTGGATATCAGCCATCATAACGATAAGGATTTTCCAATCGAACTGTTGGCAAAAAATAAATCTGTGTTTCTGTATATGAAGTCCAGTCAAGGAACGCGTTATGTCGATCCCGAATTTGCCGGTTTCTGGCAACGGGCCGGGGCTACGGAACGGGGAGTAAAATTACACCGTGGAGCATATCATTTTCTTTCCAGCGGCACTCCGGCAGACGACGCTGAAACATGGGGACGTAAGCAGGCGATGACGTTTGTTAAAATTATTAAAGCTAACGGGGGATTACGCGCAACGGATATGCCACCGGCGGTGGATGTGGAGTGGGATGTGGACTCATCAACGGGTAAGGATCGTTGGCAAAAGCGTAAACCTGCTGAAATTATAACGATGATCAAGGCGTTTACCGCACAGGTCGAAGCCGATTTAGGGCGTAAACCGGTTATCTACACTGCGCGAGCCTGGTGGAAAGATGCCGTTGGTGGGGAAAATAGTTTTGCCCAGGTTGCAGATCACAAACTGTGGCTGGCTGATTACTCTAATCAGGCTCAGGCCAGTGAAACCCCGCGCTCAATCAACCAGACAAAATGGGCGATCTGGCAGTTCACCGACGCAGCACAGCTTAATTTAGGATCGAGTAAGAAGTTTGATGCCAGTATTTATAAAGGTCCAATTGCTGAATTTTATACCACGTTGGGCGTGCAGGAATTTTAACTTATGAACAGACGATGGCTTACTTTATGTATATCGGTTCTGGGGCTATTCGTTGCCGGAATATCGCAGGGAATATCAGATGCACGTGCAGATGATATTTGTAAAAATGGTGCAATGGTTCCTGATGAGTATTGTCGTTTTTTTATCCATTATGGACCTGAGGCTCCTGGTAAACTGGATATCCGAATCAGTGATGCGTTAAAAATACCAGATCAGGATGCAGCGAAAACTCGCGCGATTGGGCTGATTATTTCAATTTCAAAATATCCACTGTTACATGCAGATATTCCAGCAGCTGCAGTAGACGGTCAAAGAATGGCTGATTTTCTTATTAATGGGCAAAAGTTTGATGAGGTTATTTTACTGAAAGATCAGGATGCGTCACTGGATAACATTAATTATTTTCTGAAAGAATATCTACCTGCCAGAGGGATGATGTTTGATAAGAAAGCTCGCTTGTTAATTGCTTATTCAGGTCATGGGCGTTTTGGCACTCAAAATGGTAATTCTGATAAGGCACCGGCATTTGTTTTGAGTAATGCTACAGATATTGATGGTTCAAAAGGCATGTATGAAATGCCAGCTTTGAATGCTCAACTCAACATTCTGGCAAAGCGTTATTTCCATGTTTTGACTTTAGTTAATGCTTGTTTTGGTTCAGGTCTTTTTGGCATGACAGATGGCGCAGGGAATTCAAACGCGTATAGTAAACCAGGTGCGTATGCGATAGCCGCTGGTGATGATAAAACAGAAGTTTATTCCCTGGAAAAAGATAAAGGCAGTGTATTTTTTGATACCCTTATAAAAGGCGTTGCTGATGGCGTTGCCGACGAACGCTTCGGGAAATCGTATATGGTAAAAATTGATGGTAAAAAGGAATACTACGCGGGAATTACCCGAACATTAAGTTTGTTTATCTATGTGAACGACCAATATATAAAAATCAATGAAAAACTGGACGAGGAAGGGAAAGGAATACATCTTAGTGATGCCTGGATAGGAGCAACAGAAAACCCAGCCGGACCGGGGGGATTCTTCTTTATTAACGATCCTGCGGTCAGTCGTCTGGATAAAAAAACACAATTATCAGCCGGGAATGCAGATGAATTTACGAATATTGATAAGACCGCATATTCTATTAAAGAACCGCCTACTGCGCCAGATGAACCAAAGAACAAAGATATAACACCTATTGAAATTCCTTATGGCCCCGTGAGTGCAATTCCCAACCGACCTGACATCCGTATCTTCAAAACACCGGATATTTACCCAATCAGTGGCCATGATATCTCGTCTAACGATGGCGAAATCGACTGGAAATTGTTTCAGGAGAAATCACCTGCGCGTTTTGTCTACGTGAGAGTGGTTGGCTGGAGAGGGCCAGACTCGTCGTTTAAGGCTCACTGGAAGCAATTAGCAGATTCAAAATTTGATCGCGGAGGCTATTTTAAATTTGATTTTTGCCTCACTCCTGAGGCGCAACTGGAAACAGCAAAAAGCCTGCTGCCTGAAGACCCGAAAATGTTGCCTCCCGGTATTTTACTGGTGAATCCAGAAGGTGAAGATACAACCCAACTGGCTTGTTTTAAAAAATCGGGAATGGTGAATGCACGGAATGATATTTTACGTTTTGCTGCCCTGATATATAAAAATTACCATAAAATACCAATATTTTATGGCAATCATAATAATTTGTCCCATTTCATGGACAGTCGGTTCGACCAGTATATGGTGTGGATGGGGTATTGGGGACAAGCTGGTGTGAAGCTCGAGGGGCGTAATCCCTGGACGCTTTGGCAATATTCAGGAAACGAAAAGGTGCCGGGCATTGGTCACAGCACAGAGTCAGAAGTTTTCTTTGGTACTGAAGAACAGTATGCCCAGTTTAAAGCGGGTGAGAATAATGTCGCTCTGGCTGCGGTAAATTGAGGAAATAAATAAAACCGGATGTCGAATATTATTATCGTCATCCGGTTTTGTTGAGTGTTATTTAAGCTGTTCGGGAGGTGTAATATTATCCATATACAGCGTCTGGCTGGGGAAGGCAAAGTCCGCGCCGTGTGACTGCACAATATCAATAATCTTCAAATAAACATCCTGCTGGGCGGCCAGCCATTCGGCCCAGACCGTGGTCTTAGTAAAGCAATAGACCATAATATTTAATGACGAATCTGCAAACTGGTTGAAATAAACCAGTAAGGTTTGTCGCTGGTCGATAGCAGGGTGATTTTTCAGCATCTCACGTACGGCTTCGACAATAGCCCCAACTTTTGCGGCATCTTCATAACGTAAACCAATGGTAGTGGTAATACGCCGGTTGGTCATCCGCCCTGGGTTTTCTACGCTAATGGACGAAAAAAGCGAGTTTGGTACGTACAGTGGGCGATTATCAAAGGTGGTGATTTTTGTGATACGCCAGCCAATTTCTGCTACTGTGCCTTCGATATTCCTGTCCGGTGAACGGATCCAGTCGCCAATACTAAAGGGGCGATCGAAATAGAGCATAATCCCGGAAAAGAAGTTACTCAGAATATCTTTACCGGCCATACCGACAGCCAGACCACCAATACCACCAAAGGTCAACAAGCCAGAAAGGCTCATGCCGAAATGTTCGCCATAAAGCAGAACAATCACTACGATAATGCTGATTTTGATGATGCGCGACATAATCCGCGCGCTGGTGATATCTCGACCTTTTTTTATCTGTTGCCTTTCAAACTGATTAATCAGGAGAAATAACTTAACCGTCAGAATAAGCGCAATCAGTGACGTACAGATAAAATCGATAACGCCTGGGGTGATAAATTTGAGTTTGTAATTTTCAATAACATAATTAATGATGCTGCCGACAGCACTGATAATTATGGTGTAGATCAAAAATTGAACCGCATGGAATAAGAATCCTTTTCTTTTACGATTTCCACGACGAAACCAAAAGCTCATCAGAATCAATGCTGCGCAGCTACCGAAAATAATGACCAGATTAAGCGCATTATTTGTAAACAGTTCAGCGATCATTGTTTTATCAGGCTCCTCCAGATAATTGATGTCATGCCGGAAACCCCTGGCGGGGGTATTTTATCGCGATAATTCATTCATATCATCAATAGACAGGGAAGGAAGTAGCAACATTAGCGAATTTATCAATGGGTTGATGATTTGAACGGCAACAATCTCATGCTTTCGGGGCAGACAACGAGGAAATGTCATGATATTGTTACGCACAAGTAACAAAGAGTTTATCTGCATAAGGATTACATCATGATCATGACGAAGCTGAAGTCAGCAAAGGGGAAGAAGTTTCTCTTTGGTCTGTTGGCGGTTTTCATTATTGCGGCGTCAGTTGTGACTCGCGCGACTATCGGCGGTGTTATCGAACAATATAATATTCCGCTTTCTGACTGGACGACATCAATGTATGTGATTCAGTCATCGATGATTCTTGTTTATAGTCTGGTCTTTACTGTATTGCTGGCAATCCCGCTGGGAATTTATTTCCTCGGTGGTGATGAGAAGTAAATAAAAGAAAGGCCCGAGATATCGGGCCTTGCAAGTAATTGATAAACAATTAATCGTCTTCTTCGTCATCCAGTTCGACAGGCGTCTGGTACTGGTCAGGTTTAATCACCAGCAAATCGCAGCGGAGATGATCAATCACCTGTTCTGCCGTATTACCAAGGAATGCCGCAGAGATACCGGTGCGTCCCACAGTGCCAAGAACGACAATCCCTGCCTGCAAATGTTCGGCCAGATCTGGAATCACTTCTTCAGGCAAACCTTTTTCAACGTGCGTCATGTTTTCATTAATGCCGAATTTCTGCCGCAGGGCTTTCATCGCCAGCAAATGTTGTCCACGAATGGCATCGTTATAAACGCTTGGATCAAATTCCGGCAGTTCAATGGCAATATTGATAGGTGTTACGGGGTAGGCGCCAACCAGATGGACTTCGGTGTGATTTACCTGTTCCGCCAGCTCGATCGTTTCTTTCACCAGTTTTTCATTGAGCGCATTATGATACGGCTCTTCACTGGCGAGATTCACCGCCACCAGCGCCTTACCACCTTCCGGCCACGGCTGGTCTTTCACCATCCACACCGGGCTTGGGCATTTGCGTAACAGGTGCCAGTCGGTAGGGGTGAAAATAACCGCTTCCAGACGGTCATGTTGGTGCGCCATTTTTAGCACCAGATCGTGCCCACTGCTAACCACTTCCTGAATGATGGCTTCGAAAGGACGGTTATGCCATACCACTTTAATTTCAATCGGGACGCCAGCGTTGAGATAATACTTTGCCTGCTCATGGATCCAGGCAGTACGCTGGCTGATAACCCCCTGACGCATAGCGGTACGCTCGTCGGGAGAGAGCAGGGTAGTCATTTCGTATGAGAAGTCATAAATCGGCAAAAAGGCTTTAATTTTGCCACCAATCCGTTGATGTAAATAAACAGCTCGCCGTAATGCCGGTTGATCGTCCTGGTTAGGGTCGATAACAACGAGCATGTTCTGATACATAGCCATACAGGGTCTCCTTACAACAACTGTCAACGCAGTTTGTAATTAAAAGATTAACCCATATCTGGTGAATGAAACAGTGATGAACCTTCTGCCAGATCAATAAATCAGAAAAATTTAATGATATGACAGAAGGATAGTTGATTATGCGGAAAAATCAGGCAACGTTACGCGTATGACCAGCAAGCAAGGCCAGCGCATCGTTATTTTCGATGGTGATGTATTTACCTTTGACTGCCAACATGCCGCTTTTCTGGAAACGACCCAGCAGACGACTGATGGTTTCTACCGTCAGGCCAAGATAGTTACCGATATCGCCACGAGTCATCGTCAGGCGGAATTCACGAGGGGAGAAGCCGCGTTGGGCAAAACGACGGGACAGGTTGTAGATAAAAGCAGCCAGGCGTTCTTCTGCATTTTTCTTCGACAACAGCAGGATCATGTCCTGATCGCCTTTGATTTCACCGCTCATCAGACGCATCATCTGCTGACGCAGATTCGGCATTTTACCAGACAGATCGTCCAGGGTTTCGAACGGGATTTCACATACCATTGAGGTTTCCAGCGCCTGGGCGAAACTCGGGTGATGACCGCTACCAATAGCGTCAAAACCTACCAGATCGCCTGCTAAATGGAAGCCAGTGATTTGCTCGTCGCCTTGCTCTGTGATGGTATAACTTTTAATCGTACCGGAGCGGATGGCATAAAGCGATTTAAGTTCATCACCAGCCTTAAACAGCGTCTGGCCTTTCTGAATAGGCTTCTTTCGCTCGATGATATTATCAAGCTGATCAAGCTCATGTTCGTTGAGTGTGAACGGGATGCAAAGCTGACTGATGCTGCAATCCTGGCAATGGATAGCACAACCGCCAGACTGAATGCGCCGTATAATTCGCTTTTCCGGGATCATAGGTCTGCTCAAGCCGTAATTGATATTTGTCAATTTTAACATCTTTTTAGGGAGCAAGTAAGTCTAAGCAAACCTTAACAGCGGAGAATTCCGATAATAGATGTAAATTTATGTCTATCCCGTTGAAAACCTTTAAATTGTTAAGGGTGACTTTACATAAAACTGTGAACAAATCGGCACAAATTGTTTAAGGTTTATAGCAGCAGATAGCCTTCATGGCGCAATAACCACTCTTTTCGCTGCACTCCGCCTGCATATCCTGTCATCGTGCCGTTTCGTCCAATAACCCGGTGGCAAGGGACGACAATGCTGATCGGATTAGAGCCATTTGCTGCGCCAACGGCACGCGCTGCGCCTGGTCGACCCAGATGTTCAGCAAGTTGACCGTAATGCATTACCTGCCCGCAGGGGATAGTGCGCAGTGTTTTCCAGACTTCGCGCTGAAATGGCGTGCCTCCTGTGGCGGTAGGAAGGGTATCAATAATGCTAAGATTCCCGGCAAAATAGTCACGAAGTTTGTCGCTTAAGCCCCCTGGGTTGGTGGCAGAAATGCGCTCATAACCTTCTTTGCGATAATGGATGTCCAGCAGCTGCACCATGCGTTCGCTGTACTCTTCCCATTCAACCGCCCGCAGACGAAATTGTTCATCGCAAATTACCCACAGAGGTCCCAGTGGCGTGGCAATTTTTTCTTCAAGTAATCTCAGCATCCGTTCTCTCTTAAGACAAACGTGGGTAAATCCCCGAACCAATAGGCTGACCGATAAGATACCACGCCAGCAACATTAGCAGCCATACCACCAAAAAGATTAAGACTAACAAAGAGTAAGTACCTGGTTTCGCGTCTGGTTTGTCGCGATCTGGTCGCATAAAGCGATTTTTTGATTTTTCTGCCTGAATAAATGGGGGTGTTCCATCACCTGGATCGAGGCTGGAATAATTCCAGTCAGCGAAATTTTACCGAAGGCGACCTGTTATTTGATTCAGCAGCGTGATAGCCGCCTGGCACCACTGAACTCGCCATTCATCACCCAATCCCGGCGAGAATGTAGTTATTTACAGAGCTAAAAAATGAATAAAAAAATAGAGCCTGTCGACATCCGCCAGACTCTACAGTACACACAGCAGTGCATCCGCGTCTTAAATCCGGCCTGGGTTCCTCGTGACCGGTGACAGTGTTATAACGGTTTTGCCCATCCGTTGCCAATTTTCTTCAGTGACAGATTTCACGAAAATATAAGTTAAATCATTCGTCTCGTGATTGCATAATCATGCATCGCTAATCTGCGTTCTGCTCTTCATCGCATTTTTGTTAGTTCCTGCTATGAATAAATCACCCTGATCGGATGCCTGTGCTGAATTAAACCCGGCCTAAACTGTTCGATACTGTCACCAGGCTAGTATAAAATGCCCCGCCTGTGCAGACACCAGCAGGTATGGAGCAAAGTATTGTTTCAATCTGCGAAGTGAACGATGCAGCAAATATCAGATGTGTGAAGGTGCATAGGAGGTTACATGAACCTTGACGACAAATCGCTGTTTCTTGACGCCATGGAAGATGTCCAGCCACTGAAGCGCGCTACAGATGTCCACTGGCATCCAACGCGTAACCAACGTGCGCCGCAGCGTATCGACACGCTGCAACTTGATAATTTCCTTACCACTGGATTTCTCGACATCATCCCGCTAAGCCAGCCGCTGGAGTTTCGGCGGGAAGGGCTGCAACATGGGGTGCTGGATAAGTTACGCAGCGGTAAATATCCGCAGCAGGCCAGCCTGAATCTTCTACGTCAGCCGGTGGAAGAGTGCCGCAAAATAGTGTTCAGTTTTATTCAACAGGCATTGGCGGATGGTTTGCGTAACGTGCTGATTATTCATGGCAAGGGGCGGGACGATAAATCGCACGCCAACATTGTTCGCAGCTATGTGGCGCGCTGGCTGACCGAGTTTGATGATGTTCAGGCATATTGTACCGCGCTACCGCATCATGGCGGCAGCGGGGCGTGTTACGTCGCACTCCGTAAAACGGCGCAGGCGAAGCAGGAAAACTGGGAGCGCCACGCTAAACGCAGCCGTTGATCACGGGACGCTTCCGTGGCTTATGCTGCCAGCACGCGGTTGCGTCCATCATTTTTTGCCCGATACAACGCATCATCGACCCGTTTAAACAGTTCATCAATACTTTCATTTCCTTCGTTATGCGCCACGCCAATACTGACGGTGAAGCGCGGCAAGCCCGAAATGCTCACTTTTGCCACGCTCAAGCGGATAGTTTCAGCCAACGAAAGTGCAGTATCCAGAGGGGTTCTGGGCAATAATAAGACGAACTCTTCACCACCCCAGCGAAACACCAAATCACCTTTGCGGGCGCAGCTTTCGAGTGTACGGGCAAGTGCGTATAACACTTCATCCCCTTTCTGATGACCGTATAAGTCATTGATATGTTTAAAACGATCGGTGTCGATGAGTAGCAAACTGTAGTCCTGAGCGATTGCCAGGTGCTGCATCTGTCCTGGTTCAGTTATGTAGTAAAACTGTCGACGGTTAAGTAATCCCGTTAGCGCATCATGGTGGGCCGCATGTTCCAGCTGTTCCTCGAGCCTTTTTTGCTCAGTAATATCATGTACGATGCATAACATTAACCTGTCACCGTAAATCTCAATTGGTCCAGCATAAGTTTGTACGTGTCGAACGGAACCATCTGCCAGTTTATGGACAAAATTGAGGGGCTTATGCCCGCCGGGTAAACGTGAAATTTCATGCATGACAGGCATAACGCGACGCCCAAGCATATTAATTTCCCAGGTGTGTTTCTGACACATTGTTTCATGGTTATAGCCATAGAAATTAAGCGCGGCCAGATTGGCATCGACGATTTGGCCATCACGCGAGGGATCTATCAACAACATTGGCGCGGAGTTAGTCAGAAAAAAACGCGCATAAAACCCTTGTTTTTTACGTTGATAATTCGCAGAGCGGCTGGCTTTTAAACCCAGAGTTGCGGGTGTTTCCATTCCTTCAAATATAATTACTTTCTCTATGTCATTAATCTCTTTGAGGGTCAACCGACAGCTTAATGCTGTATCTTCACCATTACGCTGGACAGTGAGGATTTCTACAATATCAAGCTGGTTATGCAGGTCCGTAAGGTATTTAGGCAGTTCGTTTTGCGAGGAGATGGAATAGAGGCCGGTACGTAGCTGACTAAAAGTGAGTTCTTGCATCAACAGTCGCGCAGCACTATTGGCATAAATTAATTGTTCCTCGAAGGGTGAAACGATCCAGACAGGACTGGTTAATAAGTCCAGGGTATTGAAGTTGTGCGTAGTCATTGAAATCCCGTTATTTTTATCAATCTTTTGTTGCTACCTGATCGCAAAAATGCCACGACAAATGATCAGATAATTCTGATAATGATAGACGCTATTTAACGCTTCACACGTTTTCGAATCAGGAAAAGTATTTTGCTTTCTGTATTTAATTTTGACAGGATTTTATTAATCATTTCAGGGTAATGGGGTGATGAGATTTTGCGTAACATGACCAGAAGACTAGACTACAAAATAATCCGTTGATGATGGGAGGCACTGTGGAAGTGATTAAGGGAGCGGACGTAAATGTCCCGGATGCAGTATTTGCCTGGATTCTGGATGGCAAAGGTGGCGTTAAACCGCTGGAAAATACAGATGAGATAGATGAAGCGCATCCTTGCTGGCTCCACCTCAATTATGTGCACCATGACAGCGCCCAGTGGCTGGCGACGACACCACTGCTGCCAAATAATGTGCGCGATGCGCTGGCGGGAGAAAGTACACGGCCCAGAGTCAGTCGTCTTGGCGAAGGGACGCTGATTACTTTGCGCTGCATTAATGGCAGTACTGATGAACGTCCCGACCAGCTGGTGGCCATGCGTGTTTATATGGACGGACGGTTAATTGTCTCGACCCGACAACGTAAAGTGTTGGCGTTGGATGATGTGGTTAGCGATCTGGAAGAGGGCACTGGTCCGACCGATTGCGGCGGCTGGTTGGTGGATGTGTGTGATGCGTTGACCGATCATTCCAGTGAGTTTATAGAACAACTGCACGATAAAATTATCGACCTGGAAGATAATCTACTCGATCAACAAATTCCTCCGCGCGGTTTCCTGGCGCTACTGCGTAAACAATTAATTGTTATGCGTCGCTATATGGCGCCGCAACGTGATGTTTATGCTCGTCTTGCCAGCGAGCGATTGCCGTGGATGAATGACGACCAACGCCGTCGAATGCAGGATATTGCCGACCGCCTCGGACGTGGTCTGGATGAGATTGACGCCTGTATTGCCCGAACTGGCGTGATGGCGGATGAAATCGCTCAGGTCATGCAGGAAAATTTAGCGCGTCGCACGTATACAATGTCCTTGATGGCAATGGTCTTTTTACCCAGTACGTTTTTAACGGGGTTATTTGGCGTCAACCTTGGTGGTATTCCTGGCGGGGGATGGCAATTCGGCTTTTCGCTTTTTTGTATTCTGTTAGTTGTTCTTATTGGTGGTGTTGCTTTATGGTTGCATCGTAGTAAATGGTTGTAACAAAAGAAAATTTGTCTACTTACTGTATACAAAAACGCCTTAAAGTTTGAGCGAAGTCAATAAACTCTCTACCCATTCAGGGCAATATCTTCCTCGCAGGTGAATGCAACGTCAAGCGATGGGCGTTGCGCTCCATATTGTCTTACTTCCTTTTTTGAATTACTGCATAGCACAATTGATTCGTACGACGCCGACTTAGATGAGTCGGCTTTTTTTTGCCTGTTATTTGTCAGCGTCTACCCTTTAAGAGTCTACCCAATGACCGGAGGGAAATATGACGACACTCATTTATTTGCAAATTCCTGTCCCTGAACCGATTCCTGGCGATCCTGTTCCAGTGCCTGATCCGATTCCTCGTCCGCAACCTATGCCCGACCCGCCGCCAGATGAAGAACCGATTAAATTGTCGCATCGTGAGCGTAGATCTGCGAGGATACGCGCCTGCTAATTTTGCGTCGATGACCACGAGAATAGATTGTGACCGCTTTTTCTACCCTGAACGTTTTGCCTCCCGCCCAGCTCACTAACCTTAATGAGTTGGGTTATTTAACCATGACGCCTGTACAGGCCGCCGCGCTTCCGGCGATCCTTGCCGGAAAAGACGTTCGCGTGCAGGCGAAAACCGGCAGCGGCAAAACGGCGGCATTTGGCCTCGGGTTGTTACAGCAAATTGATGCGTCGCTGTTTCAGACCCAGGCTTTGGTACTGTGTCCTACGCGTGAGCTGGCGGATCAGGTTGCCGGGGAATTGCGTCGGTTGGCGCGTTTTCTGCCAAATACCAAAATTTTGACCTTATGCGGTGGTCAACCGTTCGGTATGCAGCGTGATTCGCTGCAACATGCGCCGCATATTATCGTGGCAACGCCGGGTCGTTTGCTCGATCACCTGCAAAAAGGCACGGTATCGCTGGATGCGTTGAATACGCTGGTGATGGATGAAGCTGACCGCATGTTGGATATGGGATTTAGTGATGCCATTGATGATGTGATCCGTTTTGCTCCTGCTTCTCGTCAGACGCTTTTGTTTTCGGCGACCTGGCCAGACGCAATTGCTGCGATTAGCGGTCGTGTACAACGCGATCCTTTGGCGATTGAAATTGATTCGACAGATGCTTTACCGCCTATTGAACAACAATTTTATGAAACATCCAGCAAGGCTAAAATTCCGTTATTACAACGGTTATTAAGTTTGCATCAACCCTCGTCTTGTGTGGTGTTTTGTAATACTAAAAAAGATTGTCAGGCTGTGTGTGACGCGCTGAATGAAGTAGGGCAAAGTGCATTGTCGTTACATGGCGATCTGGAGCAACGTGACCGCGATCAGACCCTGGTACGTTTTGCTAACGGTAGCGCCCGCGTGCTGGTAGCGACCGATGTCGCAGCGCGCGGTCTGGATATCAAATCTCTTGAGCTGGTAGTGAACTTTGAACTGGCGTGGGATCCTGAAGTTCATGTACATCGCATCGGGCGTACAGCGCGTGCAGGAAATAGCGGACTGGCGATCAGTTTCTGTGCCCCGGAAGAAGCACAGCGCGCCAATATCATTTCTGACATGTTGCAGATAAAACTTAACTGGCAAACGCCGCCAGCCAGTAGTTCCATTGTGCCGCTGGAAGCAGAGATGGCGACGTTGTGCATTGATGGCGGGAAAAAAGCCAAAATGCGACCGGGCGATGTGTTAGGTGCGTTGACGGGCGATATCGGCCTTGATGGCGCAGATATTGGCAAAATTGCTGTGCATCCGGCGCATGTCTATGTCGCAGTGCGTCAGAGTGTCGCCCATAAGGCATGGAAGCAGTTACAGGGCGGGAAGGTTAAAGGGAAAACGTGCCGGGTGCGATTATTAAAATAACGAAATGTTGAATTGCCGGATGCGACGCTGGTTGCGTCTTATCCGGCCTATGCAAGAGTAGCCCGATAAGTTTGCGCATCGGGCGTTATCCTGGTTATTTCACTTCAACCACATTCAGCCGTAATTCATCCAGCTGATTCTCATCTTCTTCAGGCTGCCAGCCCGCAGGCTGTAGTGGGATCTCTTCGCGATCGAACGCCAGATCACCGCCGTTAACCACTTCGGAACCGTGGGTAATGCCTTTGAAATCGAAAAGACTGGTATCGCACAAATGAGACGGCACCACATTCTGCATCGCGCTGAACATCGTCTCAATTCGCCCCGGATAACGCTTATCCCAGTCACGCAGCATATCAGCAATCACCTGACGTTGCAGGTTAGGCTGTGAACCACACAGGTTGCACGGAATAATCGGGAATGCTTTCGCATCGGCAAAGCGTTGAATATCTTTTTCGCGGCAGTAGGCCAACGGGCGAATAACGATGTGCTTGCCATCATCGCTCATCAGCTTCGGCGGCATACCTTTCATCTTGCCGCCGTAGAACATATTCAGGAACAACGTTTGCAGGATATCGTCACGATGGTGACCCAGCGCGATCTTCGTCGCACCCAGTTCCGTTGCGGTGCGGTAAAGGATACCGCGACGCAGACGAGAGCACAGTGAGCAGGTGGTTTTGCCCTCAGGAATCTTCTCTTTCACGATACCGTAAGTGTTCTCTTCAACAATCTTGTACTCAACGCCCAGTTTTTCGAGATACTCCGGCAGCACATGTTCCGGGAAGCCAGGTTGTTTCTGGTCGAGGTTAACGGCAACCAGCGAAAAACTGATTGGCGCACTTTGCTGCAAATTACGCAGAATCTCCAGCATGGTATAGCTGTCTTTACCCCCGGAGAGGCAAACCATAATGCGATCGCCATCTTCAATCATATTGAAGTCAGCAATAGCTTCGCCTACGTTACGACGCAGACGTTTTTGCAATTTGTTCAGGTTGTATTGTTCTTTCTTTGTAATTTGTTGATTTTCTTGCATTATTTCAGTTCTCTGGTACTAAATGGGGCAAATTGGGGGCAAACTTTGCAACTACGATAACCGCGCATTCAACATGGCTATCTGTTCGTCGTTCATGTCATCAATCCACATACCGTAAATTTCATACACCATCTGCGCAGTTTCATGCCCCATTTGGCTGGCTATAAATGCCGGGTTCGCTCCTGCCGTCAACAGCCAGCAGGCAAAAGTATGCCGCGTATGGTACGGATTACGGCGGCGAATACCAGCACGTTTTACTGCTGCATTCCACCTTGCCCCCAAACTGCTTACCGAGTAATAAGGTTTTTGTTTTCCGTTACACACCCTGGGCATGAAAACAAAATGCAGTTTTTGCTTTTCGGTTCTGCCGTACTCCCGATGATAAAAGGTGATTTCGCTTTTGCGATGATGCCCGGTCAGTTTGTATTGCTCCTTCAGTGCTTCAAGAGCAGGCTGCAGTAGTGTTACTGTTCGGATCCCGGCATTTGTTTTTGGGGGACCGAACATATCAAGTATCGTCAGGTTTCTTCTGACATTCACTATTCCCTTTTCGAGATCCACATCCTCCCACGCCAGAGCTGCCAGTTCCCCGTGACGAAGTCCTGAGTAAACGGCAAATTTCCACAAGTTCTGGCTCTGTCCTTTTTCACTTTCCATTAATGCATTGAATTCTGTTTTAGATAACGGATCAGGCTTTATTCTGTTTCGCTGTAATTTTTTTACTCCTTCAAATGGTTTAGTTGATATAAATCCCGACTGATACGCAAAACGCAACAGCGAACAGAGCAGGGCGATATAGTTATCAACTGTGCGCACGGTTCTTCCTTTTTTGTTGGATCTTGGATTATCCAGGTAAAGCGTTTCTCCATGCAGCAGTTCATTCCGGTAGTTTAAGATATCGCTATAACGAATATGTGATATCGGGGTACTTTCACAAATTATTATTCTGAGTGTTTTTAATTGTGATTTCGTTTTCTTCATTGTGTTTGTTGTTAACTCTGTCTCTTTAATTTTTGTCCAGATATCACAAAGCTCTCCGAACGTTTTTATGACTCTCGTTGTCACCATTTTTGCCCCAGTGCTGGACTGGGGAAAACGTCTTAAATACTCAAATTCACCGGAGTTTATTTCATGAACTATCAGCGATCTTAAATTTCCGGCCTTTTTAATATTACTGTTTGTAATCTCCCAGCCTTTTAATGTTTCCCGACATCGTTTTCCTCGAAACATGAACCAGATGCGAATGTATCTACCTCTAATCTCGACACCTGTTGGTAATTTAGACATATCATGAGTCTTTGATAAACTGATTTATCTTTGGATAGTTGTACCAGATAATCCCTCGTTTGCTGTCTGGCTTACCTAAAGGAGATACTCGTTTGAAGTGGAAGCCCTCCACCCAACAGTTCTGGCGGTATGCTTCAATTTGTCTGGCCCCCAGACCAGTGCGAAGCATCAGGCCGTATTCAACCATCCACTCTTCATTAAAGATTACTTGTGCCATCGCATCACCTCTGGCAGGCGCCAATGTTAGACTGAAATTGACGCCCGATGTTGATTATTAATAATCAGCTATGAAGTTTTAATTTGAATACAATGCAATTCTCGAGGACTGAAGTTTCTCGCAATTAAAATTTATCAGTTTTACTTTCTGCTCTCTGGAAACGCCTGCTTCTTTTTTACCTGAGAGCATTTTTTCGCATTCTGATTTCGTTAGTTTAGATTTTGAATATCTTGTCCAGTTAGTAGGAGTGCCACCTTCCTTTTCAATAGTGGCGGTAATTTTATACATGAACACCTCCATTATTATTTCCAGTGGTTCGTTTATTCCATCTTTCGAGTGCTTCTTTTTCACTTCCACCATAACCGGTTCGGGATTCGCATCCGTTACACTTCGCTCGGTAATATCCTGAAATGGCTTTCACCGTTACTGATGGACAACCACAAAATGGACATGGTTTAACATTGTCATATCTCATAATTTTTCTCATAAAAAATATTTCAAGTTGGCGGTGCATTACACCGCCAGGCTGAATTATTCCTCTGAATTATCGATTACACTGTATTCCCCGGTTAATACAGAGGAATCTGCAGGATCGATTGTCAGTGGTTCCTTTTCATCCATTGATACTGCACGCTGGATCTCAATTGATACGGGCAGATATTTGAACAGGCGACGAATAGCCGTTTTCTTTGCCATTTCTTCCCAGTGAGTTACCCACGGCCCGTTATTACCAGCTTTACTCAGGCTGCGCACCAGCTTAATCTGTTTGCGCGTCATAACTTCAAACTGAGTACCTCCGTCTTTCAGTCTTGCGACAGCATAGACGTGGGTAACCGGGGCATCTTCGTTTTCTCCCGGGCGGTGTATTAACTTTTCATCAAGGCCAAATTCGAAGCTAAACTCGTCACCTTCACGGACAACACGGGCTGACAGGCTGGCGATTTGACCAGAACGGCGAGCCAGATCAATCATGCCGCGATAGCCAATGATTAGCTGAACGTTCTTTTTACCGCTCTTTTCGTTTTTATTACCAAAAGGCAGTAAATATGCATGACCGAGGGCGCTACCTGGCTCAAGTCCGAGCTGTGAACACTGTACGATCGCACTGACAAAACTCATAGTGTCACAGTTTCCTAACGCCGGAACTTTACGAATTTCTGTGGTGGCGATACGGATCATACGTTCAGCCGTCATATGGCGTGGAAGAGCTGCTGCCAGTTGCTCTTTCATTGATGGCTGGTTAATAAAACTAATCACGTCGCTATTTTTAACTGCTGCTGGTGCACGGTTTCCCTGAGTTTTTTGCAGATCGGCTTTTGCGATTGGTGGTTGCTTAGTCATTTGCATATTCCTTAGCCCAGCGGGGCAGTGATAATGTCTTAATAGCTGGCCATTCATCGGTATTCAGGCAGTCAGACAGGGTTCGCAGATTGCGGTGATATTCCTGTTGACCTGCCAGTTTTGCTTCTTCGCCCATCATGAAAATTTCAACCGGATAACGTCCGCATTCAATAGTTGTGCTGGCAACCAGAAAAACGAAAGTTGGCTGCACTCCAAACTGTGCTTCATAACCGTCACTGTAGAATGCATCCTGAACGTGATAGCGGTAGTCGTAATAAGCGGTTTTGAATCGTTGAATATCCGCCGTAGTTTTCACGTCCATGATCCAGTGAAATTCAGGGATAATTTTGTCCGGACGGCACCGACACAAAATTCCTGTTTCAGGATCTTCCCAGTAAATTGATGATTCAGCGTGTCCGGCGCTTTCAACAAGCCATTGCCCCAGCGGCAAAGCCATAACGCTTTGATACATGAGTTCAATTTTCCGGCCTTCTTCCGCAGTGATAACCGTTTTTCCTGTGCTTGCGCATTCCATCAGAAACGCTTTCTCTTCTTCTTTTCCGGCGTTTGTACGGCGGTTAAATTCAGGTGCTACGATAAAGCGGTTACTGAATTCTTCCGGTTCAAGTACCCGGCAGTGGAAAGCAGTTCCTAAATCGAGCGTTTTTGTCTTTGTGGTGTCCACGGGGGCATTTTTACGCCACAAATATAGTGCCGGAGTATCAGCAATGTCATCGAGCTGAGACTTACTGATACCGGGACCCGCGTGGTAATTCTCATTCGAAATTCCGTAATAAATACCTGGCTCTATGTCTTCTACGATTACGGGATCTGCGACTTCGCCAGTTTCATCACTGCAATCGCGATGCGGATCGCTGCCAGCATTCTCATTGTGCGGATGTTCAGCGCCTTCCATTTCCTCCGGATCATTTTCCTTAGCTTCAACCTGACTCTCTTCATCGAATGTTTCCTGGTATGTTGCGTCGCCCATCACCGCACCACAGTCAGGGCAGTTATCCCCGCCAGTCTGGCCGCAGGCATTGCAGGCTATTTCCGGTTCCTGTTGCACTACTGGCTCAGGTTGATTCATATCTGGGCTGGTTTTTTCCGTTTCTGGCTGGTTCTGGTACACACAATCGCGAGTCTGGATCCCCTTTACCCATTTCGGATCGTTCGGGTCGCTAATTCCGTCAACAAATTCACCACGTGATGCAGCAAGCAATTTATCGGCATCGACAGGATTTTTTGATGGAATGTTTTTCCGGGCTTCATGGAGTTCTGCCCGCAGTTCCTGATATTTCGCATCAACAGAATTTACCTGTGACTGAGCATCCAGCGGCTGCGTGTCCTGATGATGTTCAGTTGCGTCCGGTTCCATTGTTTCAGCCTCTCCCTGTTCAACTGCCGTTGTTCCAGATGGTTGCGGTTTTTCTTCATCATCCTGTTTTCCTTCTTCTGTTACTCGCTGCGGCATCGGGGCAGAGGAGCGACCGCAGGCAATATCCACGATTTCCGGATCAGGGTTGGCATGATCGGTTTCAGTCAGTACTTTGTTCAGATATTCAGTGACGTGCGCGGGGATGACCTCGATCCCAATTGGTGCTTCTTTTACGGACGCAACCACGATGGCGCGGGAATAATCCAGCCCGCCAGGCATGGTGATGAATTTGTCGCGGAAAACAGAAAAGGGCGGTTTATTTTCAGCGATAATTTCCTCAATGCGTTTAGCGTGTGCCGGATGAAGGTTATAGATGTCCAGATCCATTGAACGGGCCAGTACGCCAGTGGCTACGTCGCGCGCCAGTGACGTCAGATCGTGTACGAAACCTTCGCCGCGATCGGTGAGGTTTCCGCCGCCAGCATTAGCACCGGAAGCCGTGCGAGTGATGTGTGAAACACGATTACCCTTCATCCACTCTTTTGTCAGCAGTCCTCGATCGGTGTAGTCAGCGTTCAGGTATGCTTCGAAAAAAGCAGTTATCAGTCCCAGGTTTGAATTACCAGGATTAGGGAAAACTTTGTCAGTGTCACGAACCAGTTTGTGGAGATCGCGAATTTCCAGCGGGTCGAGCAGGCTGGTTTTGTGGGAAACAGCCAGGGCAGTAACAGCCGGTAGTTCTTCAGCCCGAGCAATGTGTAATGCCTGGAGTCCGTCGCGTGAAACATGCGTTACCGGTTTTTCGCTGCCGTGTTGAGCAAGCCAGCGAATGGGCAGTTCCTGGCCAGAAATTGGGAGTAGCATATTCTCCTCAATCTCAGTCATGTCTTCGCCGTTGACGTTGGTATTGCCTTGATAGTGAGCGTTGTCTGGTGCTGCTCCCGGTTTTAGTTCCCATGTCATGGAGTCTTTGCTGAGTTGGTAGCGTTCACTCCAGGTAAAATCGATCTCACCTTCAGCGGGCAGGTCATTAACGACAGGAAAATTCGTGGCAACAGCTTTAAAATAGCTGCTCAGTTTTTTACCTGACTTAACGATCAGGTAGTCCAGAGTGGCACAGGTCGATTCAAAATCGTCGCTTGCCCACAGGACGACGTCAGGTTCACCGGATGATTTTTTCGCTTTCCGTAATAGGAAGAGTGGTTTTGTGCTCATTGTTTTTTAACCTCAACTCAGATTAAAATTCGTTTTGTTCAGTGAATGATCTTGCCGGATACACACTGTTCATAGCCTGCGCCATACGCAGGCTATTTCTTTCAGATTTCACCTTTTAATTTCATTGCAATTAGAGTTGCCAGAAATTCGGCTTTTTTTTCTGCGAGCAGATTCTTTCCGGTATGCACCAGGCACATTTTTTTGACACCTTCGTGAAGTGTTTTAACGTTGCCTGATGGACCGTCGATATCAACCACAGTGAATGGGGTTTCTTTATTTTCTGTTTTAATCACGTAGCCAATACGCTTTCCTTCCAGATTAACTTCGTGAACAATGTCATCAGTAGTTACAACAGTGGCTTCATAACTGGTAATCATGTTTTTCTCCTTAATTAAGGTTGAGCGAATCCCTGCCATTGCTGGCATAAATTCAGTTTCGCATAGTCAGTTAATTAAATTTCGTGTGCCACCTGGTCTTTTTCGGCACATATTTCACTACAATATTTTTTCATTTCCGTCGTTGGGATAACTCCACGCATGAAATGAAGTGGTCTTTTAATGCTTTTGCTTTCTTTAACTTCTTTATCGCAAAGGTGGTAAGCACATTTTATTTTCTTAGTCATCACCATGACTCCGCCTTTACAGGTAAACCATCACGACCGAGGAAGACTTTAATCATGCAGTCAGTAATGCATGTTTTTGTGGTCAGGTTACGAATATAAAGTTTTCGCTTTTTAATATTGTTTGCCGAGGCAATATATGTCCGGCCGTTATGAAGAACATAATCACCAGGAGTCACACACTGACGTGGTATTTCATCAGTTCCGAAGTGATGTGCAATCATAATTATCTCCATTTTTACAAATGAACTTTGTTGATGCGGTGCCTGGTGCCTCCAGGTGACTGCAACCAGTTAACAATTACAGTCGGCTTTCCCACCCAAACCAATAAGGACTAACATGACTTTTAACTGTGCCACGTGCGCTTAGCCGCATTCACCGCATCACAAAATTCACTTTAAAAAGGGCGGACATCAGCCGAACTTCAAGAAAAAAACTGATGCCGCCAGGACTACACACAGCAATGTCGTTATTTACAACCGGAGGCGCACTCCCACCATTTAAATTTAACAGACAAGACCGACTCTTTATGGATATCGGAAATGCGCCTTCGTGTTGTGCCCGGTTTTATTTCACCACCTCCGGGCTTCGGTGGTCTCGGCTATACCCCTACAGCGAGAGCTTGTGTTAACATTTCAATACCCTTACAGTTGAGAGTTATTGATATGTTGGATGTATTTACTCCATTGTTGAAACTTTTTGCTAACGAGCCACTCGAAAGATTTATGTATACGATTATCATTTTTGGTCTCACTCTCTGGCTGATACCGAAAGAGTTTACTGTCGCATTCAATGCTTATACTGAAATACCTTGGCTCTTTCAGATTATCGTTTTTGCCTTTTCTTTCGTGGTCGCCATTTCCTTCTCAAGATTGCGAGCACATATTCAAAAGCATTATTCATTACTACCAGAGCAACGAGTATTGCTTCGTTTATCTGAGAAAGAAATCGCTGTATTTAAAGATTTCCTTAAAACAGGAAATCTTATTATCACTTCTCCTTGCCGTAACCCGGTTATGAAAAAATTAGAACGGAAGGGCATCATTCAACATCAGAGTGATAGCGCAAACTGTTCTTATTATCTCGTCACCGAAAAATACTCCCATTTTATGAAGTTATTCTGGAACAGCAGGAGTAGACGTTTTAATCGTTAGCTTACTGTGTGCTTCTCCAACCATCGGCGCGCACCAGTTTCGGTTTTAAATGTTTTGCTTTTGGTATACGTCATGGCAGTGAACGTTCCATCCTGGTTGGGGAACACGCCGCACACCAGGGATTCGTTGTTGCCGAGGTCGATTTTTTGCATTTTGCGAATCTCACATCTTGTTGCTACGTATAGCGACTTCTGCCTGCCAGAGATCCCAGTCGTTGCTGCGTAAAGCCTGCACAGCCTGGTTGTAAGTGATACCGCAACAATCCATCAAATACTGAACTACTTCGTAATGCACCATCTTATCTCTCCCCTTAACGCCGGGTGGCGGAACTGAAACCTGCTGCACTGCAAAATCTGAACCCTGCCGTCATGTTCATACGCCTCGGGCTGGCTACTTAACCCCTGACCACTGCCTGGTAACTCGAAGTATTGCCCTGCGTTCTGTGGGGCGGGGTGGGTTGGTAGGTATATGATGTACTTTGTGTTCATTGATGTAAAGTACTTTAAGTACATTTTGTGTGTAAAAAAATGAGATGGGATAAAGTGAAGCACAAACCCGGAGGGGGGCGCTACCGGATTTATGCTGGTTTAAGAGGCTTTTTGTTTTTTCTTTCGTGCTAACTCTTCGTAAATTGCATTGTACTTCTGTTTTTTCTCCTCAAGAGTTTTTAAAAGTTCATCTGTCTCACTGTCAGGGAGCTCGTCCAGAAGGTCAATGATGATTTTTTGTCTTGGATTTAACTCCTGATAGAAACGTACCTGTCCACTTTCTTCTGTATCCTCTCCCAAAAGATAGGTTGGTGTTGTTCCAATGAGTGTTGCTAATTCCCTTAATTTCTCTCGGCGAGGAATTGTTTCGCCATTAAACCATTTGCTAACCGCTTTTGGTGTTAATTTCATTCGACGGGCAATTTCTGCCTGCCTTCCATGTTGTTCATAACCAGCGTTTTCACAGGCTAGCGCAAGCCTACTGGCGAACTCTTTACGCGCTTTATCTTCATGAACCATAAGTTCAATGATATTCGCTCTTGAATGTACTGTCAGTTCTGTTATAGCATGTACTCAAAGTTCACATTGTGAGGGTGATATGAACCAGAAAACACTTGAAGATGTAATCAAAACTGTTCGCGTTTCTGTTGTGGCCGACGTTTGTGGTGTCAGCCAAAGAGCAATCTACAAATGGATGGATAACGGAAAATTGCCTCGCACAGAATATACCGGCGAAACAAATTACGCTGAAAAAATCGCTCATGCATCAAACGGATTATTTTCTGCCGATGTAATTTTAACTATTGGCAGAAATAAAACTACTACGAAAAAGCTGATGGGAGTTGATTCATGAAAATCAAGCATGAGCACATCGAGTCAGTGTTGTTAGCCCTGGCAGCCGAAAAAGGGCAGGCATGGGTAGCCAATGCCATTACTGAAGAATATCTGCGCCAGGGGGGCGGCGAATTGCCCCTGGTACCAGGCAAGGACTGGAATAATCAGCAGAACATCTATCACCGTTGGTTAAAAGGTGAAACGGAAGCGCAAAGGGAAAAAATTCAGAAACTGATCCCTGCAATTCTGGCAATCCTTCCGCGCGAGCTGCGTCACCGACTCTGCATCTTCGATACCCTGGAACGCCGTGCATTACTGGCGGCGCAGGAAGCGTTAAGTACGGCAATTGATGCGCATGATGATGCAGTCCAGGCCGTTTACCGGAAAGCGCATTTCAGCGGCGGCGGGTCTTCCGACGATTCTGTCATTGTTCATTAAGCAAAAGTTTCCATGCTGTTTGTGCTTATTCTAAGCCACCGGGCAGCATCATACGGGGCAATTATGGCCGCATTACCATACATGCAACTGTACATAGCTGATTACCTGGCTGACACCATGCATTTGTCAGCAGAGGAGCATGGTGCGTATTTGTTGCTGATGTTCAATTACTGGCAAACAGGAAAGCCAATACCTAAAAACAGGCTGGCAAAAATTGCCCGTCTGACTAACGAGCGATGGGCTGATGTTGAACCATCCTTGCAGGAGTTTTTTTGCGATAACGGCGAGGAATGGGTGCATCTTCGGATTGAGGAAGATCTGGCATCAGTCAGGGAAAAATTAACCAAAAAATCAGCCGCAGGAAAAGCATCTGTTCAGGCCAGAAGAAGCAGAAAGGAAGCAGATGTTCAAACAAAACAAGAGAGAAATTTAACAGGTGTTCAAACAGATGTTGAAGTGGTGTTTGAACATGATGTCAACACAAAGGCAACTAATAAAGATACAGATAAAGATCTAAAAACAGATCCCCCCCTAAATCCCCCCCGGGGGAATCGAGGTGTCAAAAAGTTTGACCCTCTGGATATTGCTTTGCCGAACTGGATTTCTGTCTCGCTTTGGCGTGAGTGGGTTGAATTTCGCCAGGCATTGCGAAAACCGATTCGAACGGAGCAGGGCGCTAACGGGGCGATACGGGAGCTGGAAAAATTCCGCCAGCAGGGTTTTTCACCTGAGCAGGTGATTCGACACAGCATCGCCAATGAATACCAGGGCTTGTTCGCGCCGAAAGGTGTTCGACCTGAGACGTTACTCCGACAGGTTAACACCGTCTCGTTACCGGATAGTGCGATCCCGCCAGGCTTCAGGGGGTAACTGACCATGAAAAATATTGCGACAGGCGATGTTCTTGAACGTATCCGCAGACTGGCCCCGTCACATGTAACCGCGCCATTCAAGACGGTAGCGGAGTGGCGCGAGTGGCAACTTTCCGAAGGCCAGAAACGTTGTGAGGAGATCAACCGTCAGAATCGTCAGTTGCGGGTGGAAAAAATTCTGAATCGCTCTGGCATCCAGCCATTGCACCGCAAATGCTCGTTTTCGAATTACCAGGTGCAGAACGAAGGGCAGCGATACGCGTTGAGTCAGGCGAAATCCATCGCTGATGAACTGATGACCGGGTGTACAAATTTTGCGTTCAGCGGAAAACCTGGTACCGGGAAGAACCACTTAGCGGCAGCTATCGGGAATCGCCTGCTGAAAGACGGTCAGACAGTGATTGTGGTTACCGTGGCTGATGTTATGAGTGCCCTGCACGCCAGCTATGACGATGGGCAGTCAGGCGAAAAATTTTTGCGGGAACTGTGCGAAGTGGATCTGCTGGTTCTTGATGAAATTGGCATTCAGCGCGAGACGAAAAACGAGCAGGTGGTACTGCACCAGATTGTTGATCGCCGGACAGCGTCGATGCGCAGCGTGGGGATGCTGACAAACCTGAACTATGAGGCCATGAAAACATTGCTCGGCGAGCGGATTATGGATCGCATGACCATGAACGGCGGGCGATGGGTGAATTTTAACTGGGAGAGCTGGCGTCCGAATGTCGTCCAGCCAGGAATTGCGAAGTAATTTTTACCGGGAGAAAAATTTAATGGAGACTGTTTTTGACGCACTGAAAGCAATGGGAAAAGCCACATCCATAGAACTTGCTGCGCGACTTGATATCAGTCGTGAAGAAGTGCTGAACGAACTATGGGAACTGAAAAAGGCTGGTTTTGTTGATAAAAGCGCGTACACCTGGCGTGTGGCTGATAACAACGTTCAGCAGGAACAGCCAGCGCAGGCAGAACTGCCGGAAGAAATCACCACAGCAACAGTAGCGAAAATCTCAGAGTGCGATTTAACCGCGACGATTGAACAACGAGGACCACAAACGGCTGATGAGCTGGCTACATTGTTTGGTACCACATCACGCAAAGTGGCTTCAACGCTGGCAATGGCAATCAGCAAAGGTCGTCTGATTCGCGTAAATCAGGGCGGTAAATTTCGTTACTGCATACCGGGCGATAATTTACCAGCAGAGCCGAAAGCAGCATCGGTAGCGGAAACTGATGGTAAGGCCTTTCCTCAGACCGCAGGTGTTGCGTTACCAGTACAGGAGGCTGCAACACAGGAAGATATTAAAACAGAAACTGTGGCGGACATTGTGCAGTCGCTGCCATCGTTTACTGAAACGCGAGCGGATGACCTGGTTTTACCATCACTGCATATGGCAAACCGCGAACTGCGTCGGGCGAAAAATCATGTCCAGAAGTGGGAGCGTGTCTGCGCCGCGCTGCGTGAGTTGAACAAGCACAGGGATATTGTACGACAGATTACTGATTCTTCCCGCCATGTTGCATCGGAAAAGTGATTGCCGGAGGCACCTATGGCAAAAGTATTTACACCAGAAGAGCGAGAAAAAATTAAAGGACAGGTTGTTGAACTTGTACCTCTGAGCGGTCGCGAGACGTTACGGCAACTGGAAGCCAAGACAGGTGAGACAAGATATCTGATGAGTGTTCTCGCCAGTGAGCTGGTTGCCAGTGGCGATGTATACAACTCTGGTTACGGGTTATTCCCGTCTGAACAGGCGCGTAAAGACTGGCAAAACGCCCGCAAAAAACTATCGAGGGCAAAGGTGAAGAAACCTGCTGTAGTTGATCCGGACCTTATCTGGTCATTACCAGACGGAGAAATACGCCGCTATGACAGGCGTCTGAATATAATCTGTCGCGAGTGCCGGAAGAGCGAAGTCATGCAGCGTGTACTGGCGTTCTATCAGGGTAATTTTCAGGATGTGCTGTTGTGAGCCAAATTAACAATCAGGGAACTGCGTGAACTGAAAGAGAAATCATAATCCAAATCTGAATAATTAAATTTAGCACTGTAAATAAAATTTAATCCTTAACCGGAGGGGGGGGGCTGCACCCTCAAAATATTAGGAGGCGGCCCGAAAGGGCGGTAATGAAAAATGACTGAATTAACCAAAAAGCAATTAATCGAAGAAGCTAAATTAAAAATAGCGATTGAGAAATGCCACCCCAATTCAGGGATGGCACGGGTAGAGGGCGAATTATTCAAAATTGCTCTGGCATCGCTGGAAGCAGAGCCAGTTGGTGATTTTTATGAATACAAACCGGATGACTGGTATCAGCGTTCGGCTGGAGATAAAGCGCCAAAATGGACGCCACCCTATGCCGTTTTTCCAGCGCCCGTAGTGCCGGAAGAAATGGATTTGCTTACATGCCATCTCGATGGTGTAACTGAAACATATGCTGAGGGATGGAACGCTTGCCGCGCTGCCCTGCTTCAGGGCAAAGGGGAGCCCGGGAAACAAGTTCGCGAATTGACAATGCTGGTTAAACAATTGGTTAGTCAACTGAAGAAACCGAAACCGGGCTGCAAATTGCCGGATAAAGTGATGGACTACCTGGAGCGAAGCGGACTTATAAGCGTGGAGGATGTTTTACGATGACCTGGCCTGAAGCATTCACAACGGTAGGAATTGCGATGGCGGTGGCGCTGGTGGTGTATTCGATTTGCCGCTGGGGTTGATAATACTAAATAACCAGCCCTTATGGGGCTGGCTAATCATTTAGAACTGTTCATTGCCATCGAGGTTAGGTAGCATAATTTTTTCAATCAAGGCGAGAGCCTTTTTGTCCCGGTCAGCGAAGTATTTCGGGGCATATTGCGGCAACCAAATATTGTTAAAATGTTCTTTGAAATCTGCTAAATATTCATTTGGGTACAGCCTTGCAGGGTATACGCGACCATCGGGATATTCATGGTCATAGGTAGGGAATGTTTTGGGTTCTACGTTTCTATTATCTCTTAACCATTGTGAAAATACTCTTCCTTGTGAAATGTCAGGAACCATTTTTTCTGGGAGTGTGTACCCTGCTTGTTCAAGAGGTGCAACCAAGTTGAATGTCAGTTCATTAAGAATAGAAAAGTGCGTGTGAGGAATTCTACTACGATTAACCATGTACCGTTTTAAATGTACAGGCATTTCTGCTGTAGTTCTTTCCCCTGACATCCATTCACGAACCCATCTTGAAACCTGGACTGCAAATTTGGGCGATAGCCACTGCGCTAGATTAATAGCGATGTCAGGATGCACCCATGTCCCTTGGTTTTCAGGTCTTCCACCTTTAAATGATTGAATTAACTCCGATATGGGAATTCCCATATCGCGTGATAATTCGTCAAAAAACTCTTGAGTAGTTTTGAGTCTAGTGTAATCAGAGAGCAGTTTGCCCGCAGTTCTACACATTGATGTGGCGTTTATGTAACCATCTTTGGCACGTAAATGTATTATTTCGCCGTCAATTTCACGAGAAATCAAAGATAATTGAAAGGATGTCATTGAAAATTCCTCAAGTTGGAGAGTTCTGGAACATTAAGGCGAGGTGGCAGTAATGCACCATCTGTAATCTTTTGATACTGACGTAATCGGGCCTGATGTGCAACGCCTTGCAAGTATGTAACTCATTGAAAACGATCATTTTTATCTATTGACATCAAATGGCAAACTGTCATTGTGCGGCTATGGCAAGTGGCAAATGCTTATAAATCATATGGATATAAATAGTACAGAAAGAGTTGTTTTCTCTAGGATATGAGTATACGCCCAATGCTGATTGGTTGAATTTTGTTCTTGTTTTAAAGGGTAAGAGTTTAAAGTGTTGGCAGTGATGTATTGGATAGTTAGAATTGCTGTGGGTGCTTGAGGCTATCTGCCTCGGGCATGAACACCAAAGGTAGATAGAGAAAAGCCCCAGTTAACATTACGCGTCCTGCAAGACGTTTAACATTAATCTGAGGCCATATCTATGCGACACATAGAGATTAGCCTCTTACGGACCGAAAGGTCAAGGAGAAGCAGGCTATGAAGCAGCAAAAGGCGATGTTAATCGCCCTGATCGTCATCTGTTTAACCGTCATAGTGACGGCACTGGTAACGAGGAAAGACCTCTGCGAGGTACGAATCCGAACTGGCAGACGGAGGCTCTGATTCGTAGACTACTAATCTGAGTAAAAGACCCAGCGGGGAAAGAACCACGCCGGGACTAGTTAATAAGATATTTATAGCGTGGCTATTCTTTTTTTGCGGTATAGACTTTTTCGCCTGAGAAGTCTGGAGCTACCCAAAAGTTAATATTAAACTGAGCATCATCGCTTAGTTCAACACGGTGCCAGTATTGTGGTGGGCTTGTTGCAAAAGCGCCAGCATTAATGACTACTTTTATCTCCGGTTCAGTAGCATTCTCATCAGCAAAACCATAATATGTTACAGTACCTTCCATCACGCATAACTGTCCAAAAACACCTGCTGCTGTATTATGATGTGTTAATAACGCTGAAGGTACGTTCTCTTTTGTGAAGAACGGAGTTGAGCGTTTGATTACCCAGTCTTTAGGAATTCTCTTGTGTGTCATAACCACCTCCCATAAAACATGCATTATAAATGCACCTTTTTGAGGGTTATGTCAAGCTGTTATGAAACACATAATTGATATGTTGATTAGAGGAGAAGATAGAATCAATATGGTTGTTTTTCGTATAACTATTTGTTTTACTTTTAGTTTGTGCATTCTGTGTGTTAGGAATAACTTATTAAAGTTTAACTAAAAAATCTCGATATAGTCCGCATAGATTACTGTTACTGAATCTTATTGTGTGCATTAGTTGTGTTCTGAAATTTCAATTTAATTACTTATGATATATTTTTAACGATAAATGTTTTCCGGGTGAAAGACAGTGGGGGATGAGATAAGCAATATATCATTAATCTTGATTATTTCCAGGATGCCTTTACTGTGCATATAAATAAATCATATACGCATCAAATAATGTAAAGGCATCCTTTTAGATATATCTTATCAAATGTTAATGATTTGAGTGGGAAACATGATTCCAGAAACTAATCATGCGGCTACTTTATAAAAATAATGCCCATATAAAACAGCCAGCGAAAAGGATTACGGATAAAAAAGGAGCGAGATGTGCATAGTTGTTATTTTCCATGTTTAACCACCTTAAATAATTGATGATGACGGGATGTGCATCTGTAATGCTTTTGTTGAAATGTTATGATAAAAAAGAACTTTTTCATAACATTAAAATGTAATTTATCTAATCGTTTTTAATAATAAGTGTTGTATTTCTATCCTTGTATCAGCTATTTGATATGTAGTGTTTGTTCATGTTATGTGGAGCTTTACACCATAGCCAGTTTATTTATACTTTATTCGTCAGCCTGAACAACTGGCATCTGCTGCACTGCGCCATCGAGAGATTGAGAAATGGCGCATATACAACTGGTCAAACAAACCTCTTCTGGACTACTTCTCCCGGCGACGCCGGAGAGTTGCGATTTTTTGCATCAAATCAAAATAGGCGAGTGGATACACGCAGACTTTAAGCGTGTGCGTAACTACGCATTCCACAAGCGTTTTTTCAAACTCCTGCAACTGGGATTCGATTACTGGACTCCGGTCGGTGGGGCGATCACGCCTCGCGAACGAAAGCTGGTTTCAGGATTCGTTGATTATCTGCATCGTCGTCTGCCTGTCATGGGGTGTTAATCATTACCGTGATAACGCCATCGCCTACAAAGAACAGCGCGACAAAAATGCCAGAGAACTGAAGCTGGCGAACGCGGCAATTACTGACATGCAGATGCGTCAGCGTGATGTTGCTGCGCTCGATGCAAAATACACGAAGGAGTTAGCTGATGCGAAAGCTGAAAATGATGCTCTGCGTGATGATGTTGCCGCTGGTCGTCGTCGGTTGCACATCAAAGCAGTCTGTCAGTCAGTGCGTGAAGCCACCACCGCCTCCGGCGTGGATAATGCAGCCTCCCCCCGACTGGCAGACACCGCTGAACGGGATTATTTCACCCTCCGGGAACGACTGGTAATGATGCAGGCCCAACTTGAAGGTGCTCAGCAATACATAACCGAGCAGTGTTTAAAGTAAAATCTTAACTACAATATGATTCATTTTGATGATTGTTTCATAAGGAACAGTGAAGTAAGATCTAAGAGGAGTTAAATTTTATACAGTATAATCATAATATTGCAGCAAGGTGGTTATAATTGAAAGAATATTTAGATATGAATACATCTCATGTAAGAGTTGTTACTCATATGTGTGGGTTCCTGGTTTGGCTCTATAGTCTTTCAATGTTGCCACCAATGGTTGTAGCATTGTTTTATAAAGAAAAAAGCCTGTTCGTTTTCTTTATAACTTTCGTTATATTTTTTTGCATTGGTGGCGGAGCGTGGTATACAACTAAGAAATCTGGCATTCAATTACGTACCCGTGATGGGTTTATTATAATTGTAATGTTTTGGATTTTGTTTTCTGTTATTAGTGCATTCCCTTTATGGATTGACTCAGAACTTAATTTAACGTTCATTGATGCTCTGTTTGAAGGGGTTTCTGGAATAACAACAACAGGAGCAACTGTAATTGATGATGTTAGTTCATTACCTCGGGCATATTTGTACTATCGGTCACAGTTAAATTTTATAGGTGGTTTAGGAGTTATTGTTCTGGCGGTTGCAGTATTGCCATTATTGGGTATTGGTGGTGCAAAGCTTTATCAGTCAGAAATGCCGGGGCCATTTAAGGATGACAAACTCACTCCCCGCCTGGCCGATACGTCACGGACACTGTGGATAACTTATTCTTTATTAGGTATTGCTTGTATTGTCTGTTATAGACTTGCAGGAATGCCTTTGTTTGATGCTATTTGTCACGGGATTTCCACAGTTTCGCTTGGTGGTTTCTCAACTCATAGCGAGAGTATCGGATATTTTAATAACTATTTGGTTGAGCTGGTGGCTGGTTCTTTTTCCCTGCTATCGGCTTTCAACTTCACTCTTTGGTATATTGTTATTAGCAGGAAAACGATAAAACCTTTAATCAGAGATATTGAACTTCGTTTCTTTCTGTTAATAGCCTTAGGGGTGATCATTGTTACCTCTTTCCAGGTCTGGCATATAGGTATGTATGACTTGCATGGAAGTTTTATTCATTCGTTTTTTCTTGCCAGCTCCATGCTCACTGATAATGGTTTAGCTACGCAGGATTATGCAAGCTGGCCCACGCACACGATAGTGTTTTTGCTGTCGTCAAGTTTCTTTGGGGGATGTATAGGTTCAACTTGTGGTGGAATTAAGTCACTTCGATTTCTTATACTTTTCAAACAAAGCAAACACGAGATAAATCAGCTTTCTCATCCCAGAGCGTTGTTGAGTGTAAATGTAGGAGGGAAGATAGTTACAGATCGTGTAATGAGGTCTGTATGGAGTTTCTTTTTTCTTTATACTCTCTTCACGGTGTTTTTTATACTGGTGTTAAATGGTATGGGATATGATTTTCTTACATCATTTGCAACAGTGGCTGCATGTATTAATAATATGGGATTAGGTTTTGGGGCTACTGCATCGTCATTCGGAGTGCTTAATGACATTGCAAAATATTTAATGTGCATAGCTATGATTCTTGGTCGCCTTGAAATTTATCCTGTTATTATATTGTTTTCAGGTTTTTTTTGGCGCTCCTAATATATGGCTAATTTATAATTGTGAGTTTAATATTATATTGACTCACTCATTGATCCAATACCTAACTTTACCAGCAACACCTCCGCCCCCAGTAGCACTGGCTGCTGGGGTGCGTTTTATTCATAAAGCAAGGCTGTATGAGCGAGAAATTAAAGATAGTCTATCGCCCATTACAAGAATTGTCACCGTATGCGCACAACGCCAGGACGCACAGTACTGAGCAGGTGGCACAACTGGTAGAAAGTATTAAGCAATTCGGCTGGACTAATCCGGTGCTGATTGACGAAAAGGGCGAAATTATTGCGGGTCACGGTCGTGTTATGGCGGCTGAAATGCTCAAAATGGATTCTGTTCCGGTCATTGTTCTGTCTGGCCTGACGGATGAGCAGAAAAAGGCGTACCGCCTGGCAGATAATCGCCTACCAATGAATGCTGGCTGGGATGAAGATCTGTTGCGGATGGAGCTGTCGGACCTAATCAATGCTGATTTTGATGTCTCCCTGACAGGCTTCGGCCCGACAGAAATTGATGAACTGTTGACGGATGTTTTGCCCGGTACAGGAAATAAGGAGGAGCCGTATACGACGAAAATTGATACGCCTGTTTATGAGCCGTCGGGCGGTAAACCGGATATCAGTGAACTGTACGACGATACGAAAACTCAGGAGCTGATCAGCCGGATACGTTCGGCGTCCCTTGATCCTGATATTGAGAAATTCCTCCTGTGTGCGGCAGAACGTCACACGGTGTTTAATTTCAGCAGAATTGCGGACTATTACGCTCATGCCCCCGCTGAAATTCAGTGCCTTTTCGAGGAGTCGGCGCTGGTGATCATTGATTATCAGCAGGCTATTGAAAATGGATTTGTCCGAATGACGCAGCGCATGGTGGCGATCATGCATAGCGGGGAGGAGGAATATGCGTGATGATTTTTGCGCCTTTATTCTGACTCACGGGCGACCGGACAAAGTTCTGACTTACCGGACGTTGCGTCGTGCTGGCTATACCGGGAAAATTTTTATCGTTGTTGATGATGAAGATAAGACACGGCATCAGTACATGGCTGAATTTGGTGAACAGGTGCTGGTATTTTCCAAAGCCGATATTGCCAGTCGTTTTGACGAAGCCGATAATTTTGGTGACCGCCGCTCAATTTTTTACGCCCGTAATGCCTGTTTCGACCTGGCAAAACTGGTCGGGTGTAAATACTTCATTCAGCTCGATGATGATTATCACGAGTTCCAGTTTCGGGTGGATCGCAACTATGACCAGGCCTATTTCCCGATAAGGAAACTGGATGCGATCCTTTCTGAAATGCTGGCGTATTACGAATCAATACCCGCGCTTTCCATCGCTATGTCGCAGGGCGGGGATTTTCTTGGTGACAATGGCGGCCATGCTTCGTGGGTGAAACGCAAGGCAATGAACAGCTTTATCTGTTCGGTTGATCGACCGTTCTCATTCATGGGGCGCATTAACGAGGATGTGAATACGTACACGAATCTCGGTCGCCGTGGTGAATTGTTTATGACGATCGGTGCTGTCCAGTTAGGGCAGAAACAGACGCAGAAAAACAGCGGCGGAATGACCGAGCTGTATCTGGATTCCGGGACCTACGTTAAAAGTTTTTATTCCGTCATGTATGCGCCGTCGTGCGTAAAAATCTCACTGATGGGCGCCAGCCATAAACGCATTCACCATCAGGTCACCTGGAACAACGCTGCAGTAAAAATCCTTCACGAAAAATACAGGAAGAAGACACCCTGCATATTAATGGGGGTGACAAATGATTCCGTATTCGAAAGTCGAGTCTCTGGCAGCGTGCCGGATGACTGCACAACAAATCGCTGACGTTCTGGATGTTGATCTGAACCGACTGAAAGAAAATCGGGAAGCAATGACAAATTTTTACGCGTCCATCCGTAAGGGCAGAGCGAAAGGTGAAGCCGAGCTACGGGCGGCATTGTTTAAGCTTGCCAGAAAAGGGGATGCCTTTGCCCTGCGCGAACTACTCAGGGTGGATAAAAATCAGGACTAACTGATGAGCAGACCGGACTGTGGTACTGCACTACAGGGGGACGCATTGAATGAGGTTATGGATGTTTATTCTTAATCAGAAAATTATCATCGGTGGAGAACGCTGGTTTACGCCAATGAAGGACTTAAAACCTATAGACGGGTTAACAGCCAGAAAGCAGCGAAGACGAGCGAAACTAACGCAAAGTCCAGCCAGACGGCAGCGAAGACCAGCGAAACGAATGCCAAAGCCAGCGAAACTGCGGCGAAAAACAGTCAGGATGCAGCAGCCCAAAGCGAGAGTGCCGCAGCTGGTTCTGCAACAGCGGCAGCTAATAGCCAAAAAGCTGCAAAAACCAGTGAAACTAACGCAAAGACGAGTGAAACAAAAGCAGCAGCCAGCGAGACAGAAGCAACGTCAGCCGCAACAAGAGCAGAGAATGCAGCCCGGATTGCAGAAGATGCCGCTGATCCTGCTTCTGTCCCTCCGCTTCCTGATATCTGGCTACCCTTGAATGATTCTCTGGAAGCGATAACAGGGTATGCGCCGGGCTATAAAACAATAACCATCGGCAGTGATGAAATAACAATGCCTGTTAATGGCATATGCCAATTTAGCCGGGCTTCATCAGCAACGTATATTGATAAGTCCGGGCATATTACCGTAGCAGGTAATAACGTTCCTCGTTTTGAAAAATATGGTTTGCTGATAGAGAATCAGCGAACAAACATGTTCGTAAATAGTTTTAATCCTGATGCCTGGAATAAAAGCGGTGGTATATCTGTAACATCATCAACAGATGAATTTGAGTTTAAATATGGACGTTTCACAGTAGGAAGCGATATAGCAGGAACGACAACAGGGAGAAATATATGCACAGTTGCTGGTAATAAAGGCATAGATGTGACTGGCGATGATCAGTACAGTAAAGGTCCGTATGTTACCGCGTCGTTCAGGGTAAGAAGTGATCTCAATGTTCGCGCACGTATCCGTTTTGAACGGTATAACTCGGAAGGATACACTTTCCTTTGTGACGCCTATTTGTCATTACAGACTCATGAACTACAAATTACGGGTGGTAATGCCCAGCTATTAACAGCAAACTTTGAAATCGACCCTGGTAGTGGATGGATATATTTTCAGGCAACACTGAAATGTCTGCCAGAATGGGGAATGGTTGGTACGCAGCTGCAAATTGCAGCCGACAGAGCTGTGGGGTCTTTTGCAACAGGTGACTGGATAGAAGTAACCACCCCGCAATTCGAGTATGGTGCTTGTGCAACTTCCTTTATCATAACGACAACAGAGCCAGCGACTCGTGCATCAGATTTATGTAAATTTCCGCTGATGAAAAATATGTATACCATGCCTTTTACGTTCATGGTGGAAGTCCATAAAAACTGGTTTATTTCTCATAATGCTGCACCGCGTGTCATTGATTCAGAAAATCACCAGTCCGGAGGCCCATTTATTATGGGGTTTGGTTCTTCTGGAACTATCAGTCAGGATGGTTATTCGTATTGCGATATAGGCGGGGCTAACCGGCGTGTATATGAGTCATGCGGAGTAAGAGATCTCGTTATGGGATTCAGGGTTAAGGCTGACGGCATGACATGTTCATTTGCAAATAAGAATATAAGCACTGAAACCAAAACAGTATGGAAATATATTCGTGAAGCAGCCGTGATTCGTATCGGGGGGCAAACGACGACAGGATTACGACACCTTAATGGTCATATAAAAAACCTCCGTTTCTGGAACAGAGCATTGTCAGATACGCAGCTTAAGGAATACGTATAATGCGGGATATAACATTACGATTCGATAACAGAGAACAGTTTAACGCAATTGTATATGACAGTGGCCTGTTCAGTCTTGAAGAAGAAAATGGGGTTCTTGTTGATGTTATTGGCTGCATTATTGATTACGAGGAACCAGAAAACGAAAGATGTACAGGCATTGATCGCGGTGGTTTTTTCGTAAACATGAGGATTGTTGATGGCAGTAAAAACATATCTTCTTTAATGCCTTTCATTACGACAGATCAGCATGTAAGGACATGGGCTTAATGGAGTAAGACAATGGTTACAAAAACAGTAATTCCAGGAGACATCACCACGTTAAAGGGAGATGTCAGTAAAGCCAAGGAAGATATTTCCTCAATTAACGTAAAAGTATCAACGCTTCAGGCTGATATGACCAGTGCAAAGCAGGATATCAGCTCCAGATACACAAAAACTGAAGTTGATAATAAGCTGAAAAACAAACTGGAAGTGAACGATCTGGAAAGTGGTCGTTATGGTGGAGATTTTTACCCGCTGACTGGCCGTGAAGCGTTTTATTTATGGGGGTTGGGCACGACTACTGCGGCGGCAAACCTTTATCTTAATCCTGACCCCGCAATTTCGTCTGTGCTGCGGTCAACATCGTCTATCCGCTATAAACATTCAGTAGAGACGATAGATTCGGAGCACGCCGATCTCATTTTCAAGATGCGCCCTGTATGGTACAGGTCGCAATGCGAAAATGACAGGCGCGATTGGGGATTCTATGGATTGATTGCCGAGGAAGTAGGAGAAATTGCCCCTCAGTTTGTTCACTGGCGACCAGCTAACGAAGATGATGCACCGGAAACCATTTCCAGCAATGGCCTTGTTGCCGAAGGTGTAATGTACGAACGTCTGGTTGTTCCACTGATTCACCATATCCAGAAGCTGACTGAAAGAGTTGATGAACTTGAGTCAGAATTAAAGTTGTTATTAACTTCCCGAAGCGATATTGGATAAAGGAGGAGTAATGGATATAACACCTTTCCTTCACGCGCTTTGTGCTGTGGCTGCGCAGGTACTGGTTGGTCTTTTTACCGGGAACTGGGCTTACGGAGCGATAGCCGGTTGTACGTTCTTCATTGCGCGTGAACACACCCAGGCAGAATATCGCTGGATTGAAATGTTCGGGCATGGCAAGCGAATGAATATGCCGTGGTGGGGCGGTTTTGATCCACGTGCATGGGATGTGGCAAGCCTGATGGATTTTGCTGTGCCGGTGGTGGCGTGTCTGCTGGTCTGGCTGTTGATTAATCGCGGGTGAAAAAGGTGAGCTGTATATGCAACGGAGGGCGAAACCTCGTTGCTGGAAGCCTGGAAGAAGTATCGGGTGTTGCTGAACCGTGTTGATACATCAACTGCACCGGATACTGAGTGGCCTCTCATTCCTGCAGCTAATTGAAAACTAGTTAATTATATTCCGCAGCAAATTATACTGGTAATATGCTGCGGTTTAATGATCAGTAAGTATAATATCGTCTGTTGCCACTAAATAGCTATGATAGCTCGCTATGTATGATTACCTTGTTTCTGCCAGTTCTTTTGGCTTCATATAGCGATTCATCTGCTTGAGCCAAGATTTCTGAAGGCATGAGTTTATTTGAAAGAGTGATGAACCCACCTATGCTGATAGTGACTCTTTCAACCCCATATTTAACAGTAAGATTTTGTGTTTTCACTTCAACATTCCTTCTTATTCTTTCGCTGATTGCTGAGATCTGAGAAAATGAAAGATCATTGAATACAATGGCGAATTCTTCCCCTCCAAGTCGGCCGAATAAATCTTTGTTCCTGATTGTCTTTGCAATAATCTTTGTTACTGTGCTTATTACTATATCTCCAGTGTGATGTCCATGCTGGTCATTTATCTTCTTGAAGTGATCAATGTCGAGCATTAATACACAAATGGAATTATTATTGTTATTTTTTAATATTGTCTTGAAGGCATTTAAAAAACCACCTCTATTATAAGTGTTAGTTAAAAAATCGTGTGATGCCAGATAATCTGAATATTTTAATTTCAAAAATATAAAATACATTAGAGTGCATATGATATATAGGCTGGATGCTAGTTCAAACCCTTTGGCCCAATACCATATAGGATAACGTGAATCCATAAAATGCAATAATATTAAGTTATCACATGCTAGAGCAATGCTGATAAAGCTAATGCAAAACCATATTTTTGAATAATTTTTAATAAAAAAACATGAAGAAACAAGAAGTAATAGCCAGAAATAAATTATCGTCTTAATGTAGAATGTATTCCATGTCAATTGATGGCTGACGGAGGAATAGTATACTATATTAATAGAGTAGCTTTCATTCGCGCTACTTAATATTTTGGCTGTAAATGATATGAAAATAAGAATTAGTATGGCAAATAGTATTGTGAATGTATTTTTTCTATTTGCACAAGTGTAAATTTCTTTTGAATGGCTTGAAAAAATAGCAACACAGGAAATTAACACAAAGCTTATTTGACGGAAAAAGTAAAATATTGCGGCGTCATTTGCCTTCTGGATTATTAAGGATTCAGAAGATATTGGTGTTTGCACAATAATTATTGTCTCTACAAAATAATAGAGATTGTTCAGGAATGCAATGGCTAGAATCAGCAGGCAAATTTGTTTTTGATGAGATGTATAGTATAAAAACATAAATATACAAATCATAAGGTTTATAAAAAACAGGCCTACAATAAAGATAATATAGTTGGTTTGGGTTGTTTGTGTAAGGTATAGCCAATTTTTCTCATGTAACTGCATGAGAAAAAATGAAACAAAGATGAATATAATGGAAAATATTTTTAAACTTACAGGTACTGTACGAGTAGTCATGCTGCCACCTAAAAAAATGCATATTTATTCATGTGTATCAATAAATATGTCTCAGGGTAACTTATTCTAAATCAGTATACCATTTGTTATAGATGCTGAAATTATCTTTTTCTGTAAAGATGACTTTTGAATGGTTTGCTGGTTATTAATATGCCTGCTAATTTAAGGTGTATATAGTGAATTTTGAGTGAAATTTTTAATGTGTTATTATTTGTGATGTATGTCACAGAGCCATTTGAGGCGGTCAGTATTCATACTGATAATTAGTGTGAAATTATGCTCTGTGTATGGCATATGTAGGGGAAGAGCAGACTTCGATTGTACCTATTTGCGGTGAATCCGATATCTTTTATTGCGTTGTTGGTCATGTCATGTTGAACTCGATTTAGATTTTTTAGCCGAACTAACAAGCCTGCAGACATCTGACATTTTTTGTTAGAGCGTACTATTTTGATGCGAAGTCATGTAACTTTGTTTCAGGCTGAAAAAGGGTTTAAATTGGGGGAAGTCCAGCTTGGCTCTGGCTCGATTTCACTCCTCCTTTACTTCTCCATTCAGACCAGGCATCGCGAATTCACTGCATGTAGATGAGCGATTTTTATATATTGTGCAGTAAGCGTTTTTCCTAGAGCGGTTGGCTAGGGCAATACATCTTGGGTTTTCCTGATTCGTACCGCTTATGCTTCGGAGATAAGGGGATATGTGCTCTGTGAACCTAACGGGGATGGTACAGCCAGCATCATCGATTTCAGCCCGGTAAAAGAGACGAGGAAAAATGCACAACAGGCACCACACGTTATGCATGGATTCGAATTGCTCATAATTCACCAGCACAGCTTTAAATCGTAAAGAGAACCACGCTACGCTGTATGCGAGAATGTATTGTGGTTGGCTGGTGAAATTCCGTTAGTGGATTTACAGCCGGAACTGATTCTCTAGGAAAGAAATCATGGGCCAACTCACAGGCCACAGAATGAGAATTCTTAGAATTTTTTCGGTGGCAAAAATGGGGCAAAACGCTGCAAAAGGGGCAAAAATGGGGCAAAAAAAGAGTGGGTTATCGTGGCTTATTGTAGTTGCCGATAATGTTTAACATATTGAAAAATAAATAAAATACTTATGAGTCAGATAGTTGTGATTTTTGCCCTTACTTGTTCAGGTTGTATTGTTCTTTCTTACTAATTTCTTGATTTTGCGACATTTAAAAGCGACTCAATTCGTTATATGGCATCAGAAGAGTATGCGTCATGCCGGAATGTCCAGCATAAGAAATCTGATATAAAAACTGTGGCGTGTATGGTACGGATTAGAGGGGAAAATGTCAGCACATTTGCGAAATGAATCAAAAAGCCCGCAGCGACGTGCGGGCGTTAGTTTTTAGCGCACGACCAGCACGGAGCACTCTGCATGACGCACGACGGCGGCGGCGTTAGAGCCGAGCAGGTAGGTGGTGATATCCGGTCGATGGGAGGCAATGATGATCATATGAGCAGGGATCTTTTTCGCCATTTCCAGAATGCGGTCTTTTGGCGAACCTTCTTCAACATGAACATGCACTCTGTCAGTCGGCAGCTTGAATTTTTTAATTATCTCTTCCAGTTGCGATTTAGCTTCCGCTTTCAGGTCATCCATTGCCGGTAATTCTGCGGAATACGCTAAACCCAGAGAGGCATAGTAGGGCAGCGAAGGTATTACCGTCAGGAAATGAACCTCTGCATCATCAATCTTTGCCTCGGCCTCAACATGGCTAATCACGCGTTGAGTTAATTCTGAATCGGAAATATCGATAGGGACAAGAATCGTTCTGTTCATAAAACCTCCTGTTTTAGTATCCGCATAAAGTGTAACGCCAGATGAGGTCTTTTGTATAATGACGGAGTTCACATTTTTAATTTAGATTAAGCAGGATTTAATAAGTAGAAAAAGCCCGCCAGAGAGGCGGGCAGGCAGGATTAGAACTGATAAACCAGACCTAAAGCGACAATATCATCGGTAGAGATACCGTTGGCGGCGTAGAAGCTGTCATCTTCATCCAACAAGTTAATTTTATAGTCAACATAGGTAGACATATTTTTGTTGAAATAATATGTTGCGCCAACATCGGCGTATTTGACCAGATCTTTATCGTCAACACCGGCCGGGTTATCAGCACCACCAGCAGCGTTCAGGTCACGCCCTTTAGACATCAGGAAAGACACTGCCGGACGCAGACCAAAGTCAAACTGATATTGGGCAGTGACTTCAAAGTTCTGGGTCTTGTTCGCAACGGCGTAATCGCTGTTGCCAAATGGTGTCATATTACGCGTTTCGGAATACATGGTTGCCAGATAAATGTTGTTAGCATCATATTTAATCCCGGCAGTCCAGGCATCGGCTTTATCGCCACCCGCCGCAGTATGGTTAACCTGGTCATTGGTGCGGTCTGAGGAGGTGTATGCCGCGCCCGCGCTAAAGCCCATACCTAAATCGTAGGTTGTGGAAAGCCCCCAGCCGTCGCCGTTTTCATGACGAACATCACGTCCGTTGTTGGTGCCTTCCTGACCGTTGTTTGCACCTTCGTTATTACCCTGATACTGCACTGCGAAGTTCAGACCATTAACCAGGTCGAAGAAATCAGTATTACGATATGTCGCTACGCCATTAGCACGACCGGTCATAAAGTTGTCTGCATTGGTGTAGGAGTCACCGCCAAATTCTGGCAGCATATCGGTCCAGCCCTCTACGTCGTACATTACACCGTAATTACGTCCGTAATCGAAAGAACCGTAATTTGCAAATTTCAATCCGGCGAATGCCAGACGAGTCCAGGATTGGTTTTCTGAGGATTCAGTATTGTTTGCCTGAATATTATATTCCCACTGACCATAGCCAGTGAGTTGATCGTTAATTTGTGTTTCGCCTTTAAATCCAAGACGTGCATAGCTCTGATCGCCATCTTTTGCAGAACTATCAGAAAAATAGTGCAGGCCATCAACTTTGCCATAAAGATCTAATTTATTGCCGTCTTTATTATAAATTTCTGCTGCATGTACAGCACCTGCGGCGAGCAGGGCAGGGATTAAGAGTGCCAGTATTTTGCTTTTCATTGAAAAAATCCTTTAGTTATTTTATTTGCCTTTCTCTCCCCGTTTGGGAAGTGAAAACATCCTAAAGGAAAAGTTCCATTAGCCGATAAGTGTCATTTGTTACGCCTTAAGTAAAACCTTAATCAAATAATTCCTGGGAAATGATGATTAGTTTGGTGAATGATTTGATGGTTATACATACAAAATAAAAATTATACTTTTAAAAAATGATGCGTTATTCTGCGTGGGTTATATGCCTTTATTGTCACAGATATTATTTATCGTTGGGTCATTGCTATAGCTATTTCTTTCCCAACAAATAAAAAGACAAGCCCGAACTTTCATTCGGGCTTTTTTTCGTTCCGGATAATCCTTATCCGACGACGCTACTCGGTGCCACTTTTATCCGTTTTTCCTGCCATTTGCGCGAGGAAGTCATAGCGTTTTTGCAGATCGGCTGCGGCATCTTTCCATAACTGTTCCGCCACTTCTGGCTGTTGCGAATTCAGACGGCGGAAACGTTGCTCATGGAGCAATGTCTCTTCCAGAGCCTCTGATGGCGGACGAGAATCCAGCGCCAGTGGCAGTTTGCCTTCATCGGCACGACGTGGATCAAAGCGATACAGCGGCCAGAAGCCGGTTGCGGTGAGTTGGCGCATCTGGTCGTGGCTCAATGCCAGGTCATAACCGTGCTCTTCACACGGGCTGTAAGCAATGATCAGCGACGGCCCCGGATAGGCTTCCGCTTCCTGAATCGCTTTTACCGTCTGGTTCAACTGCGCGCCGAGAGAAATCTGCGCCACATAAACATGACCGTACATCATCATACTGACGCCGAGATCTTTACGCGCTTTGCGTTTGCCGTGTTCACCAAACTTAGTCACCGCGCCAAGCGGCGTTGCTTTAGACGCCTGACCGCCGGTATTGGAGTAGCATTGCGTATCCAGTACCAGAATGTTGACGTTTTCCGTCAGGCTCAATACATGATCCAGACCACCGAAGCCGATATCGTAAGCCCAGCCGTCGCCACCAATCAGCCAGATTGATTTTTCCACCAACGCATCAGCGTCGCGTAGCAGTTCATGAGCTTCACTCACATCTTTGAGATGCTGGCGCAGCGTGGCAACCTGTTCGCGACGAACTTCTGGCGTGGCGTCTGATTTCAACGCTGCCAGTAACTCCGCCGGGATTTTATCGGCAAACTGATCCAGCAGACGCAGCACGCGGACACGATGCTGATCGACCGTCAGGCGGAAGCCCAGGCCAAATTCGGCGTTATCTTCAAACAGTGAATTCGCCCAGGCAGGACCTCGACCATTGGCATCAGTGGTATACGGTGTGGATGGCAGGTTACCGCCGTAAATTGACGAACAGCCAGTAGCGTTAGCGATTAACATCCGGTCGCCATAGAGCTGAGTAAGCAATTTGATATATGGCGTTTCGCCACAACCGGAACAAGCACCAGAATATTCAAACAGCGGTGTGATTAACTGCGAAGTCCGAATATCAATACGTTCCAGTTTGCTGCGGTCGATTTCTGGTAAGTTCAGGAAGAAATCGTAATTGATTTTCTCTTCTTCCACATGTTCCAGACGCGACATCATATTGATGGCTTTGACCTCTGGATTCTGTCGGTCTTTCGCCGGGCAGACTTCAACGCACAGATTACAGCCGGTGCAATCTTCCGGTGCGACCTGCAACACATATTTCTGCCCGCGCATATCGCGCGATTTGACATCCAGCGAATGCAGGCTGGCAGGGGCGTTTTCCATTGCTTCGGGTGGCACCACTTTTGCGCGAATAGCGGAGTGTGGGCAAGCAGCGACGCAGTGGTTACATTGGGTACAGAGTTCCTCTTTCCAGATGGGGATCTCTTCGGCGATATTGCGTTTTTCCCAGCGAGTGGTTCCCATTGGCCATGTGCCGTCTGGCGGTAGCGCCGAAACGGGGAGGGCATCGCCAAGTCCGGCGAGCATCGCAGCGGTAACGGTTTTAACGAAATCAGGTGCAGCATCGGAAACCACCGGCGGACGATTTGCACTATGTGGATTGACCGGCTGTAACGGGACTTCTTCCACGGATTCTCGCGCCAGCGCCAGTGCCTGCCAGTTGCGCTCCACCAGATCCTGGCCTTTGCTGCTGTAGCTTTTGGCAATCGCGCCCTGCAATTCAGCCAGGGCGCTGTCGCCAGGCAGAATTTGTGTCAGGTGGAAAAACGCCATCTGCATTACGGTATTAATACGAGCCGCCAGTCCACATTCACGCGCGATTTTCGCTGCGTTAATGACATAAAAGCGTGCTTTTTTCTGATTCAGCACCGCCTGCACTTCTTGCGGCAACCGCGACCAGACTTCATCGGCACTGTACGGCGTGTTAAGCAGGAAAATACCGCCGGGTTTCAGACGTTCTGCCATCTGATATTTGTCGATAAACTGCAACTGGTGGCAACCAACAAAATCAGCCTGGGGAATCAGATATGCAGAACGAATGGGATGTTCGCTTACGCGCAGGTGAGAAACTGTCAGACCACCGGCTTTTTTGGAGTCGTAAACAAAATAACCCTGTGCATACCACGGCGTGGAGTTACCGATAATCTTGATATTGTTTTTAGTCGCGGAAACGCTGCCATCACTGCCCAGACCATAAAACAGGGCTTCCAGCTTCGCGGAGTTTGGCAGGGTATTTTCTGGCAATGGTAGCGACAGATTGGTTACATCATCGTAAATACCGACGGTAAAACGGGGTTTGGGTTTGGCTGCGTTAAGTTCGGCAAATACTGCCAGCACACAATCCGGGCCAAACTCTTTGGATGATAAGCCATAGCGCCCGCCAATGACGCGTGGCAGTGTTTCACGCTCGCCATTATTAAAGGCTTCCGCCAGCGCGGTCATTACGTCCAGATACAGTGGCTCTGCCTGGGCGCCCGGCTCTTTGGTACGATCCAGCACCGCGACAGTTCGCACGGAGTCTGGCAATGCTTGCAGTAAGTGTTTGGCGGAGAACGGGCGGTATAGTCGAACTTTCAGCACCCCGACTTTTTCGCCACGGGTAAGTAACTCATCAACCACTTCTTCACAAGTACCGATGGCAGATCCCATCAGGATAATCACCCGTTCTGCTTGTGGATGCCCGTAGTATTCAAAAGGCTGATACTGACGACCCGTAGCGGCGGCGAAATCATTCATCGCCTGTTCAACATGGTCGTAAACTGCGTTGTACCACGGGTTGGTGGCTTCACGTGACTGGAAGTAGGTGTCCGGGTTAGCCGAGGTGCCGCGAATTACCGGATGTTCCGGGTTCAGCGCGCGGGCGCGGTGGGCATCAATTTCTGCCTGCGGCATCAGTTCAAGAATCGTGTCGTCAGCCAGTGGAACGATTTTGTTGATCTCGTGGGACGTGCGGAAACCATCAAAAAAATGAATAAACGGCACACGGCTTTTTAGTGTTGCGATATGTGAAATGAGAGCGAAGTCCTGCGCTTCCTGAACGTTTGCTGCACACAACATGGCGCAACCGGTTTGGCGCACGGCCATCACGTCTGAATGATCGCCAAAAATAGAGAGCGCATGAGTAGCGACGGTACGCGCTGCTACATGCAGTACAAACGGCGTCAGTTCGCCCGCCAGTTTGTACAACGTCGGAATCATCAGCAGTAAACCCTGCGATGATGTAAATGATGTCGAGAGAGCACCCGTTTGCAAAGCGCCGTGCACAGTCGCGATAGCACCAGCTTCTGACTGCATTTCAACCACGCGGGGCGTATCTCCCCACACGTTTTTCAAGCCGTTTCCGGCCCATGCATCGGCCTGTTCCGCCATCGTGGAACTTGGGGTAATAGGGTAGATGGCGATAACTTCACTGGTGCGAAATGCCACCGAAGCTACCGCGCCATTACCATCAATTGTGATCATACGACACCCTTACATTGCGCAAATGAGGGGCACACGAAAAAGCTGCGCGCCCAGTAGTTATCTCTCAATTTTAGCAAATGGCTTTCTGTTGCATTTTCGCTTTTGTGTCCCCCATATCAGCGTAATGAATGTTTTGATCAAACAGTGGACAAAAAAATAGCCATAAAAAAGTAACAATGCGTTGCAACACACATAGTTGTTCTCGACGTCGTCGTCTGTGCTGCCTATTATTTACGGCGGTGTCGTTTGGTTTAAAGATTAGAGGAAGTAAAGATGCGAGCAGTGTTGTGGGTCGGGTGTGCCGCTTTATTGTTATCGGCGTGTAGTAGTGAACCAGTTCAGCAGGCAACTGCGGCGCATGTGGCGCCAGGTTTAAAAGCGTCCATGTCCAGTAGCGGTGAAGCAAATTGCGCGATGATTGGTGGTTCGCTATCCGTTGCCCGTCAACTTGACGGAACGGCTATTGGAATGTGTGCATTACCCAACGGCAAACGCTGTAGCGAACAGTCACTTGCCGCCGGAAGCTGTGGCAGCTATTAATTCATTAAATCTGCCAGTTTATAAGTTAATGTCTGTTTCGCGGTTGCCAGCGTCAACTGGTTGGCGGTCAGATCTACCTGCGCACCTTCTTTCAGCATTTCGCTGATGGTGTGATCGAGTTCGTTAAGCTGTGGGTTGGCACACATCATGCGGGTCATTGCCAGTCCTTTAACTTTCAGTTCACCGCCAGAAAGTTTACCCTCGCCGCTAAAGCGGTTGCACATGTTGCCAGAAATCATCATCTTTTCACCAAAGCTGATTTCTGGCGGGTTTTTATCGCTGGTAACAGGTTGACCGTTGACACTTTCCAGCACAAAGCGGTGATGCTGTAATTGTTCTGGCGTCACAGCAATTTTGTCATTACTTACACATCCCGCCATCAGCAGGCTTAACGCAACAAGCGTGGCTACTTTCTTCATTTTGGTTCTCAACTTAAGGTATAAATCAGGTGCTGACTGCCGAATGCAACGCGACGCGCCTTACCCGTCCTACAAAATATATTTTAAGAATAGTGGATGAAAGATCTTTGGGGATTATCTGAATAAGCTCCCCTGGTTTGCAGGGGAGCAGCAGGATTAAACCAGTTCGTTCGGGCAGGATTCGCCTTTTTCCAGATTACTTAAGTTTTGCAGCGTGGTCTGGGAAATACTGGTCAGAGCTTCTGCCGTCAGGAATGCCTGGTGTCCGGTAAACAGCACGTTATGGCAGGCAGACAGACGACGGAACACGTCATCCTGGATCACGTCGTTGGATTTATCTTCAAAGAACAGATCGCGTTCGTTTTCATACACGTCCATCCCCAGCGAGCCAATTTTCTGGTTTTTCAGAGCTTCAATTGCCGCCTGGGAATCAATCAATGCGCCACGACTGGTGTTGACGATCATTACGCCGTTTTTCATCTGATCAAACGCCGCCTCATTCAGCAGGTGGTAGTTCTCCGGCGTTAGTGGGCAGTGCAGGGAGATAACGTCTGATTCAGAGAACAGGGTCGGCAGATCGACATACTCCACACCGAGCTCCAGCGCCGCCGCACTTGGGTACGGATCGAACGCAAGCAGACGCATACCAAAACCTTTCAGAATGCGCAGCATCGCCACACCGATCTTACCGGTGCCGATAACGCCCGCTGTTTTGCCATACATAGTAAAGCCGGTCAGACCTTCCAGAGAGAAGTTAGCGTCACGGGTACGCTGATACGCGCGGTGAATACGGCGGTTCAGCGTCATCATCATACCGATGGCGTGTTCAGCAACGGCCTCTGGATCATAGGCTGGAACACGGACTACTTTCAGCCCCAGTTCTTTTGCCGCGTCAAGGTCGACGTTGTTGAAACCGGCACAGCGCAGGGCGATATATTTAACGCCGTGCTTTTTCAGCTCTTCCAGCACCGGGCGGCTGCCGTCATCGTTTACGAAAATACATACCGCTTCGCAGCCATTGGCAGTTTTAGCGGTTTTTTCCGTCAGCAGAAAGTCAAAAAATTCCAGCTCAAAGCCAAAGGACTCGTTCACCTGTTGCAGGTACTTCTTGTCGTACTGTTTTGTGCTATAAACGGCGAGTTTCATAAGACTTTCTCCAGTGATGTTGAATCACATTTAAGCTACTAAAAATATTTTACAAAATTTCAAATATAATTGAAAGCTATGGCGATATTGAAAAATTCATCAACAACTATGCTTAGTGTAGGCGCAACCTTCAACTGAACGGTTAAACATGCCACAATACCCGTATTGAATGCTTAATTTTTCGCTAAATCAGGATATTAACTACCCATGTTGGGTAAATATAAAGCTGTTCTCGCGCTGCTATTACTGATTATTCTTGTGCCGTTGACGTTGCTGATGACGCTCGGATTGTGGGTGCCCACGCTGGCGGGCATCTGGCTACCGCTCGGTACACGTATTGCATTAGATGAAAGTCCACGCATTACGCGTAAAGGTTTAATCATTCCCGATCTCCGTTATCTGGTGGGAGATTGTCAGCTTGCACATATCACCAACGCCAGTCTTTCACATCCCAGCCGCTGGTTATTGAATGTCGGTACCGTAGAACTTGACTCTAATTGCCTGGCGAAATTGCCACAGGAAGAACCCTCTCCAGCCGCGCCGAAGACCCTCGCGCAGTGGCAAGCCATGTTGCCTAACACCTGGATCAATATTGATAAACTGATCTTTTCTCCCTGGCAGGAATGGCAGGGAAAACTCTCTCTCGCGTTAACCTCTGATATCCAGCAACTGCGTTATCAGGGCGAAAAAGTTAAATTTCAAGGCCAGCTTAAAGGGCAACAACTTACAGTCAGCGAGCTGGATGTTGCCGCGTTCGAAAATCAGCCGCCGGTAAAACTGGTGGGAGAATTTACCCTGCCGCTAGTGCCGGATGGGCTTCCTGTAAGTGGCCATGCTACTGCGACGTTGAATTTGCCGCAGGAACCGTCGCTGGTGGATGCTGAACTTGAGTGGCAGGAAAATAGCGGGCAATTGATTGTGATGACACGAGATAACGGCGATCCGTTGCTCGATTTACCATGGGAAATTACACGTCAGCAATTGACGGTAAGTGATGGTCGCTGGAGCTGGCCGTATGCAGGTTTTCCCCTTAGTGGACGGTTGGGTGTCAAAGTCGATAACTGGCAGGCCGGGCTTGAGAACGCATTAGTCAGTGGTCGGCTGAGTGTGCTGACCCAGGGAAAAGCGGGTAAGGGCAATGCGGTGCTTAATTTTGGCCCAGGAAAATTAAGCATGGATAACAGTCAGATGCCACTGCAGCTGACCGGTGAAGCGAAACAGGCGGATCTTATTTTATATGCTCGCTTACCGGCGCAGCTAAGCGGAAGTCTGACTGACCCAACGCTGGCCTTTGAGCCTGGCGCGTTATTACGTTCAAAGGGGAGAGTCATCGATTCACTGGACATCGATGAAATCCGCTGGCCTTTAGCGGGGGTAAAAGTCACTCAACGTGGTGTTGACGGGCGCTTGCAGGCTATTTTGCAGGCACATGAAAATGAACTGGGCGACTTTGTGCTGCATATGGATGGTCAGGCGAACGATTTTCTCCCTGATGCAGGACGCTGGCAGTGGCGTTACTGGGGAAAAGGCAGTTTTACCCCGATGAATGCCAACTGGGATGTCGCAGGAAAAGGTGAGTGGCATGACAGCACGATTACGCTTACCGATCTTTCGACCGGTTTCGACCAGTTGCAATATGGCACAATGACGGTGGAAACGCCGCACTTAATTCTTGATAAACCCGTTGTCTGGGTACGCGACGCTCAGAATCCGTCTTTTAGTGGTGCGCTTTCGCTGGATGCAGGGCAAACGCTTTTCACGGGGGGCAGCGTGTTACCGCCATCAACCTTAAAATTTAGTGTTGAAGGGCGCGAACCAACTTATTTCCTCTTCAAAGGCGATTTACATGCTGGCGAGATTGGTCCGGTACGGGTAAATGGTCGCTGGGACGGTATTCGTCTGCGCGGTAACGCCTGGTGGCCTAAACAATCACTCACTGTATTTCAGCCGCTGGTGCCACCTGACTGGAAGATGAACCTACGCGATGGCGAGCTGTATGCTCAGGTGGCCTTTTCCGCTGCGCCTGATCAAGGCTTCCGTGCGGGGGGGCATGGCGTATTAAAAGGTGGCCGCGCCTGGATGCCTGATAACCAGGTCAACGGCGTCGACTTTGTACTACCGTTCCGTTTTGGCGACGGTGCGTGGCACCTGGGGACGCGACGACCTGTATCATTACGTATTGCTGAAGTGGTTAACCTTGTGACGGCAAAAAATATCACTGCCGATCTTCAGGGGCGTTATCCGTGGACCGAAGATGAACCCTTGCTACTGACCAATGTGAGTGTTGATGTTTTAGGCGGTAACGTGCTGATGAAACAATTACGTATGCCGCAGCACGATCCGGCGCTATTGCGCCTGAATAATCTCTCATCCAGTGAACTGATTAGCGCCGTCAACCCGAAACAATTCGCTATGTCAGGGGCATTTAGTGGTGCCTTGCCATTATGGCTGAATAATGAAAAATGGATTGTAAAAGATGGTTGGCTGGCAAACTCAGGCCCCATGACTTTACGTCTGGATAAAGACACGGCGGATGCAGTAGCAAAAGACAATATGACCGCCGGAACTGCTATCAACTGGTTGCGCTATATGGAAATTAGCCGTTCATCGACAAAAATTAATTTAGATAATCTCGGTGTATTAACCATGCAGGCAACGATCAGCGGTAATAGTCGGGTTGATGGCAAAACAGGCACTGTGAATCTTAATTACAGTCACGAAGAGAATATTTTTACGTTATGGCGCAGTTTACGCTTTGGCGATAATCTCCAGGCGTGGCTGGAACAGAATGCCCGTATCCCGGAAAATGGCTGCCCGTCAGGAAAAGAATGTGAGGAAAAACAATGAAAATAGTGATAGCCGCGCTCGCGTCTTCTTTTATGTTGGTTGGTTGCACTCCGCGCATAGAGGTGGCTGCGCCGAAGGAGCCAATCACCATTAATATGAACGTTAAAATTGAGCATGAGATCATCATCAAAGCGGACAAAGATGTTGAAGACCTGCTTAAAACCCGTAGCGATCTTTTTTGAGGTAATGATGAAAAGAACATTACTCATAATGGTGTGGATTATTGGCCTGATGAGCAGCAGTGCGATGGCATTGACCCTGAATGAAGCCAGAAGTCAGGGGCGGGTCGGTGAAACGCTTAACGGTTACCTGGTGGCGCTGGAAACGGATGCCGAAACACAGGCATTGGTAAGAGATATTAATGAAGCTCGTAATCGTAGTTACCAGCAACTGGCAAAGCAGAATAATGTATCCACAGATGAGATAGCGAAACTGGCAGGGCAAAAACTTGTCGCTCGCGCGAAGCCGGGTGAATATGTGCAGGGGATTAATGGTAAATGGTTGCGAAAATAAATTACTATTAGAAACAAAATATCTATATTGGCATTATTTTATAATACTGAGCATTATTAGAGTGTAAGTCATTGTTATTAATATTTCTTATATATCCTCTTGTTATAGCGGTAAATAATTTCAACTCATCATCAAAATAGATAAAATTTAATATTTTATTTTCTGTATGAATGAATTATTAATGTCTTTTTCTCTCCGGTCTTTAATTATTTGTTTAAAATGATTTTCTCGCAGAATATAATTTAATAATTGTTTTATTGTTATTTCTGAACTGATCTACCTTAGTATTCGCCGCATGAATAAAATAAATTTTGTTTATTAAATGCTTCGTTGCAAGCATTTAGTGCTTTCTGTCTTTAAGTCTTGTGTAGTTTGTTATGCAAGAACTATTTTTAAGGAGTTATATATGCAAAGGAAAAAATTGTTGTCTGTCTGTGTTGCGATGGCGTTAAGTAGCCAGACATGGGCTGCGGATACCACTACAACCGAGTCAGCCGACGAAACACGGAAATCCAGCAAAATATCCTGTCCGGCAAATATTCACATATTAAATAAAGAACAGCTTGAGAATTTACCGGCAGAATGTAGAGATCTTAAAGACAGTGCCGTTTTACCCTGGGCTGCCGCTGGTCTGGCGGCGGTAGTAACAGGTGTCGCGGTCTATGCCCTACACGATGATAATAATCACCATCACGACGATCGGTCTCCGGTGCCGGATGATGGCGGTAATACGCCAGTACCGCCGGATGATGGCGGTAATACGCCAGTACCGCCGGATGATGGCGGTAATACGCCAGTACCGCCGGACGATGGCGGTGATACACCAGTACCGCCGGACGATGGCGGTGATACGCCAGTACCGCCGGACGATGGCGGTGATACGCCAGTACCACCGGATGATGGCGGTGATACACCAGTACCGCCAGATGATGGTGGTGACCCGCCAGTATCACCGGATGATGGCGGTGATACACCAGTACCGCCAGATGATGGTGGTGACACGCCAGTGCCGCCGGACGATGGCGGAGACACGCCAGTACCACCGGATGATAAACCGGACCCGATCAAATACAACAACAACGTGACCTGGGATCAAGCTGAAAAAACGCTGCAAATCCGTAACGCAGCGTTTACCTACACCGAGAATGCGGATGGCAGCTATACCCTGACGGCAAAAGACGGTCGCCAGACAATTGTCAAACAGTGGAAGGTAAATGAAGACAGCAACACGGCAGTCTTCGAAGGTGTTAACAAAGCGGGTGGAATCACCTGGAGCTACGACGACGAGGGCAAAATCCACATCACCAAAGAAGCTGGTGTGGTAGTTGATGGAACCACGGGCAACGATATCAAAGTCAGTGACGCCATTATTACCGACCAGGGCGGCAACACCGCGCTGAATGGCGGTACGGTAATGACCGTGGAAGGCGATAATATTGTTCTGAACAATGACGGTAAAACCACTGCGATTGGCGAAGGTTCCATTGTCGGTATCCTGACGGGCGATAACATCACCATCAATAACAATGGTGAAACCGAAGTGGATGGCGGTACGGCCGTTATTGTCAACGGTGACAACGCGACGATTAATACCCAGGGTGACGCCACATTTACTAACGGCGGTACAGGTAGCCTGATTAACGGTGACGATGCTGTTATTGATAATAAAGGGAATATGACCGTCGATGGTGAAAACTCGGCGGCGACCAAAATTATCGGTGATGACGCGCTTATTAAGCAGGAAGGCGATCTTTACGTCAGCGGCGCTGCACACGGTATTGACGTCGAGGGTAACGGCACCATTGTCAGTAACAAAGGCAATATTACCGTAGTGGATGATAAATCCATTGGCGTATTGCTGGATGGCAGTGATGTCACGTTTATGAATATCGGTGATATTACGGTTGGCGAGACGGGGCACGATGGCAATCCATTCGGCGTGCTGATCGACGGCGACAACGCCACCTTCGTCAACGTGGGGGATATCACCACCAAAAATAGTGGTACGGGCGTTAACGTTGCCGGTGATGAGGGCAGTATTTCACTTTCAGGCAAGATGTCCGTCAACGACGCCACGACCGGGCTGGAGGTAAGCGGCAGCGGCAACAGCATCACGCTGACAACTTATGAGCTGAGTATTGAAGGTGAAAATGCAACGGGCGTAAGTTTATCTGGCAACGGAAACAACCTCGAAATTTCAGGGGATATGACCGTTGATGGGGTGAACGCGGTGGGTACACGGTTAACTGGTGATGATACCCGTGTCCTCCAGAATGGCGACCTGTTTGTTAGCGGTGCAGCGCACGGCATTGATGTCAGCGGCGATCGCGCGACCATCGGCAACACGGGCAAAATTACCGTTGTGGATAAGAATTCGAACGGCGTCATGATCGACGGCGATGACGTACAGTTTACCAATGTTGGCGAAATCGACATCTCAAAAAATGGAACGGGTGTCGCTATTACGGGCGATCGCGAGCAGGTCGAGTTGCGGGGAGATATCAACGTTATCCAGGAAAAAGACGATAGCGGATTGTTCCAGGGTGCAACGGGCATCAATATGACGGGTAATGGTAGCGATATCACCCTGGACGGAAATATCAACCTGATATCGAGTATGGGGACCGAAAGTACCCGCGTACCGTCACCGCTGGATGGGATAAATATTAGCGGTGATAATAACACCATTGATTTAAACGGCAGCATAAACTTCTCATTCAATGAGGGGATGGCTACGGTGGAAGCCAATATGCGGGGGCTCAACGTTACTGGTAAAGGTAATACCGTTAATCTGCAGGGCGGTATTAACGTTTCAGGAACAGGCGCTGAGGAGGTTGTAACCGGTGTAAACGTTTCTGGCATGAATACGGTTAACGTCAGTGGTCACTCCAGCGTGGATGCCAGCACGCTGCGGGGTCAGGTTACGCTTGTTGCAGCTTCGGATGGTGCAACGGTCACTCTCAACAGAGACTCCGTTATTGACGTTACCGGCAATTTAATCAATACCCAATATATTTATCCTTACGCCGTTCTTATGGCAAATGACTCCGGAACGCATATTGATAACTACGGAACCATTAATGCGGCTACCTCACAGGAGTTGATGGTGGCTCGCGCAGGCGGAACCGTCACTAATTTCGGCACCATAACGGCGTTGCCGGGAGAAAATCAGGTCAGTGACTCAAAGGTTGCGATGGTTCACGCCAGCGGAGAGGGATCAAATGCGATAAATGCGACTGGCGGTACAATTAACGTAGTTTCCGCCACCACGCCACAAGGAGGTGATGGCGAAGCGGCTTACCCCCTTCCCTGGTATAACAGAGTGTTCTTCGCCTTAATGGCGGATAATTATGGGCAGGCCACTAACGAAGCTAATGCGCTGATTAATCTGCATGGCGCAGGAACCTATGGCGTTTCTTCAGCAAAAGGTACTGCCATTAATGCCGGAGAAATTAACGTCGATAGTTTTATCCCGACTCTGGATGATAATGGCAATATCACCAGCGAAGCCTATTGGCAGACGAATACTCCATATCTAATGGGCGGTGGTATGTTGGTGGGATCGACCGAGACTGGCTGGGCAGATGCCACCGGGTTGAATACAGGCACAATCAACGTCAACAATGAAGGTTTTGGTATGCTGGCGCTGAACGGCGGTACAGCGGTAAACCAGGGCACTATCAATCTGACGACGGATGAAAACGTCACGAAGCAACAGAATAACCAACTGTTCGCAATGGGCGCTGTTGGCACCGGCGTGGCGATTAATGACAAAACCGGTGTGATCAATATTGATACCGATGTCGGCCAGGCTTTTTATACTGACGGTTTGGGCACCATTATCAATTACGGCACTATCTGTACGTTTGGCAATTGCCAAACCGCCGGTGTGTATAACCCGACCGATCCGGCAGTTAGCCTTGTCTACACCGGGGGAGATACGATCACCGCCGAAGGGCAGTCAACCAACTTTACTCAATCCGTTGTAATAACCAATACCACGCCGGGTAGCGTTACCAACGCAGGAACTGTTACCAGCCAGATGCTGACAGTTCTGAGCGGTGAACTGGATAATACCGCAACCGGAAATATCAGTAACATGATTAAACTGAATGACGGCGGCGTAGTTGATAACGCAGGTACAATTAACAACATTGATGTGAACGGCGGCACGCTGAATAACGACGGTACGGTGTCAGGCCAGGTAACGATATATGCTGGCGCCAGTAATGCATTGGTGAGCAATACAGGGACCATCAATAAACTGGTACAGAAAGACGGTACTGTTAATAACAGCGGTGTAATTACCGGCCGTATCACTCAACAAAACGGCACCTTCAACAACCAGCAGGGCGGCACGGTTAAAAACGGTGCTATGTTAACCAATAAAGCCGTGGTGAATAACGAAGGTGAATGGATTCTTGGCGAGAGCAGTGGTGGCACCAATGCCGGCATGTTAGAAATAAACAATAACGCCGTATTTAATAACAGCGGTGAGTTTATTCTTAATAATGCTAAAAATGCTATTCACCTGAATCAGTCTGGTACGCTGTACAACACTGGGCATATGTCGTTGATCGATTCCTCAAATAACGGAGCCGTGAATATTTGGGGGAATAACGGGCGCTTTATCAACAACGGTAAAGTGGATTCAACCGCCAAATCTGTCGTTGTCAGCGCCAGTAACGCGGCGGCGACCGACGCGTTCTTCTGGAATATGAGTGAAGGCGAGATTAATTTCGACCATGATAACGCCAGCGCGGTGAAATTCACCCATAACAACTATGTCGCGCAGAATGACGGCACCATGAACATCAGCGGCAACAATGCCGTGGCGATGGAAGGGAACAATAATGCGCAACTGGTCAACGAGGGCATCATTAACCTGGGTACGGAAGGCACGACCGATACTGGCCTGATTGCAATGCAACTGGATGCCAATGCAACGGCAGACGCAGTCATTGAGAACAACGGCACCATTAATATTTATGCCAATGATTCTTTTGCTTTCAGTGTGCTGGGGACGAATGGCCACGTCGTCAACAACGGTTCGGTGGTGATCGCTGATGGTGTGACCGGGTCTGGCCTGATCAAACAGGGCGACAGCGTGAATGTGGAAGGGAAGAACGGCAACAACGATAACACCACCGAAGTTCATTACGGCGATTACACATTACCGGATGTACCAAATACTACAGTGACATCGTTTGCTGATAACTCAAGTGGCGACGCTGGCGCTACCAACAACCTCAACGGCTATGTTGTGGGCACTAACGCCGACGGCAGCGCGGGTCGATTGATGGTCAATAACGCCAGCATGAACGGCGTGGAGATCAACACTGGCTTCGCTGCGGGTACAGCAGAGACCACCGTTAACTTTGATAACGTAGTACAGGGCAGCAACCTCACTGACGCGAACGCCATCACGTCCACTACTGTGATGTGGAATGCGCAAGGAAGTACGGATGCGAGCGGTAACGTAGACGTGACAATGACCAAAAACACCTACACCGATGTCGCGACAGATGGCAGTGTGAATGATGTGGCGAAGGCGCTGGACGCGGGCTACACCAACAACGAGCTGTACACCAGCCTGAACGTGGGCACCACGGCGGAACTGAACAGCGCACTGAAACAAATCAGCGGCAGCCAGGCAACCACCGTGTTCCGCGAAGCGCGTGTGTTAAGCAACCGCTTCAGTATGCTGGCGGATGCCGCGCTGAAGGTGGGCAATGGTCTTGCGTTCAACGTGGTGGCAAAAGGCGATCCGCGCGCGGAACTGGGCAACGACACGCAATACGACATGCTGGCGCTGCGCAAGTCGCTGGCGCTGACCGACAGCCAGAACCTGAGCCTGGAATACGGCATCGCCCGTCTTGACGGCGACGGTTCAGATAAGGCCGGGGACAACGGCGTGACCGGTGGTTACAGCCAGTTCTTTGGCCTGCAACATCAGATGACCTTTGAGAATGGCGTGAACTGGAATAACGCCCTGCGCTACGACGTTCACCAGTTGGACAGCAGCCGAACCGTGGCCTACAACGGCGTCAACAAAACAGCCGATACCGACGTGAAGCAGCAGTACCTGGAATTCCGCAGCGAAGGGGCGAAAACCTTTGAACCGCGCGAAGGGCTGAAAATCACGCCGTATGCCGGAGTGAAACTGCGCCACACGCTGGAAGGCGGTTATCAGGAACGTAATGCCGGTGACTTTAACCTGAATATGAACAGTGGCAGCGAAACGGCGGTGGACAGCATCGTCGGGCTGAAACTGAACTACGCAGGGAAAGACGGCTGGAGCGTGAACGCCACGCTGGAGGGCGGCGGTATCAACAGCCTGGCAAGCGTCGGCGTGAAGTACAGTAGCAAAGAAAGTTCGCTGCATCTGGATGCTTACCACTGGAAAGAGGACGGCATCAGCGACAAAGGCGTGATGCTGAACTTTAAGAAAACGTTCTAATTTTTCGCATGTGACACAAAAACCGCAACGCTGATACTGGTTGCGGTTTTTTATTGCCGAATACGATCTTATACAGCCTGAGTTTTGGCTGTCTTTCAGGTCAAATAAGTGCTGCGCATCCGGTAATCTTATTTATGCCTTCACATCATTTATCTCTTTTCATTTCTATACTGATTTTTCTTTATCCGTTTTATTAAAGGGCAGGATGTTATGAGCAGCAACACATTTACTCTTGGGACAAAAAACGTTAACCGTCTTGGTTATGGCGCGATGCAGCTGGCAGGGCCTGGTGTTTTCGGTCCGCCGAAAGATCGCCATGTTGCTATTACCGTGCTGCGTGAGGCACTTGCTTTGGGCGTTAATCACATTGATACCAGCGACTTTTATGGCCCGCACATCACCAACCAGATCATCCGTGAAGCACTGCATCCCTATTCTGACGACCTGACGATTGTCACCAAAATTGGCGCTCGCCGTGGTGAGGATGCCTCCTGGCTGCCCGCATTCTCTCCCGCTGAACTGAAAAAGGCGGTGCATGACAACCTGCGAAATCTGGGGCTTGATGTGCTGGATGTGGTTAACCTGCGCGTAATGCTGGGGGATGGTCACGGTCCGACGGAAGGATCGATTGAAGCCAGCCTGACCGAGCTGGCAGAGATGCAGCAGCAGGGACTGGTAAAACATATCGGTTTGAGCAATGTCACGCCGACACAAGTCGCTGAAGCGTGCAAAATCGCTGAAATCGTTTGTGTGCAAAACGAATACAACATTGCACACCGTGCCGATGACGCATTAATTGATACTTTGGCTCGCGATGGTATTGCGTACGTGCCGTTCTTCCCGCTCGGCGGTTTTACGCCGCTGCAATCCTCCACACTTTCGGATGTTGCTGCAAGCCTGGGCGTGACACCAATGCAGGTGGCGCTGGCGTGGCTGTTGCAACGTTCAGCGAATATTTTGCTGATCCCTGGGACGTCTTCCATTGCGCACTTGCGTGAGAATATGGCTGCAGGGAAATTAGTGTTATCTGATGATGTGTTGGCAACACTGGAAAGCATTGCGAAAAAGGCGGGTTAAGTAAAAAGCCTCCCGCACTTGCAGGAGGCCTCTTAAAACTTATGCTGCAACAACTGCGTCAATTGCTGCTTTGGCGTCTGCCTGCGCTTTCGCTGCCATTTCCGGACCGTAAGCAATACCTTCCGCAAAGACGAATTTCACATTGGTAATGCCGATAAAGCCCAGGAACGTGGACAGATACGGCGTCACCAGATCCGTCGGCCCATCTTTATGGATACCGCCACGGCTGGTAATCACGATGGCTTTTTTACCTGTTACCAGACCTTCCGGACCGTTTTCGGTGTAGCGGAAAGTAACGCCTGCACGCGCAACCAGGTCAAAATAGTTTTTCAGCTGAGTCGAGATGTTGAAGTTATACATTGGTGCCGCAATCACGATAACGTCATGGGCTTTCAGCTCGGCAATCAGCTCATCGGAAAGCGCCAGAGCTTCCTGTTGACGTGGGGTCAGCGGCGCATCGCTCGGACGCAGAGCGCCAACCAGTTCGCCATCCAGCACCGGAATCGGATTTGCTGCCAGGTCACGAACGGTGATTTCATCAGCAGTGTGCTTTTCGCGCCATTGTTCAACAAAATAATCGGACAACAAATTAGACTGAGAGTACCCTGCCAGGATGCTGGATTTAAGAACTAATACCTTGCTCATGGTGTTTCCTTATAGATGTTTGAATGGGCGATGCCCCGTTGCTTGTTGACACTTTATTCACAATCCTGCCACAGAGATAGCGCAATAAATCGAAGCCTATGTTCGAATTTATTGAACAACGCATAGAAAGCCGCGATGTGGTACTCTATATCTATCATTTAAAAGAAAATTAATCAGGCAGACTACTGCCCTCTAACGTTATGACAGAACAACAAAAATTGACCTTTAATGTCTTGCAACAGCGGCTGGATTCGCTAATGCTGCGTGACAGGCTGCGCTTTTCCCGCCGTCTGCATGGTGTGAAAAAGGTTAAAAATCCTGATGCACAACAGGCCATTTTCCAGGAAATGGCAAAAGAGATTGACCAGGCGGCAGGGAAAGTCCTGCTGCGTGAAGCGGCGCGTCCGGAGATTACTTATCCGGACAATTTGCCGGTTAGTCAGAAAAAACAGGACATTCTCGAAGCGATTCGTGACCACCAGGTCGTCATCGTTGCCGGGGAAACGGGGTCAGGTAAAACCACTCAGTTACCGAAAATCTGTATGGAACTGGGGCGCGGAATTAAAGGGCTGATCGGTCATACCCAACCGCGCCGTCTGGCAGCAAGAACCGTCGCGAATCGTATTGCCGAAGAGTTGCAGACCGAGCCGGGTGGTTGCATCGGTTATAAGGTTCGTTTTAGCGATCACGTTAGTGATAACACGATGGTCAAACTGATGACTGACGGTATCTTGCTGGCGGAGATCCAGCAAGACCGCCAGCTGATGCAGTACGACACCATCATCATCGATGAAGCGCACGAGCGTAGCCTGAACATTGATTTTCTGCTCGGTTATCTGAAAGAGTTGCTGCCGCGTCGTCCAGATCTGAAAGTGATCATCACCTCGGCGACCATCGATCCTGAACGTTTCTCACGTCACTTTAATAATGCGCCGATTATCGAAGTCTCCGGTCGCACTTATCCGGTGGAAGTGCGCTATCGCCCGATTGTTGAAGAAGCGGATGACACCGAACGCGACCAGTTGCAGGCCATTTTCGATGCCGTAGAAGAGCTAAGCCAGGAAACTCCTGGTGATATCCTGATCTTTATGAGCGGCGAGCGGGAAATTCGCGATACCGCCGATGCGCTGAACAAGCTGAACTTACGTCATACCGAAATCTTGCCGCTTTACGCACGACTGTCGAACAGCGAACAAAATAGGGTGTTCCAGTCGCACAGCGGGCGGCGCATTGTGCTGGCGACCAACGTCGCGGAAACGTCGCTGACCGTACCGGGTATTAAATACGTGATCGACCCCGGTACGGCGCGTATCAGCCGTTACAGCTATCGCACCAAAGTGCAGCGTTTGCCGATTGAGCCAATTTCGCAGGCTTCTGCTAATCAGCGTAAAGGTCGCTGCGGACGTGTGTCAGAAGGGATCTGTATTCGTCTCTATTCCGAAGACGATTTCCTCTCGCGCCCGGAGTTTACCGACCCGGAGATTCTGCGTACCAACCTGGCCTCGGTTATTTTGCAGATGACTGCGCTGGGGCTGGGCGATATTGCCGCGTTCCCGTTTGTCGAAGCGCCGGATAAACGCAATATCCAGGATGGCGTGCGTCTGCTCGAAGAGCTGGGCGCGATCACCACTGATGAACAGGCCAGCGCCTATAAACTGACGCCGCTCGGTCGCCAACTCTCGCAACTGCCTGTCGATCCTCGTCTGGCGCGAATGGTGCTGGAAGCGCAAAAACATGGCTGCGTGCGTGAAGCGATGATTATCACTTCCGCGCTCTCCATTCAGGATCCGCGTGAGCGTCCAATGGACAAACAGCAGGCATCGGACGAGAAACATCGTCGTTTCCACGATAAAGAGTCTGACTTCCTGGCATTTGTTAATCTGTGGAATTATCTCGGCGAACAGCAAAAGGCGCTCTCCTCGAATGCCTTCCGTCGCCTGTGCCGCACCGATTACCTCAACTATCTGCGCGTGCGCGAATGGCAGGACATCTACACCCAGTTGCGCCAGGTAGTGAAAGAACTCGGCATTCCGGTGAACAGCGAACCGGCGGAGTATCGCGAAATTCACATCGCCTTACTGACCGGTTTGCTTTCGCATATCGGCATGAAAGATGCCGATAAACAGGAATATACCGGCGCACGTAACGCGCGTTTTTCCATCTTCCCCGGTTCTGGTTTATTCAAAAAGCCACCGAAATGGGTAATGGTGGCGGAACTGGTAGAAACCAGCCGCCTGTGGGGGCGCATTGCTGCGCGTATCGATCCAGAATGGGTGGAACCCGTTGCGCAGCATTTGATTAAACGCACCTACAGCGAACCGCACTGGGAACGGGCGCAGGGCGCGGTGATGGCAACGGAAAAAGTCACTGTGTATGGATTGCCGATTGTTGCCGCGCGCAAGGTCAACTACAGCCAGATTGATCCGGCGTTATGTCGTGAACTCTTTATTCGCCACGCGCTGGTGGAAGGTGACTGGCAGACGCGCCACGCATTCTTTCGCGAGAACCTGAAACTGCGGGCGGAAGTGGAAGAGCTGGAACACAAATCACGTCGCCGCGATATTCTGGTGGATGACGAAACGCTGTTTGAGTTTTACGACCAGCGCATCAGTCACGATGTCATCTCCTCGCGCCACTTCGACAGCTGGTGGAAAAAGGTCAGCCGCGAAACGCCTGATTTGCTCAACTTTGAAAAGAGCATGTTGATCAAAGAAGGTGCGGAAAAAATCAGCAAGCTGGATTACCCGAACTTCTGGCATCAGGGCAATCTCAAGCTGCGTTTGAGTTATCAGTTTGAGCCGGGGGCAGATGCTGACGGTGTGACTGTGCATATCCCGCTGCCGTTACTTAACCAGGTTGAGGAGAGTGGGTTTGAGTGGCAGATCCCCGGTCTGCGCCGCGAACTGGTGATTGCTCTGATTAAATCGTTGCCGAAACCGGTACGGCGTAATTTTGTACCCGCGCCAAACTACGCCGAAGCGTTCTTAGGCCGCGTCACGCCACTGGAGCTGCCGTTGCTCGACAGCCTTGAGCGCGAGCTACGTAGGATGACCGGCGTTACCGTTGACCGCGAGGACTGGCACTGGGATCAGGTGCCCGATCACCTGAAAATCACCTTCCGCGTGGTGGATGACAAAAACAAGAAGCTAAAAGAAGGGCGCTCATTACAAGATTTGAAAGACGCGCTGAAAGGCAAAGTGCAGGAAACGCTGTCTGCAGTGGCGGATGACGGTATTGAGCAGAGCGGCTTACATATCTGGAGTTTTGGTCAACTGCCGGAAAGCTATGAACAGAAACGTGGCAACTACAAAGTGAAAGCGTGGCCGGCGCTGGTGGATGAACGCGACAGCGTAGCGATCAAACTGTTTGATAATCCGCTGGAACAAAAGCAAGCGATGTGGAACGGTCTTCGCCGTTTGCTGCTGCTGAATATTCCATCGCCGATCAAGTACTTGCATGAAAAGTTACCAAACAAAGCCAAGTTAGGGCTGTACTTTAACCCGTATGGCAAAGTACTGGAGCTGATCGACGACTGTATCTCCTGCGGTGTGGATAAATTGATCGATGCCAACGGTGGCCCTGTCTGGACGGAAGAAGGCTTTGCTGCGCTGCATGAAAAAGTGCGCGCCGAACTGAACGACACGGTGGTGGATATTGCGAAGCAGGTCGAGCAAATCCTCACAGCGGTGTTCAATATCAATAAACGCCTGAAAGGGCGCGTTGATATGACGATGGCGCTGGGACTTTCAGATATCAAAGCGCAGATGGGCGGGCTGGTATATCGCGGTTTTGTCACCGGTAACGGCTTCAAACGTCTGGGTGATACGCTGCGTTATTTGCAGGCGATTGAAAAACGCCTGGAGAAACTGGCGGTTGATCCACACCGCGACCGCGCCCAGATGCTGAAAGTCGAAAACGTCCAGCAGGCGTGGCAGCAGTGGATCAACAAATTGCCGCCAGCACGTCGTGAAGATGAAGACGTAAAAGAGATTCGCTGGATGATTGAAGAGCTGCGCGTCAGTTACTTCGCCCAACAACTCGGTACGCCGTATCCGATTTCAGATAAGCGTATTCTGCAAGCGATGGAGCAAATTAGCGGATAACGCTGCTATTTGCCTGATAAATCTAAAACCCGGTAAGCATATGCTGCCGGGTTTTTTATTAAATCTGAAAACGGTAAGGGCAAAAGTTCAGGGATTCAGGAGAAATACAATTCTCTGCTGCAAGATGAATAATGTTTATCTACAGCTTTTCTGTAAAACATATGCCAGGTTTGCGGAGAGGCGATTAACGAAATACGACCTCCTCCTTTCAGAGTGCTCCGCTTCTCATTATTATCTCACGCAGTATTCTTAAGGGAATGAGAAGGAGGAACCATGAATATTACCCCGTTTCCGACGCTTTCGGCGGCAACCATCAATGCCATAAACGTTATCGGTCGATGGCTGGCGCAGGATGATTTCTCCGGTGCTGCACCATATCAGGCTGATTGCGTGATCCTTGCAGGTAATGCGGTTATCCCTACGATCGACGCCGCTTGCAAGATTGCCCGAGATCAGCAAATTCCGTTACTGATTAGCGGTGGTATCGGTCACTCGACAACATTTTTATACAGTGCCATCGCCCAGCATCCGCATTACAACACCATTCGCACAACAGGCAGGTCAGAAGCTACCATCCTCGCAGATATTGCCAATCAGTTCTGGCATATTCCACATGAAAAAATCTTGATTGAAGACCAGTCAACAAACTGCGGAGAAAATGCCCGCTTCAGTATCGCGTTACTGAATCAGGCCAAAGAACGGGTTCACACGGTTATCGTTGTGCAGGACCCCACCATGCAGCGGCGCACGATGGCGACGTTCCGCCGTATGACCGGGGACAACCCCGATGCACCACGCTGGTTAAGTTATCCGGGATTTGTACCACAATTAGTGAATAACACAGACAGTGTCGCATTTGCTAATTCACTGGAAGGATTATGGTCAATTGAGCGTTATTTATCGCTTCTTACTGGCGAGCTACCTCGTTTGCGTGATGATAGCGATGGCTATGGGCCACGCGGGCGCGATTTTATCGTTCATGTTGACTTTCCCGCTGAAGTCACCCAATCCTGGCAGACGCTGAAACACGACGCTGTGCTTATTGAAGCGATGGAAAGTCGTTCACTACGTTAAAAATTGCCCGTTTGTGAAATACCGTTGGCAAACGGGCATGACTCTTTACTTTTACTTCTGCCTTTTATTCCTTTCACACTTGTTTTTATGAAGCCCTTCACAGAATCGTTTTTCCACGATGCTGTCATCTACGATGATTGATGTTTACACAGGAACAGACTTTTTTGACCGGGACGAGTCGCGTTTGCTTACTGACGAGCTTTCCCTGCTAGCTGGAATGACCAATACAGGGCCATTATCCTGAATACACCTTCAGTTGTTGTGAATGCTATTGCTCAGCAGATCGGATGCACTCCGGTATCTCTTCCGCTTCAGGGACGGCAGGCACCGCACCTTGTATCCTCCCGTTAAATCCGGGTGACAGAGCATATCAGTGGCTCCGTTGCTGTCGGTGAACACCAGGAATCCATACATTTGAATATGGCAACTGCATCTTGTGCAGAAGATAGAGCGTTGATTTTATTTAAGAACTGAAGGGGGGAGTATGATGTGCCTGATTTAACCTTTCAGACAAAATGGATTTTTTATGGCAGCAGGCGAGAATACTGAGCCGGGTAATACCGGCTATCACCGGTATGAAACTACCGGGGAGAACACGCACTACACCGATGTTTTATGCAGTGGAAAAGTCATCCGGTGCCGGCGGGTGCCGGTCAGAGGGATCACGCTGACGGTGGGGGTGTTCTTTGATGGTACCGGGAATACGGCGATAGTGGCTGCAATAGAGAACGGGCTGGATATGTCCAGATACCATGGAAAACCTGCGGGAGAGGTGCGCTTTCTGGGGCTTTTTGACACAGTGGCAGCCATCGGGAGCCTGCTGAATTTCTACGATATTAACGGACGCAGTAATCCTGGTGTCAACCTTGAGCTGCGTCCTTCCGTGGCGCAGAAGGTGTTTCAGATAAGCGCAATGCACGAGTGCCGTTATAACTTCAGTCTGAACAGCATCGCGGGGATGTGGCCGGAGCTGGCACTGCCGGGGGCGCATTCGGACATTGGCGGGGGCTACAACGCGGGTGAGGATGAGATTTCCCTGCTGACGATGCCGGACTTTGATGTGATACCGGAGAGCGCGGACGAGACGCAGACTGCGGTGTACCGTCAGGCGGAGAAGATGCGTCAGGCGCTGTTTTCACTGCCGGCGCTGAAGTACCTGATGCCACACGGTAAGGTGGAGACAAAAATGATTTCGTGGCCGCTGGTTAACCTTGACAAGGCTCGGGCTTTTATTTTTGAGAAGAAAGCCGGCGCGGCGGTGTTTATGACGCGCAGGGCGGTGCCGAACGACTGGGAAAAGGTGTGTATGCGGGTGATGCTCGATGCGGCACAGGACGCCGGGGTAATATTTGGAGATATTGACCCGCAAAACCCTGACACAGCTCTTCCTGCTGAGCTGGTTCCCCTGTGTGACAAAGCAACAGCCCAGGGGCGTGCGATCCGGCGTGGCGCAGAGCCGGAGGGCTTCACGGCGGAGGAGATGCGAACCATCGGGCGTTATCTGCACTGTTCGGCGAACTGGAACATCGACTCGGACCTGAGCCTGTGGGTGAGTCCGTCCTCGGGAGAGGTTTTTCTGCGAAACCACTATGCGCCGACTGACGACCGCTCGTTCGTGTGGCCGATGGCTCCGGGCAAAGGGTGGGTGCGGACGGTGTGGAGGATGGATGACCAGCAGCAGTGGGAAGACCGGGCGCGGGCGAACGTGGACGTGCTGGACGAACTGTTCTGAGGAGGAAGGGATGAGACGATTACCGCTGATGGTGGCCGTGCTGGGGGGCATTCTGCTTTCAGGCTGCCATGACCGCCGGGCAGGCGTAAAGACGCTGCTGGGAGACGGCGTGGAGCAGTGGGGAAAGAAGCTGCCTTACGATAACTGGAATTTTAGCTTTATATACCCGAAAAATCTGCCTGCACTAGTGACGATGGTGTACCTGGAGGACGGGGATATTCGGGAAAGTATCTTCCGTCGGTTAGATCCTATGGACATCAGTGATCTGAGTGTCGGGCGCTGGCATGATTTGATAGGGGGGTATGGCGGGTATTTTAACCGGGGAAAAGCACTGCCGGTACGAATGACGGTGTGCTGGGACTCGGTTATCGACAAGAAAGCGTATGAAACGGAGATCTGGTTCAGCCGGGAGACGTGGCAGCAGATGGCTACGGCATATCCTGACCCGTATCATCCTGGTAAACCTTACTACCGGAAGCGAATGGCTGTTGGTCTTGCTCCAGGCGGTACTGTACGGATCTGGCTTGAGGATAACGGGAACCCATCCGTACTCCAGCAACCAGCACGGCAGCTTACCCTGACGGGGGATGATATGCTGATATGCAAAGGGGTAACGAAACATCCTAACGGGTATGTTTATTACGGAAAGACACCAGATTTCATCAAAGGGAAAACCTATCCGTATGGTAACTGGTAGGGCATAACGATTAGAAAACTCAAAAGGATCTTCTTGAGATCCTTTTGAGCATCAATCTGATTGTTTTGACGGGTTAAACTTCAATACTGCGAACGCGCCAGTGAAATCAGTGCGCTGATTGTCGAGTAAGGGGCAAAATCCAGCAATTGGATGAAATCGAAGTGGGCGTGGCGTTATGAGGGAAAAATTATTCAAAGCGATCATATTATTCTGTTTAAACGTGCGCTTCACTGCGGAGGAGATGCGAACCATCGGGCGTTATCTGCACTGTTCGGCGAACTGGAACATCGACTCGGACCTGAGCCTGTGGGTGAGTCCGTCCTCGGGAGAGATTTTTCTGCGAAACCACTATGCGCCGACTGACGACCGCTCGTTCGTGTGGCCGATGGCTCCGGGCAAAGGATGGGTGCGGACGGTGTGGAGGATGGATGACCAGCAGCAGTGGGAAGACCGGGTGCGGGCGAACGTGGACGTGCTGGACGAACTGTTCTGAGGAGGAAGGGATGAGACGATTACCGCTGATGGTGGCCGTGCTGGGGGGCTTTCTGCTTTCAGGCTGCCATGACCGCCGGGCAGGCGTGAAGACGCTGCTGGGAGACGGCGTGGAGCAATGGGGAAAGAAGCTGCCTTACGATAACTGGAATTTTAGTTTTATATACCCGAAAAATCTGCCTGCACGGGTGACGATGGTGTACCTGGAGGACGGGGATATTCGGGAAAGTATCTTCCGTCGGTTAGATCCTATGGACATCAGTGATCTGAGTGTCGGGCGCTGGCATGATTTGATAGGGGGGTATGGCGGGTATTTTAACCGGGGAAAAGCACTGCCGGTACGAATGACGGTGTGCTGGGACTCGGTTATCGACAAGAAAGCGTATGAAACGGAGATCTGGTTCAGCCGGGAGACGTGGCAGCAGATGGCTACGGCATATCCTGATCCGTATCATCCAGGTAAACCTTACTACCGGAAGCGAATGGCTGTTGGTCTGGCTCCAGGCGGTACTGTACGGGTCTGGCTTGAGGATAACGGGAACCCATCCGTACTCCAGCAACCAGCCAGACAGTTTACCCTGACGGGGGATGATATGCTGATATGCAAAAACATTCCCAACCAGATTGATTTCAGTTACATCAAGGCTAACGGTTACGCCCCCTTTATCCGCGATTTTATCAAGGGAAAGCACTATCCATATGGCAACTGGTAGGGCATAACGATGAGAAAACTCAAAAGGATCTTCTTGAGATCCTTTTGAGCATCAATCTGATTGTTTTGACGGGTTAAACTTCAATACCGCGAACGCGCCAGTGAAATCAGTACGCTGATTGTCGAGTAAGGGGGCAAGATCCAGCAATTGGCTGAAATCGAAGTGGGCGCGGCGTTATGAGGGAAAAATTATTCAAAGCGATCATATTCTTCTGTTTAAACGTGCTCTTGGCGTGACCACTGGTATTCTGCCGTGGAACTTCCCGTTCTTCCTTATTGATTGCCCACAAAATGTCGCCTGCTCTAGTGACCGGTAAACATGGCTTGCATGAGTACCTTCAAACCCAGGTAGTCTATTTACAGTCATAATGTGTAAAACAGGCGGAGGCATTTTTCTCCGCCTGTATCTGTCAGAGTTTGGCGAATTTTTCGAGAGTGCGAATAAGCTGGGTAACAAACCCATATTCGTTATCGTACCAGGCGACTGTTTTCACCAGTTGTAAATCGCCCACGGCGGTAATTTCCGTTTGCGTGGCATCAAACACCGAACCGAAATGGCTGCCAATGATATCGGAAGAGACTATTTCTTCATCGGTATAACCAAATGACTCGTTATTGTTTGTCGCTTTTTTAAGCGCGTTGTTCACCTCTTCGGCAGTGACTTTTTTCCCGAGAATAGACACCAGTTCGGTGACCTAACCTGTTTTCACGGGTACGCGTTGCGCATGGCCTTTCAGTTTGCCGCTCAGTTCCGGGATCACCAGGCCAATGGCTTTTGCCGCGCCAGTGGTGTGGGGAATGATATTTTCTGCCGCCGCACGTGAAGCGCGTAGATCTTTACCACGCGGACCATCCACCAGTGACTGGGTGCCGGTATAGGCATGAATGGTCGTCATCGTGCCGACTTCTATTCCGAAACTGTCGTGCAAGGCTTTAGCCATCGGCGCAAGACAGTTTGTGGTACATGACGCTACAGAAACAATGGTGTCATTACCATCCAGAGTGTCGTCATTGACGTTATAAACGATAGTTTTCATCTCACCGGCAGGGGCGGAAATCAGTACTTTCCTGGCGCCAGCATCCAGATGCGCCTGCGATTTTTCTGCAGAGGTATAAAAGCCTGTACATTCGACAATGATTTCTGCACCTTTCGCTTTCCACGGAATATTTTTCGCCTCTTTTTCGGCGTAAACCGCAATGCTTTTCCCATCGACGATAAGTGAATCTTCAGTGAAATCAACGCTCCAGGGGAACGGGCCGTAGTTTGAATCATGTTTCAGCAGATAGGCGAGAATTTTCGGGGATGTGAGATCATTAATAGCGACAACGTCTATGTTGCTTTTGACCTCAAGTAATCGACGCAACACCAGTCGACCGATACGACCAAAACCGTTAATGCCAACTTTACTCATGGTTTTCTCCTGTAAGGAACTCTTGGGTGAAAATTGATCCTTTCCAGGCTTAGACCAGGATGGCGGGATGAGCAATCTACATTCGTGCAGCGAAACGTAACGTACTGAAAAAGGGCGAACAATATTTAATGAAATTTTAAGAAAAGCTGGTTATGTTAACGATAAGTTGTTTTAAATCAGGAAATATTATGGAAAATAAATACGCAAGGTTACAAATTGGCATTCACTGGCTGGTCTTTTTGCTGGTTATTGCAGCCTATTGTGCAATGGAGTTTCGTGGCTTTTTCCCACGTAGCGATCGGCCGCTCATCAACATGATCCATGTTTCCTGCGGCATTTTAATTCTCGTACTAATGGTACTTCGTCTTGTGCTAAGGCTGAAATACCCAACCCCGCCAATTGTGCCTAAACCGAAACCGATGATAACGGGGCTCGCGCATCTCGGGCATCTGGTCATTTACCTGCTGTTTATCGCGCTGCCGCTGATTGGTATCGTGATGATGTATAACCGTGGCAATCCCTGGTTTGCGTTCGGTGTGACGATGCCTTACACGTCAGAGCCAAATTTCGATCTGGTGGATATTTTAAAGTCATGGCATGAAACGCTGGCAAATTTGGGATATTTCGTTATCGGGCTACATGCTGCTGCTGCATTGGCACACCACTATTTCTGGAAGGACAACACGCTTCTGCGCATGATGCCGCGTAAGCGTTCCTGACGACAATAAAAGAAAGCGCCTGTACTAAACCAGACCCGTGGTACAGGCGAAGAATACGGGTCTACATCGGAAGCATCTATTATATTTATTTGTATGACAAATAAAACCATAATTAGCCTTTATGTGTTTATCTGGTTCATATTTAACCAATTTATCTTTCAGTTAAGATTGAAATCCATTTTCCTCAATCTTTGATCTCGCTAAGTGAAATCAAGTCCACCCAGCGTATAACTTTTATACCGAACATAAGATTTGGTAAACAATGGAGGTTATATGAAAAAATTTGCACTTATCTTGTTTATGGGAATGCTTGTTTCGTTTTATGCCGATGCCGGGCGCAAGCCGTGTTCTGGTGCAAAAGGTGGAATATCCCACTGTACTGCTGGTGGCAAATTTGTTTGTAACGATGGATCTATCAGCGCATCGAAAAAGACATGTACTAACTGAAAGGAAAAAAGGGGTGCCATGAGAAAATGAACCTGCCGCCAGATGCGCGGGGAAAACTCCCCGCGCAGACCCTTACCTGGACTTACAGGCCATGAGAGCCGCCACCTCCTTATTACCGTCCCGGAACCGCAGTTCGTAGAGCGTTTGTCGGGTCAGAAGTGTGAATGCCAGTATTGTGAAACAAATAATGAGCAGACACACCACCAGAGGGTTGCGTTTCATAGCCTTTCTCCTTGCCGGATGGCAGGTAAGAGACTAACATCTGAATTGTGTGGTTCATTCGTTGGCCTCGATTGATAGAAATATCGGTCGGGGCCTTCGTCTTTCTGATTCCCGGTTAGCCTGAAAACAGAAAGTCTCAGGCACCCGCGATCATCCTATGCAGCCTCTCTTAGCAGGGGAATAATCACTTTGCGAAATTGCGTGACGGCTTCCGGCAAATTTTAAACAGATAACATAAACGACAGGATTAAATGCGAGCCAGGTTCCGGTTGCAGTTGCAGTATGAAAAGGGGTGCCATGAGAAAATGAACCCGCCATCCAGATGCGCGGGGAAAACTCCCCGCGCAGACCCTTACCTGGACTTACAGGCCATGAGAGCCGCCACCTCCTTATTACCGTCCCGGAACCGCAGTTCGTAGAGCGTTTGTCGGGTCAGAAGTGTGAATGCCAGTATTGTGAAACAAATAATGAGCAGACACACCACCAGAGGGTTGCGCTTCATAGCCTTTCTCCTTGCCGGATGGCGGGTAAGAGGCTAACATCTGAATTGTTGGGTTCATTCGTCGGCCTCGGTTGATAGAAATATCGGTCGGGGCCTTCGTCTTTCTGATTCCCGGTTAGCCTGAAAACAGAAAGTCTCAGGCACCCGCGATCATCCTATGCAGTTTCTCTTAGCAGGAAAATAATCACTTTACGAAAGTGCGTAACGCTTTCCAGAATTTCACGCAATACACCTCACAAAGCATCCTTATTCGCCAGCCTATTCATTGCGGCGCCCGATGATCTGTTAACGCATAAAATGTTGTAAAAATGTGAAGTGAAAACGTTTTTGGCAGTAAGCAATTACCACCGATTGCCGATGATTCTCTCTCGGGAGTAAATCTGGAAGAGAGACAACGGCCATGCATACAACACCCTCACACCGCTTAGGTTTTTTATATCACATCAGGCTGGTTCCGCTATTTGCCTGTATTCTGGGCGGCATATTACTTCTATTTGCCCTGAGTTCAGCTCTGGCTGGGTATTTTCTCTGGCAGGCTGACCGCGATCAGCGTGACGCTACTGCGGAGATCCAGACTCGCACCGGTTTGGCAAATAGCTCTGATTATCTGCGTTCAGCCCGCATCAATATGATTCAGGCCGGGGCGGCGAGCCGTATCGCAGAAATGGAAGAGATGAAGCGAAATATTGCACAAGCGGAATTGCAGATTAAACAATCGCAGCAAGGTTATCGTACTTACCAGAATCGCCAGGTGAAAACGGCTGCAGATGAAGCTCTGGATGCTGAATTAAATCAACGTTTTCAGGCTTATATAACTGGCCTCCTGCCTATGCTGAAATATGCCAAAAACGGCATGTTTGAAGCGATTATTAATCATGAAAGTGAGCAGATCCGAACGCTGGATAATAGTTATACCCATATATTAAACAAAGCCGTTGAAATACGTAGCGCCAGAGCGAACCACCTGGCGGAGCAGGCGCATCAGCGCACTCGACTGGGTGTGATGTTTATGATTGGTGCGTTTATCCTTGCCCTGGTCATGACGCTGATGACCTTCATCGTTTTGCGTCGGATTGTGATTCGACCTCTGCAACATGCCGCGCAACGTATTGAACAAATCGCCGGTGGCGATCTGACAATGAACGACGAACCGACGGGGCGCAGCGAAATAGGACGATTAAGTCGTCATCTACAGAAAATGCAGCATTCTCTGGTGATGACCGTCGGGACGGTACGCCAGGGGGCGGAGGAGATTTATCGCGGCACCAGCGAAATCTCCGCTGGCAATGCTGACCTTTCTTCGCGCACGGAAGAACAGGCGGCGGCGATTGAACAAACCGCTGCCAGCATGGAGCAACTCACCGCGACGGTGAAACAGAATGCGGACAATGCACACCACGCGAGCCGTCTGGCACAAGAGGCTTCCGTTAAAGCCAGCGATGGCGGGAAGACAGTCTCCGGCGTGGTGAAAACGATGGGCGATATCTCCAGTAGCTCGAAAAAAATTTCCGAAATTACCGCCGTGATCAATAGTATTGCTTTCCAGACAAATATTCTGGCGCTCAATGCCGCCGTTGAAGCTGCGCGAGCTGGTGAGCAAGGTCGCGGATTTGCGGTTGTCGCCAGCGAAGTGCGTACACTTGCCAGTCGCAGCGCCCAGGCGGCGAAAGAAATTGAAAGCTTGATTAGCGAATCAGTCAGATTAATTGGGCAAGGGTCAGATGAGGTTACAACCGCCGGGAAAACGATGAGTGCCATTGTGGATGCCGTGGCGAGCGTCACACATATCATGCAGGAAATTGCCGCTGCCTCCGATGAGCAAAGCAGGGGAATAACGCAGGTCAGCCAGGCGATTTCTGAAATGGATAAAGTAACGCAACAGAATGCCTCTCTGGTGGAAGAGGCCTCTGCAGCGGCAGTGTCTCTTGAAGAGCAGGCGGCACGATTAACTGAGGCTGTGGATGTATTCCGCCTGAAGAAACAATCGTTACCTGCGAATCAACGAGGGGCAGGGCGCTCGGTTAGTTTGGCAACGGCGTGATAATGTCAAAGAAGGGATCGTCAGATCCCTTCACCTTTCAGAACGGCATTGATTTCCGAATTGCGTTAATCATTAGCTGACAGCCGGAAGAGAGCGTTGCATCTACGCGGGTCAGTATTCCAATCGGTTCGCCTGCGCCATGTCCCGGAACAGGTAGCGCCACCAGCGTGGCATGACGCAGGTCGTCTTTTACAGCGCCAGAAGGGACAAACCACACATAGTCATATTCAACCGTAAGCTGACGCGAAAGCGATGCTGAAAGCGTTTCAATACAACCCGAAGGAATTTTGCAGCCCTGGCTTTGTACTAACGCATCTGAATGTTGGCGGGGCGCAGTGCCTTCTGGCGATACGACAACCGGCCATTCCAGTACCCGACTTAACGTCACGTTTTCCTGAAGAAGCGGGTGGTTAGGCCGGACAACCAGTTTCAGTGATTCGAGAAACAGCAATTCGTAATTAAGCCCGGTCATCAGTTCAGGATCTGACATCCGACCAACACCGATATCAATTTCCCCCGTTTTTAAGCCTGCCAGAATCATGGTGTTACTCATAGTGGCAACTTGCAGAGTGGTCTCTTTTTGTTGCTGATGAAACTGACCAATAACGGAAGGCAAGATCCCCAGTGCAGCAGTGGGTAATGCACCAACCCTTACAACATCATTGTTAAGCCCTTCTTTACGATTAAGCGCCTGACCTGCGGTGTTGATGGCGTCAAGCACTCTGACTGCATGGGTTAAAAATTGCTCGCCAGGTAAGGTAAGCTGTGCGCCCTGACGTCCACGGTCAAATAAGCGGGTGCCTGTCAATTGTTCAAGTTCATTCAATGTTTTAGAGAGCGCAGGTTGACTCAAATTAAGGGTTTCAGCCGCGCGCCCCAAAGTTCCTTGTTGTGCGACAGCTACGAAAGTATGAAGGTGGCGCAAACGGATGCGCTGACTAAACAGACTATTTTTTTCCATAAGCGATGTTAAAAACGAAGCGGTGCCGCTGACAAGTGAAGTTGTTTGATTATGATAACTTGATTGCAAAATATTATTAACATATAAAGCAATTTTGTTACGTTTCCAGTCGTGGTTTTACTGATTTCGTGGGGAGATCACAGTTTGTAAATTCTTCCCACCAGAGTAAATGTGGTTACCTACACTCCAGATTACTGACCACTGGAGGCAGAGATTATGGCGAACAGCATCACGGCGGATGAGATTCGGGAACAGTTTTCGCAGGCTATGTCAGCCATGTATCAGCAAGAAGTTCCACAGTACGGTACGCTGCTGGAACTGGTGGCTGACGTCAATCTGTCTGTGCTGGAAAACAATCCCCAATTGCATGAAAAAATGGTAAATGCGGACGAACTGGCGCGACTTAACGTTGAACGTCATGGGGCGATTCGCGTCGGCACCGCACAAGAGCTTGCCACTCTACGGCGGATATTTGCCATTATGGGGATGTATCCGGTCAGTTATTACGATCTCTCGCAGGCGGGCGTGCCGGTACATTCCACAGCATTTCGTCCTATCGATGATGCCTCGCTGGCGCGTAATCCTTTCCGGGTTTTTACCTCATTACTTCGCCTTGAACTCATCGAAAACGAAACCTTGCGCCAGAAGGCGGCGGAGATTTTACACCAGCGCGATATCTTTACCCCGCGTTGTCGACAACTGTTAGATGTATATGATCAGGAGGGCGGCTTTAGCAAAGCTCAGGCGCGGGAGTTTGTGCAGGAAGCCCTGGAGACGTTTCGCTGGCATCAGTCAGCAACAGTAGATGAAGAAACCTATCGCGCGTTGCACAACGAACATCGACTGATTGCTGATGTGGTCTGTTTTCCTGGCTGTCATATTAACCACCTGACGCCACGCACGCTCGACATTGACCGGGTGCAGTCGATGATGCCCGAATGCGGTATTGAACCCAAAATTCTGATCGAAGGGCCGCCGCGCCGCGAGGTGCCGATTTTACTGCGCCAGACCAGTTTTAAGGCGCTGGAAGAGACAGTGTTGTTTGCAGGGCAAAAGCAGGGAACACATACCGCACGCTTTGGTGAGATAGAGCAACGTGGTGTGGCATTAACGCCGAAAGGACGGCAACTGTATGATGAGCTTCTGCGTAACGCCGGAATCGGACAGGATAATCTCACTCACCAACTGCATTTGCAGGAAACCTTCAGCGCCTTCCCGGACAGTGAATTTCTGATGCGCCAGCAGGGATTGGCATGGTTTCGCTATCGCCTGACGCCATCGGGTGAGGCGCATCGTCAGGCGATCCATCCCGGTGACGATCCACAGCCTTTGATCGAACGTGGTTGGGTAGTGGCGCAACCTATTACCTATGAGGATTTCCTGCCGGTTAGTGCTGCGGGGATCTTCCAGTCGAATCTGGGTAATGAAACGCAAATGCGCAGTCACGGTAATGCCAGCCGGGAGGCTTTTGAACTGGCGCTGGGGTGTCCGGTATTTGATGAGTTTCAGTTGTACCAGGAAGCGGAAGAACGCAGTAAACGCCGCTGTGGTTTGCTTTAAATTCTGTCCAACCGACTTTGCAAAAATTTGCCTGATTTTACAAACGAATCAGGCTCATCCCATCGACAGAAAAAAATTGCCGATTTATGCATATTCTCTGAGTTCAACAATTGGATTATTAATAAATATTGTCTAGAGTGAGCGGTCATTAATAAGCATTTTCTTGCCGCTGAATACGACCAGCGCGGGACCATTCACTACACCAGAAGGACTCACTTTCAGGTATGGATCGTAGACGATTTATTAAAGGTTCAATGGCTATGGCCGCCGTGTGCGGGACTAGCGGCATTGCTTCTCTTTTTTCTCAGGCTGCGTTCGCAGCAGAATCTGACATTGCCGACGGGCAAACCCAGCGTTTTGACTTCTCTGTTTTACAGTCGATGGCGCACGACTTAGCGCAAACAGCGTGGCGTGGTGCGCCGCGTCCGTTACCCGATACGCTGGCGACGATGACGCCGCAGGCTTATAACAGCATTCAGTATGATGCCGAAAAATCACTCTGGCATAACGTTGAGAACCGCCAGCTGGACGCTCAGTTCTTCCATATGGGGATGGGATTCCGTCGCCGTGTTCGCATGTTCTCTGTTGATCCAGCAACACATCTGGCGCGCGAAATACACTTCCGTCCGGAGTTGTTCAAATACAACGATGCGGGTGTTGATACCAAACAATTAGAAGGGCAAAGCGATCTCGGTTTTGCGGGGTTCCGTGTGTTTAAAGCCCCGGAACTGGCGCGCCGTGACGTGGTTTCTTTCCTCGGTGCCAGCTATTTCCGTGCCGTTGATGACACTTATCAATACGGTTTATCGGCGCGTGGTCTGGCGATCGACACTTACACCGACAGCAAAGAAGAGTTTCCCGACTTTACCGCCTTCTGGTTCGATACGGTAAAACCTGGCGCGACCACTTTTACCGTTTATGCGTTGCTCGATAGTGCCAGCATTACTGGTGCTTACAAGTTCACCATCCACTGTGAGAAGAATCAGGTGATTATGGATGTCGAGAATCACCTGTATGCGCGTAAAGACATTAAACAGCTGGGCATCGCGCCGATGACCAGTATGTTCAGTTGCGGGACTAACGAACGTCGTATGTGCGACACTATTCATCCGCAAATCCATGATTCCGACCGTCTTTCCATGTGGCGGGGCAATGGCGAGTGGATCTGCCGTCCGCTGAATAATCCGCAGAAATTGCAGTTCAATGCCTATACCGATAACAATCCAAAAGGGTTTGGCTTGTTGCAGCTGGATCGTGATTTCTCCCATTATCAGGACATTATGGGTTGGTATAACAAACGCCCAAGTCTGTGGGTGGAACCGCGTAACAAGTGGGGTAAGGGCACTATCGGTTTGATGGAGATCCCGACGACCGGCGAAACGCTGGATAATATTGTTTGTTTCTGGCAACCAGAAAAAGCAGTCAAAGCGGGCGACGAACTGGCGTTTCAGTATCGCCTTTACTGGAGTGCGCAACCTCCCGTTCATTGTCCATTAGCACGAGTCCTGGCGACGCGTACTGGCATGGGGGGCTTCCCTGAAGGCTGGGCGCCAGGTGAGCATTATCCGGAAATATGGGCTCGTCGTTTTGCCGTCGATTTTGTCGGTGGTGATCTGAAAGCTGCTGCGCCGAAAGGGATTGAGCCTGTTATCACACTTTCCAGTGGTGAAGCGAAACAAATAGAAATTCTCTACATTGAGCCGATTGATGGTTACCGTATTCAGTTTGACTGGTATCCGACTTCGGATTCAACTGATCCGGTCGATATGCGTATGTATTTGCGCTGCCAGGGCGATGCTATCAGTGAAACATGGTTGTATCAGTATTTTCCTCCAGCACCGGATAAGCGCCAGTATGTTGACGATCGCGTGATGAACTAAGCGTCATTTTTTCGGCACCTTCTTTCGGGAGGGTGCCGTCTGGTTAAACACGATCCCGCTCGCATTTTTCCTCAAGTTAAATGGGTAATCTGATGTTGTATATTTCATATACATGTTGTCAGCCACTAACAGGGAGTGCGTATGTTTCCAGAATATCGAGATTTAATATCCCGTCTGAAAAACGAAAATCCTCGCTTTATGTCCTTGTTCGATAAACACAATAAACTTGATCATGAAATTGCCAGAAAGGAAGGTTCTGACGGTCGAGGATACAATGCGGAAGTCGCCCGCATGAAAAAACAGAAATTACAAATGAAGGATGAGATGCTTAAAATCCTGCAACAGGAGAGCGTCAAAGAGGTGTAAACTTTGCTGAGCCGCCTGGCAGGCGGCTTTTTTAACGACTGCAAAGAGTGACTGGAGATAAGATGACTGAAATGATAAAAGTAAGCGACTCACTTGAATTACATGCCGTTGCAGAAAGTCATATCACACCTCTTTATCAGTTAACCTGTAAAAATAAAAACTGGTTACAGCAGTCGCTAAACTGGCCGCAGTTTGTTCTCAGCGAAGAGGACACGCGAAAAACGGTGCAGGGGAATGTGATGCTGCATCAACGCGGCTATGCCAAAATGTTTATGATTTTTAAAGAAAATGAACTCGTCGGCGTTATATCGTTTAATCGAATTGAACCGCTGAATAAAACCGCTGAAATCGGCTACTGGCTGGACGAGTTTCATCAGGGGCAGGGGATCATTTCTCAGGCGCTACAGGCATTGATTCATCATTACGCCCAGTCTAGTGAACTTAGACGCTTCGTGATCAAATGTCGGGTGGACAATCCGCAAAGCAACCAGGTTGCCTTGCGCAATGGTTTTATCCTCGAAGGTTGCCTGAAACAGGCTGAGTTCCTTAATGATGCTTATGATGATGTGAACTTATACGCGCGCATTATCGAATCATAATAACCCTGCCAGAGGCGTTCGCGTAATACGTTCCTCACCGTTAATGACTTTTGGACCACGGACATGAATCGTGTCGCCATCAAAGGCTTCAACGACGGCGTGGTCGGTTAACTCGACATGGTTTTCAATCATTACCGCACCTGCAATACGGCTCTCACCTTGTATTATAACGTGCTCGTCGAGCAGAACCGGGCCGCCACGCACAACGGCATTTCCGCCAATCAGAACATGATGTTTTAACACGCAATTGCCTTCTACAATGGCATATTCCGCCACCTGAGAACTGTAATGAATTGTTGGAATCGCATCTTCTTCAGTTCCGGCAATCACACGTGCGTGACCGTAGACTTTCGCACAGTCACACAGCCAGACGTTATTTTCTTCATTACCTTCAATACGCGCAAAATCAAAAACTTCGGCACGATGCTCAATAAAAGCATGGCGGACGACGGCATCGCCATAAATTTGCGCCTGATGGACAACGCGCGAGGCGCTGACGTTGGCTCGGTCATAAATTTGCAGCAGAAGATGGTGGTCGGGCGTTAACCCTTGTGCGGCGACGATCATTGAATGTTGATCGATACAGGCCTGACCAAAAATTTTACACTGACCGCAAACTAATGAATCACGAATGGTGACACTGTCACTTATATGGACGCCCTGGCTGATTTCACTATTATCGATCCAGGTGTTATCCGCCGTGAAAACCTCTCCCCATAGCACGCTGGTCCCGGTGATGCGCGTATTACCGGAAACAACCGTTCCGTCGAACGCGAGGGCATTCTGGTCGTAAATCCAGCAATTTCCTTCCTGCGCCAGCACAGTTTCGCTATCGATCCAACCACCAGCCGTTCCTGCTATCACATCGTTAAAATCGGCTATGGCAATAATCTGCCGTAATAGCACACTTTTTTTGAGGCCATCTTCTTGATAACTAAAGGCTCGTTGCTCTTCACTTAGACGATATTTGCGCATAGCTTTTTCCCGCAGGTGACTTACTATAACCGTAGCAAATTCTGCGGCTCTGGCTATGCTTGAGAAATTTCCATAAAATGCATTTCAAATATACTTTATAAATTAAACAAAATGAGTAAGAAGATGCAGAGCGATAAAGTGCTCAATTTACCGGCAGGTTATTTTGGCATTGTGTTGGGGACGATAGGGATGGGATTTGCCTGGCGCTATGCCAGCCAGGTTTGGCAGGTCAGTCACTGGTTGGGGGATGGGCTGGTGATTCTGGCGATGGTCATCTGGGGATTATTGACCACCGCATTTATTACCCGACTTATGCGCTTTCCGCACAGCGTGCTGGCGGAAGTGCGCCATCCGGTGATGAGCAGTTTTGTTAGTTTGTTTCCGGCGACGACGATGCTGGTGGCAATTGGTTTTGTGCCGTGGTATCGCCCGCTGGCGGTGTGTCTGTTCAGCGTTGGGGTAGTGATTCAACTGGTTTACGCCGCCTGGCAAACTGCCGGATTATGGCGCGGTTCTCACCCTGAAGAAGCGACGACACCGGGGCTTTATTTGCCGACGGTTGCCAATAACTTTATCAGCGCGATGGCCTGCGGTGCGCTGGGTTATACCGATGCCGGACTGGTATTTTTAGGGGCTGGCGTCTTCTCCTGGTTAAGCCTTGAACCGGTGATCCTTCAACGACTGCGCAGTTCGGGAGAATTACCCACGGCGCTGCGGACATCGCTCGGCATTCAGCTTGCCCCTGCGCTGGTGGCTTGTAGCGCCTGGTTGAGCGTCAATGGCGGCGAGGGTGACACGCTGGCGAAAATGCTCTTTGGCTATGGGCTGCTGCAATTGCTGTTTATGCTGCGCCTGATGCCGTGGTATCTCTCACAGCCGTTTAATGCCTCATTCTGGAGTTTTTCGTTCGGTGTTTCTGCGCTGGCAACCACCGGTTTGCATCTGGGAAGCGGCAGCGATAATGGCTTTTTCCATACACTGGCGGTGCCGCTGTTTATCTTTACCAATTTTATTATTGCATTATTGCTCATCCGTACTTTCGCGCTTCTGATGCAGGGAAAATTGTTAATCAGAACTGAGCGCGCCGTTTTAATGAAATCCGAGGACAGAGAATGATCATTCGTGCCGAAAACTACTTTACTAACAAATACGAACTCACCCGCACACACTCCGAAGTTCTGGAAGCTGTGAAAATCGTTAAACCGGGGAAAACGCTGGACTTGGGCTGTGGCAATGGACGTAACAGTCTTTACCTTGCAGCCAATGGTTATGATGTGGACGCATGGGATAAAAATGCCATGAGTATTGCCAACGTTGAGCGCATTAAAGCCATTGAAAATCTGGAAAATTTACGTACTCAGGTTGTCGATCTGAATAGCCTCACGTTTGATGGACAGTACGATTTTATTCTTTCGACTGTGGTGCTGATGTTCCTGGAGGCGAAAACCATCCCAGGGCTGATTGGCAATATGCAACGTTGCACTAAACCTGGCGGTTACAATCTGATTGTGGCGGCGATGGATACCGCTGATTTTCCATGTACCGTCGGCTTTCCGTTTGCCTTCAAAGAAGGGGAGCTACATCGTTATTATGAAGGCTGGGATTTCTTGAAATACAATGAAGATGTCGGTGAATTACACCGCACCGATGCCAACGGTAATCGTATTAAACTGCGTTTCGCGACTATGCTGGCACGTAAAAAATGACCTGAAAAGGATCAACGTAAGAAGTTTGCCTGTTGATCTATTCGGTAAGCATATTTTTTAGCAGGATGATGTGAAATAAGTCACAGCGGATGTGCTTTTTTATCGCCTCAAGTCTCTGAAAATAAATCAATGATGATTGACTCAGCTCCTTTTTCAGCATTGACTATATTGTCGAAAAAGGGGCCGATAAATTTATTTCTGCCAACACTTTTTTTGCCACAACACGAAGCGGTGCTTTTTGCTATAACTTAAAAAGTAATATAATCATCTCAGGAAACTATTCATGCGTACCACATCAATTGCGAAAGTTGCAGCTTTATGCGGCTTGTTGGCTCTGTCCGGCTGTGCCTCTAAAATCACCCAGCCGGATAAATACTCTGGCTTTTTAAAGAATTACTCTGATCTTCAAGAAACAACATCGGCAACAGGTAAACCCGTTTTACGCTGGGTTTCCCCTGATTTCGACCAAAGTAAATATGACAGTATTGTCTGGAATCCAATCACTTATTATCCGGTGCCAAAACCTTCTACTCAGGTAGGGCAGAAAGTGCTGGATAGAATTTTGAGTTATACCAATACCGAAATGAAAGAAGCGATTGCGCAGCGTAAACCACTGGTGACTACCGCTGGCCCGCGTAGTCTGATTTTCCGTGGTGCCATTACCGGTGTTGATACAAGCAAAGAAGGGCTGCAATTCTATGAAGTGGTTCCTGTTGCATTAGTGGTAGCGGGAACACAAATGGCAACCGGTCACCGTACCATGGATACCCGCCTGTACTTTGAAGGTGAACTGATTGATGCGGCTACCAATAAACCTGTTATCAAAGTCGTTCGTCAGGGCGAAGGTAAAGATCTGAATAACGAAAGTACGCCAATGGCTTTTGAAAACATTAAGCAAGTTATTGATGACATGGCGACCGATGCCACCATGTTTGACGTTAACAAAAAGTAATGCCAGCCGCGCCATCGTAAGATGGCGCTTCTTATTATCGGTTTCTGTCAGCAATTAAATTCAACACCACGTAACAGACGCCGCCGGCAATTAATCCCCAAAACGCCGAACCAATCCCAACCAATGTCAGCCCGCTCGCTGTTACCAGAAATGCCACCACAGCAGCGTCGCGCTCACGCTCATTATGTAGCGCCTGATACAAACTACCGCCAATGGTGCTTAACAGCGCCAGACCAGCCAGCATCTGGATCCAGCTAACCGGTAGGGCTGCCATCATTCCGGTAATGGCGCTACCAAACAGACCCGCAAGCAAATAAAAGACGCCCGCAACGGCGGCAGCCAACCAACGCTGATCTTTGTCCGGATGCGCTTCCGGGCTTTGGCAAATAGCGGCAGTAATTGCCGCAATACCGACGGAATAAACCCCGAAAGGGGAAAAAACCAGCGCCAGCAACCCAGTGAATACAATCAGTGGCGAAACCGGAGCCGAATACCCGGCCGCTTTCATTGCCGCAATACCCGGTGCGTTTTGCGATGCCATCGTCACCAGAAACAGAGGCAAGGCAACGCTAAGGCTATGAGCAAACGAAAAATCAGGGGCGATATAAGCAGGGAGAACGGGTTTAAAGATAACGTCAGTTGTGACAACGTCACCTTGTGCGATAACTATCACGATCCCAACAATCATCGCGGCGATCACCGCATAGCGTGGCGCAAAGGCTTTCGTCGCCAGCCACACCAGCAACATACTGCCACACAACGTAAACTGACCATCCAGACTGGCAAACGCTTGTAAACCAAAGCGTAATAAAATCCCGGCAAGCATTGCTGCTGCAAGCGAGTGCGGAATAATGCGCATCAGACGAGCAAAGAGTCCCGTTATGCCGCAGAGGACAATTAATGCATTAGTGACTATAAAAACGCCGATGGCTTCGCCGAGCGTTAATCCCTGTAAACCGGTGACTAACAACGCCGCGCCAGGCGTTGACCAGGCGGTGAGAACAGGCACGCGATACCATAATGTCAGCGCCAGCGTACTGACGCCCATTGCCAGTCCCAGCGCCGTCATCCAGCCGGAGATTTGTGTAGTGGTTGCTCCGGCGACGATCGCCGCTTGCCAGATTATTGCTGCTGAACTGGCGTAGCCAATCAATACCGCCAGAAACCCCGCCAGTAGCGTGGGTGGGGGAATAGAAAACAGACGCATAGTCACCTCGTGCGTTATAGCGTACAGGCACCGTATCATTTGTCCGTTATAACGCACAAGTGATAAACTCCTGTTTTGCAGGAGGACTCGCATGGAAAATCTCGCTCACTATTTATCCGCCACGCTAAAACATCTTCGTCAGCAGCGAGGCTGGAGTCTTTCGCGACTGGCAGAAGCCACGGGCGTTTCTAAAGCGATGTTAGGGCAGATCGAGCGCAATGAATCCAGCCCGACGGTCGCGACATTATGGAAAATTGCCACCGGGATGAACGTGCCATTTTCGACATTTATTTCGCCGCCACAGACCGTCACGCCATCAGTTTATGATCCACAACAGCAGGCAATGGTGATCACTTCGCTGTTTCCTTATGATCCGCAACTTTGCTTTGAACACTTCTCGATTCAGATGGCACCCGGTGCAATAAGCGAATCGACGCCGCACGAAAAGGGGGTAATTGAGCATGTTGTCGTCATTGATGGGCAGCTAGATCTGTGCGTTGATGGTGAATGGCGTAGCCTTAATTGCGGAGAAGGTGCTCGTTTTGCTGCCGACGTCATGCATATCTATCGTAATGGCGGCAAGCAAGCCGTACATTTTCATTCCCTCATTCATTACCCACGCAGTTAAGCGGGAAAACTATTTCGCAACGTCGCGCTTGTGGCTAAAATAGCCGCCATTTTTCAGCTACTGGATAAGAATGTGACCGTATCTTCTCATCGCCTTGAACTGTTAAGTCCGGCACGCGATGCCGCCATTGCCCGCGAAGCTATTTTGCACGGTGCCGATGCTATTTATATCGGCGGCCCTGGTTTTGGTGCCCGTCATAATGCCAGTAATAGCCTGAAAGATATTGCCGGGCTGGTGCCATTTGCCCATCGTTATGGTGCAAAAATTTTCGTCACGCTTAACACCATTTTGCATGACGATGAACTGGAACCGGCGCAGCGACTGATTACCGACCTTTACCAGACAGGCGTTGATGCACTGATCGTTCAGGATATGGGGATTCTGGAACTTGATATTCCGCCGATTGAACTACACGCCAGTACGCAGTGTGATATTCGCACTGTAGAGAAAGCGAAGTTTCTTTCGGACGTCGGTTTTACGCAGATTGTGCTGGCGCGTGAGCTTAATCTGGAGCAGATCCGCGCGATTCATCAGGCCACGGACGCGACCATTGAGTTCTTTATTCATGGTGCACTGTGCGTGGCATATTCCGGTCAGTGCTACATTTCTCATGCGCAAACAGGGCGTAGCGCCAACCGTGGTGATTGCTCCCAGGCGTGCCGTTTGCCATATACGTTGAAAGACGATCAGGGGCGGGTGGTTTCCTATGAAAAACATCTGCTGTCGATGAAAGATAACGATCAGACTGCCAACCTGGGCGCGTTGATTGATGCAGGTGTGCGTTCCTTCAAGATTGAAGGGCGTTACAAAGATATGAGCTACGTGAAGAATATCACCGCCCATTATCGCCAGATGCTGGATGCCATTATTGAAGAACGTGGCGATCTGGCGCGAGCTTCATCCGGTCGTACTGAACATTTCTTTGTTCCGTCGACGGAAAAAACCTTCCATCGTGGCAGTACAGACTACTTTGTTAACGCGCGTAAAGGCGATATTGGCGCGTTCGATTCGCCGAAATTTATCGGCCTGCCGGTGGGTGAAGTCGTGAAAGTGGCGAAAGATCATCTTGATGTTGAGGTGACCGAACCACTGGCTAACGGTGATGGCCTGAACGTGATGATTAAACGTGAAGTCGTCGGTTTTCGCGCTAATACGGTAGAAAAAACCGGGGAAAATCAGTACCGCGTCTGGCCAAATGAGATGCCAGCGGAGCTGCACAAAATTCGCCCACACCATCCGCTTAATCGCAACCTGGACCATAACTGGCAGCAGGCGCTGACCAAAACCTCCAGCGAACGTCGGGTGGCGGTAGACATTGAACTGGGCGGCTGGCAGGAACAATTGATTCTGACTCTGACCAGCGAAGAGGGCGTCAATATCACGCATACCTTGGACGGGCAGTTCGACGAGGCGAATAATGCCGAAAAAGCACTCAACAATCTGACCGAAGGATTGTCGAAGCTGGGGCAGACTATCTATTACGCTCGTAATGTACAAATTAACTTGCCGGGTGCGCTGTTTGTGCCAAACAGTCTGTTAAATCAGTTCCGCCGTGAGGCTGCTGAAATGCTGGATGCTGCGCGTCTTGCCAGTTATCAGCGCGGTAGTCGTAAACCGGTTGCTGACCCTGCGCCAGTTTATCCGCAAACACATTTGAGTTTCCTCGCGAACGTTTACAACCAGAAAGCGCGTGAATTTTATCATCGCTATGGTGTGCAACTGATTGATGCTGCCTATGAAGCGCATGAAGAGAAGGGCGAAGTGCCGGTAATGATCACCAAGCACTGTCTGCGCTTTGCCTTCAATCTGTGTCCGAAGCAGGCGAAAGGTAATATAAAAAGCTGGAAAGCAACGCCAATGCAGCTGGTTAATGGTGATGAAGTGTTAACGCTGAAGTTTGATTGCCGCCCGTGTGAGATGCACGTCATCGGCAAAATCAAAAATCACATTCTGAAAATGCCGTTACCGGGGAGTGTTGTCGCCTCCGTAAGCCCGGATGAACTGATGAAAACATTGCCGAAGCGAAAAGGGTAAAAATGCAAGTTTTCAGGCCTTTTCGCAACTTATTGAATTTGAAGATATTACAGGCCGGGTAAGGCGTTCATACCGTATCCGGCAACAAACGACTCAACGCTGTCCCGCTTCTGGTTTGCGTGACTTTTGCCAGTAAAAATGCTCGCGCAAACCTTCTGCCGATTCTTCCGCAACGGCGCGCAATTCATCACTGTCCGCTTCATGACGCAGTTGATGATCCACATTTTTTACCCACAAAAATTCATGTCCTTTGTGTCCTGCCATCAACTGCCCAGAGAACAGCGCACACGTTAATAAGACAACCGATAACGCCTTCGTAAACATCCCGACACCTTTTTCTTACCTTTTGCCGCTATGATGCCGATAGTTTCTTGAGGTTATTATTCAGTTTTGCAAATTAGCGCAAAGAAATTCTGGAATCAGCCTTCCTGATTTTGCATCGCATTCTGCCGTTGCGGCGATTAAGTGCTATTTTCGAGCAAATTACACACGGAGGTAAACAATAATGTTTACTTTGTTGATATACTCAGCGGCAGGGAGGCGATGTGAAACAAAACGAGTTCAGACGTTGGCTCGAATCTCAGGGCGTCGATGTGGCGAATGGCAGCAACCATTTGAAACTCCGGTTTCGCGGGAGGCGCAGTGTCATGCCGCGTCACCCAAGCGATGAGATCAAAGAACCATTGCGTAAAGCCATTCTGAAACAACTCGGTTTGAGTTAATCGCCAGTTAAAAGGTTAATGACATGCGAGAGACAGTCGAAATTATGCGTTATCCCGTCACTCTTACACCCGCGCCGGAAGGCGGTTATGTGGTTTCTTTTGTGGATATTCCTGAAGCGTTGACTCAGGGAGAAACTGTCGCTGAAGCGATGGAGGCAGCAAAAGATGCCTTAATCACCGCATTTGATTTTTATTTTGAAGACAACGAGCTTATCCCGTTACCTTCGCCATTAAATAATAACGATCACTTTATTGAAGTACCTTTAAGCGTCGCCTCTAAGGTATTGCTGCTAAATGCTTTTTTGCAGTCAGAAATCACCCAGCAAGAGCTGGCGAAGCGAATTGGTAAACCTAAGCAGGAGATCACCCGCTTGTTTGATTTGCACCATGCGACAAAAATCGACGCCGTCCAGCTTGCGGCTAAAGCTCTGGGCAAAGAGTTATCGCTGGTGATGGTTTAATTACAGTTAACGAAAAGTTGTCATTTTTAACAACTGATATAGACTGCCGGATTATCTGCACATAAAAACGATCCGATAATGAAAAAATACCAGCAACTGGCAGAACAATTACGCGAGCAAATTGTGTCGGGCATCTGGCAACCCGGCGATCGTTTGCCTTCGTTGCGTGAACAGGTGGCGCTTTCTGGCATGAGCTTTATGACCGTCAGCCATGCCTATCAGTTGCTCGAAAGTCAGGGACATATTATCGCGCGACCGCAGTCGGGTTATTACGTTGCGCCACAGGCATTAAAATTGCCGAAAGCGCCAGTCATTCCGGTCACACGTGATGAAACGGTCGATATCAATACCTATATTTTTGACATGTTGCAGGCCAGTCGCGATCCTTCAGTGGTGCCGTTTGCGTCCGCTTTTCCCGATCCGCGCTTGTTTCCGCTTCAACAACTTAATCGCTCCCTAGCCCAGGTAAGCAAAACCGCAACGGCGATGAGCGTGATTGAAAACTTACCGCCAGGAAACGCAGAACTGCGGCAGGCTATTGCTCGTCGCTATGCTCTACAGGGCATCACAATTTCGCCCGATGAGATCGTCATCACCGCCGGGGCGCTGGAAGCACTAAATCTCAGTTTACAAGCGGTAACCGAACCGGGTGACTGGGTGATTGTCGAGAATCCTTGTTTCTACGGCGCGTTACAGGCGCTGGAGCGGCTAAGGCTGAAGGCGTTATCGGTGGCGACGGATGTTAACGAAGGGATCGACCTTCAGGCGCTTGAACTGGCGTTACAAGAGTATCCAGTGAAAGCGTGCTGGTTAATGACCAACAGCCAGAACCCGCTCGGTTTTACCTTAACGCCACAGAAAAAAGCACAGCTGGTAGAACTCCTTAGTCAGTACAACGTGATGCTGATTGAAGATGACGTCTACAGCGAACTTTACTTTGGACGGGAAAAACCGCTGCCCGCAAAAGCGTGGGATCGCCACGATGGCGTGCTGCATTGTTCATCATTCTCCAAATGTCTGGTGCCAGGTTTTCGCATCGGTTGGGTCGCCGCAGGAAAACATGCGCGTAAAATCCAACGGTTGCAGTTGATGAGTACACTTTCCACCAGTTCACCGATGCAGCTTGCCCTGGTGGATTACCTTTCTACACGCCGTTACGACGCCCATCTGCGTCGTCTACGTCGTCAGCTTGCGGAACGCAAACAACGCGCCTGGCAGGCGCTGCTGCGTTACCTGCCTGCGGAAGTGAAAATACACCATAACGACAGTGGTTATTTTCTCTGGCTGGAACTTCCCGAACCGTTAGATGCGGGTGAATTAAGCCTGGCGGCACTGGCGCATCACATCAGTATTGCGCCGGGTAAAATGTTTTCTACTGGCGAACGCTGGTCGCGTTTTTTCCGTTTTAATACCGCGTGGCAATGGGGAGAGCGTGAAGAGCAGGCAGTAAAAGAATTAGGCAAACTTATTCAAGAACATCTTAAGTAGCTTTCAATTTAATTCCTCTCAGGTTGGGTAATATGAATTTCGAATAGAAGCCATATTTCGTAACCCCTTGTCTATACTCCAGAAGATAGCTTCACAGACGGCATAATGCGCGTTAGCTCACAACCTGATTAAATTTTCTCAGGGGCGAAGGTGTGCCTGCAAGCCGCCGTCTATGGTTAAACAAGGAGATATTTTTACGGCACGGCGGCTGAACAATTAATTACGACAGGAGTAAGACCTTATGAGCAAGACATTTGCCCGCAGCAGCCTGTGTGCGCTCACCATGGCAATAATGACTGCCCACGCCGCCGAGCCCCCCGCCAATTTAGATAAATCGGAAGGGCGCCTGGATATAATCGCCTGGCCGGGATATATCGAACGCGGACAAACCGATAAACAATACGACTGGGTAACGCAATTCGAAAAAGAGACAGGTTGCGCGGTGAATGTGAAAACCGCCGCGACTTCCGATGAAATGGTCAGCCTGATGACCAAAGGGGGTTACGATCTGGTTACGGCGTCCGGCGATGCCTCGCTGCGTTTGATTATGGGTAAACGCGTGCAGCCGATTAATACCGCGCTCATCCCTAACTGGAAAACACTCGATCCTCGTGTAGTAAAAGGCGACTGGTTTAACGTCGGCGGTAAAGTTTATGGTACGCCGTATCAGTGGGGGCCTAACCTGTTGATGTACAACACCAAAACATTCCCGACACCGCCGGATAGCTGGCAAGTGGTTTTTGTTGAGCAGAATCTGCCGGACGGCAAGAGCAACAAAGGCCGGGTACAAGCCTATGATGGCCCCATCTATATTGCCGATGCCGCGTTGTTTGTCAAAGCTACGCAGCCGCAGTTGGGCATCAGCGATCCATACCAACTCACCGAAGAACAGTATCAGGCGGTGCTGAAAGTGCTGCGCGATCAGCATGGGTTAATCCATCGCTACTGGCATGACACCACCGTACAAATGAGCGATTTCAAAAACGAGGGTGTCGTGGCTTCCAGTGCCTGGCCCTATCAGGCCAACGCGTTGAAAGCCGAAGGCCAACCGATCGCTACCGTATTCCCGAAAGAGGGCGTTACCGGCTGGGCCGACACCACCATGTTGCATAGCGAAGCGAAACATCCGGTTTGCGCCTACAAATGGATGAACTGGTCATTAACGCCAAAAGTGCAGGGCGATGTGGCGGCCTGGTTTGGCTCGTTGCCGGTAGTGCCGGAAGGATGTAAAGCCAGTCCGTTATTAGGCGAAAAAGGCTGTGAGACCAACGGTTTTAACTATTTCGATAAAATCGCCTTCTGGAAAACGCCTATAGCAGAAGGGGGCAAGTTTGTTCCCTACAGTCGCTGGACGCAGGATTACATTGCCATTATGGGCGGTCGCTAACTTCGCTGAGGTGTTTTATGACGTACGCAGTGGAGTTTGACAACGTCTCGCGGTTGTACGGTGACGTGCGCGCGGTAGATGGCGTCAGTATTGCGATAAAAGATGGTGAGTTCTTTTCAATGCTGGGGCCGTCCGGCTCCGGCAAAACGACCTGCCTGCGCCTGATTGCCGGATTTGAACAACTTTCCGGCGGGGCGATCGCTATCTTTGGTAAACCCGCCAGCAATCTGCCACCGTGGGAGCGGGATGTTAATACCGTTTTCCAGGACTATGCGCTGTTTCCCCATATGTCGATTCTCGATAATGTGGCCTACGGGCTGATGGTCAAAGGTGTGGAGAAAAAACAGCGTTACATCATGGCGCAAGAGGCGCTGGAAAAAGTGGCGCTGGGTTTTGTTCAGCAACGTAAGCCATCACAACTTTCTGGAGGCCAGCGCCAGCGGGTTGCTATCGCCAGAGCGTTAGTGAATGAACCGCGCGTATTATTGCTGGATGAACCACTCGGCGCGCTGGATCTCAAGTTGCGTGAGCAGATGCAACTTGAGCTGAAAAAGCTGCAACAGTCTCTCGGCATTACGTTTATCTTCGTTACCCACGATCAGGGCGAGGCATTATCAATGTCCGATCGTGTTGCGGTATTCAACAACGGTCGCATTGAGCAGGTCGATTCACCACGTGATCTCTATATGCGCCCGCGCACGCCGTTTGTTGCCGGATTCGTTGGGACATCAAATGTTTTTGATGCGCTGATGGCAGAGAAACTTTGCGGAATGATGGGTAGCTTCGCATTGCGCCCGGAACATATTCGCCTCAATACACCTGGCGAAGTGCAGGCTAATGGCACGATCCAGGCGGTGCAGTATCAGGGCGCGGCGACCCGTTTTGAACTGACACTGAGCGGCGGTGAAAAACTGCTGGTTAGTCAGGCCAATATGACGGGGGAAGAACTCCCCGCTACGCTTACTCCAGGACAACAGGTGATGGTTTCCTGGGCGCGCGATGTGATGGTGCCGCTGGTTGAGGAGAGGTGAATGGCGATGAACGTATTGCAATCACCTTCACGTCCAGGTCTGGGCAAGGTGTCCGGTTTCTTCTAGCGGAATCCGGGGCTGGGGCTGTTTTTGCTGCTGCTTGGCCCGTTGATGTGGTTTGGCATTGTCTATTTCGGTTCGCTGCTGACGCTGTTATGGCAGGGCTTTTATACCTTTGATGATTTCACCATGTCGGTAACACCGGAACTGACACTGGCGAATATCCGCGCGCTGTTTAATCCGGCCAATTATGACATCATTCTGCGCACGTTAACCATGGCAGTTGCTGTGACCATCTCCAGTGCTTTTCTGGCGTTTCCAATGGCGTGGTATATGGCGCGCTACACCAGCGGTAAGATGAAAGCGTTTTTTTATATTGCGGTAATGTTGCCGATGTGGGCGAGCTACATTGTTAAAGCCTATGCCTGGACGTTATTGCTGGCAAAAGATGGCGTGGCTCAGTGGTTTTTACAACATCTTGGGCTGGAACCACTGCTGACTGCGTTCCTTACATTACCTGCGGTGGGCGGCAATACGCTGTCAACTTCCGGGCTTGGGCGCTTTCTGGTGTTTCTCTATATCTGGCTACCGTTCATGATCCTGCCGGTACAGGCGGCGCTGGAGCGTTTGCCATCGTCACTTTTGCAAGCCTCAGCGGATTTAGGCGCACGTCCACGGCAAACCTTCCGTTATGTGGTGTTACCGCTGGCGATCCCTGGCATTGCAGCCGGGTCTATTTTTACCTTCTCGCTAACGCTGGGCGATTTTATTGTCCCGCAACTGGTTGGTCCGCCAGGGTATTTTATTGGCAACATGGTTTACTCGCAGCAAGGCGCGATTGGCAATATGCCGATGGCAGCAGCGTTCACCCTGGTGCCGATTGTTTTGATCGCACTGTACCTGGCGTTCGTGAAACGTCTGGGAGCGTTCGATGCACTCTGAACGCGCACCGTTTTTCCTCAAACTGGCGGCCTGGGGCGGCGTGGTTTTCCTCCATTTTCCCATCCTGATTATCGCGGCCTATGCTTTTAACACTGAAGATGCGGCGTTTAGTTTTCCACCGCAAGGTTTGACGCTGCACTGGTTTAGCGTGGCGGCACAGCGCAGTGATATTCTTGATGCCGTGACACTGTCACTTAAAGTGGCGACGCTGGCGATATTGATCGCGCTGGTGTTAGGGACGCTGGCAGCCGCCGCGCTCTGGCGACGAGACTTTTTCGGCAAAAACGCCATTTCGCTGTTACTGCTGCTGCCTATTGCGTTGCCGGGCATTGTCACAGGCCTGGCGTTATTAACCGCGTTTAAAACTATCAATCTGGAGCCGGGATTTTTCACCATCGTAGTCGGTCATGCGACTTTTTGCGTAGTGGTGGTGTTTAACAATGTCATCGCCCGTTTTCGCCGTACCTCGTGGAGTCTGGTAGAGGCGTCAATGGATCTTGGAGCCAATGGCTGGCAAACCTTCCGCTACGTGGTGTTGCCGAATCTCAGTTCGGCGCTACTGGCAGGAGGAATGCTGGCGTTTGCCTTGTCGTTCGATGAAATCATCGTTACGACTTTTACGGCAGGTCATGAACGAACGTTACCACTGTGGTTACTCAATCAGCTTGGGCGACCGCGTGATGTACCGGTAACCAACGTGGTGGCACTGCTGGTTATGTTGGTAACAACCTTGCCGATCCTGGGAGCCTGGTGGCTAACCCGCGAAGGCGACAATGGTCAATAACCACTGATACAGGAATATGCTATGCAACATAAGTTACTGATTAACGGAGAATTGGTTAGCGGCGAAGGGGAAAAACAGCCTGTCTATAATCCGGCAACGGGGGAAGTATTACTGGAGATTGCCGAGGCATCCGCAGAACAGGTGGATGCTGCTGTTCGCGCGGCAGATGCAGCATTTGCTGAATGGGGGCAAACCACGCCGAAAGCGCGTGCAGAATGCCTGCTGAAACTGGCGGATGTTATCGAAGAAAACGGTCAGGTTTTTGCCGAACTGGAGTCCCGTAACTGTGGCAAACCGCTGCATAGTGCGTTCAATGATGAAATTCCGGCGATTGTCGATGTCTTTCGCTTTTTCGCCGGAGCGGCGCGCTGCCTGAACGGTCTGGCGGCAGGCGAATATCTTGAAGGTCATACCTCGATGATCCGCCGCGATCCGTTGGGGGTTGTAGCCTCTATTGCACCGTGGAATTATCCGCTGATGATGGCTGCGTGGAAACTGGCTCCGGCGCTGGCGGCAGGGAACTGCGTAGTGCTTAAACCATCAGAAATTACCCCGCTGACAGCGTTGAAGTTGGCAGAACTGGCGAAAGATATCTTCCCGGCAGGCGTGATCAACGTACTGTTTGGCAGAGGCAAAACGGTGGGCGATCCGCTGACCGGTCATCCCAAAGTGCGGATGGTGTCGCTGACGGGGTCTATCGCCACTGGGGAGCACATCATCAGTCATACCGCACCGTCCATTAAGCGCACTCATATGGAACTTGGCGGTAAAGCGCCAGTGATTGTCTTTAATGATGCTGACATTGAAGCGGTTGTCGAAGGTGTGCGTACATTTGGCTATTACAATGCCGGGCAAGATTGTACTGCTGCCTGTCGTATCTACGCGCAAAAAGGCATTTACGACGTGCTGGTAGAAAAACTTGGTGCCGCAGTGGCAACGTTAAAATCAGGCGCGCCGGATGATGAATCCACAGAGCTTGGTCCTTTAAGTTCGCAGGCACATCTCGAACGCGTCAGCCGGGCGGTGGAAGAGGCGAAGGCGACGGGACACATTAAGGTGATCACCGGCGGTGAAAAACGGCAGGGTAATGGTTATTATTATGCGCCGACACTGCTGGCGGGTGCGTTACAAGAAGATGCCATCGTCCAAAGAGAGGTATTTGGGCCGGTAGTGAGCGTGACGGCTTTCGATAGCGAAGAACAAGTGGTTAACTGGGCGAATGACAGCCAGTACGGGTTGGCCTCTTCGGTATGGACGAAAGATGTTGGTCGGGCGCATCGCGTCAGCGCGCGTCTGCAATATGGCTGCACCTGGGTTAATACCCATTTCATGCTGGTAAGTGAAATGCCGCACGGCGGGCAGAAACTCTCAGGCTATGGCAAAGATATGTCACTTTATGGGCTGGAAGATTACACCGTAGTACGCCACGTAATGGTTAAACATTAAGGATAATGTTGTAAATCTGGAGAGTGTGAGAAGATCTAACGTACTGTCAGAGAGTTGATTTTTCTCTGACAGTGCGTACTGCGTGCAATTTTGCTACATCAGATAAACCATCCAAATCTCATAGAGATAAGAGTAAACAACCCAACAGCAGCAAAGAGATTTATCAGCACTACAGTTCTACTGGAAACGTTCATTTTTGCCACCTTTTGTCATAGCCCTTATGTGTATAGTACGGGTTAAGAAAATCCGCAATCATACTTATTCTGAAGATGGACAAGAACATGCCGTAGGTTATTGAATTTATCTCAAATGGACTGAAAACTTGATATACATCAAGAAATGACGCATATTTGCGCGCGTTTTATTCATCTGGCTGGATGCCCGTACATGTCTCTTTTTCAATGTTTGCTTGTTTTTTATGCTGTCATGGCAGCAATCGCCTTTCTCATTACCTGGTTTCTTTCCCACGATAAGAAGAGCATTCGCTTTCTGAGCGCCTTTCTGGTGGGGATTACATGGCCGATGAGTTTTCCGGTGGCGCTACTGTTTTCTCTATTTTAAATCTCACTCGCTGGCTTGACGGCACAACGCAGACTTATATCATTTGGGTGAATCGATAAATTTCACAAGTGGCTGAGGAGAAAGTATGTCGCATCTGGATGAAGTCATCGCGCGCGTGGATGCCGCGATTGAGGAGAGCGTCATTGCCCATATGAACGAGTTGTTAATCGCCCTGAGCGATGACGCAGAGTTAAGCCGGGAAGATCGTTACACCCAGCAGCAGCGTTTGCGCACCGCAATTGCTCATCACGGTCGCAAGCATAAAGAAGATATGGAAGCGCGCCACGAACAGTTAACCAAAGGCGGCACCATCCTCTGATTAAAACGTGCGTCTGGCCACCAGCCAGGCGCCAACTACCAATAAAACTGCCCCGCAAATTGGGCCAATCAGCGCCCGAAGTGGCACGCCATGACTGCGGAAAATATCCAGCACCAGACCGCCAATAAGTTGACTGGCGACCAGTACAGCAATGGTCGTTGCCGCGCCAACATTCTGATATCCGCTGATACTGGCAAAAACAAAAAACGATCCCAACAAACCTGGGATTAGAGTCCACCAGCGCACGCTGGACACCAGTTCGCCAAAGCCTGCTGTTCCTTGCTTAAACCATAAAATAGACACGAACAGCACAATCCCCACCAGTGAGTTCAGCAGCATGGCGATAAGGATGGTGGAGGATGTCTGGGTGATGCGTACCATCAATGTGTTTTGCACCACAAGACTAATCCCGGCAGCAATCAAAAAGGCAAGGGTAAGCGACTGATTCATTCGAGTGAATCCGGTTCGCTACGATCGTCAAGTTGTAATTGCATAAAGGTGAGATCCAACCAGCGACCAAATTTAGTGCCTACCTGTGGCATTTGCGCTGTGACGACAAATCCCAGCGACTGGTGCAGATGCAACGACGCCTGATTTTGTGATTCTATGCCGGCAACCATCACATGCTTACCGCAGTTCTGCGCTTCATCAATCAACGCGCGCAACAATTTTCGCCCAAGACCTTTACCCTGATGATCCGGATGGACATAAACCGAATGTTCCACGGTATGGCGAAAACCGTCGAAACTACGCCAGTCACCAAACGAGGCATATCCTGTAACTACGCCATCTTCTTCGCTCACCAGCACCGGATAACCCGATAAAGTCCGTGCTTCAAACCAGGCAATGCGGTTATCTGTATCCACAGTCTGGTCGTTCCAGATAGCTGCCGTATGCAGTACAGCGTGGTTATAAATTTCCGCAATTGCAGCACAATCGGCTTTGCGGGCAGAACGGATGGACATCTTAAGCCTCGATAAAATAATGATGATGACGTTATCAATACTATCGAAAACAGCCCGAAGCAACGGATTCCTCAATGAAATTATTGCGTGTTGCAGAGGGGATGTGACGGCTGAAAACAAAACCAATCCAGTGAGCCTGCTACTATTGATGGATTCATGCCAAAAGCACAGGAGAGCATTATGGGGCAACAAAAGCAGCGTAATCGCCGTTGGGTTCTGGCGTCGCGTCCATACGGCGCGCCGGTTCCGGAGAATTTCCGTCTTGAAGAAGATGATGTCGCCACACCGGGTGAAGGACAGGTGTTATTACGCACGGTCTACCTGTCGTTGGATCCGTATATGCGCGGGCGCATGAGCGATGAGCCATCCTATTCACCACCGGTTGATATTGGTGGCGTGATGGTCGGCGGCACGGTGAGTCGGGTGGTGGAATCTAATCATCCGGATTACCAGCCTGGCGACTGGGTGCTGGGTTACAGCGGTTGGCAGGATTACGACATATCCAGTGGCGATGATCTGGTGAAACTTGGCGATCATCCGGAAAATCCTTCGTGGTCACTGGGTGTGCTGGGAATGCCTGGCTTTACGGCTTATATGGGGCTGCTGGATATCGGTCAACCCAAAAAGGGAGAAACGCTGGTAGTTGCTGCAGCAACTGGGCCGGTTGGCGCGACAGTGGGGCAAATCGGCAAACTAAAAGGTTGCCGCGTGGTGGGTGTTGCCGGTGGCGCGGAAAAATGTCGTCATGCCATAGACGTTCTGGGTTTTGATGTTTGTCTTGATCATCACGCAGATGATTTTGCCGAACAACTGGCGAAAGCGTGTCCGAAAGGCGTGGACATCTATTATGAAAACGTTGGTGGTAAGGTGTTTGATGCGGTGCTGCCTTTACTCAATACATCCGCGCGTATTCCCGTTTGCGGTTTAGTGAGCGGTTATAACTCCACCGAACTGCCTTCCGGGCCGGATCGTTTACCGCTACTTATGGCTACGGTGCTGAAAAAACGTATTCGCCTGCAAGGGTTTATTATTAGTCAGGATTATGGTCATCGCATCCATGAGTTCCAGCAAGAGATGGGGCAATGGGTGAAGGAGGGGAAAATTCACTATCGTGAACAAATTACCGATGGTTTAGAAAACGCCCCGCAGACATTCATCGGCCTGCTGAATGGTAAAAACTTCGGCAAAGTCGTGATCCGTGTTGCGGATGATGATTAACATTTCAGGTGGCGGCATTCTTGCCGCCACTAATGAATATTATTCAAATCGCCATGCGAGATTTACGCCTACACCATAATTCCGCCCAGGCGCAGGCTCGTAATATCGACCATTGGATTCATTAACAATCACCGAGCCGACATATTCTTTATCGAATAAATTATCGACACGACCAAATAAATCTATTGTCATATTACGGTAATTATATTTATAGCCGGTGAACAAACCGACGAGAGTGTAAGAGGGCGCTTTTGCCGTATTCTCGTCATCCGCCATGATATCGCCCATATAACGTGCTTCTGTGCCTGCATACCAGCCTTCTTCTGGCACATAACCTAACGACGCAAAGCCCATATTGCGGGCGATCCCGGGCATTCGGTTACCATTACAGTCCTGAGCGTTACAAACATTGCTGCGATAAGTTGCGTCAAGCCACGTCCACGACGCTTTCACACGGAAATCTCCGGCAAAACGCTGATCCCACGCCAGCTCGGCCCCCTGACGACGCGTCTTCCCGGCATTTTTATAAGTGGTACGCCCGCCGCTACTGCTATCAACAACGATTTCATCATCGGTATCGGTCTGGAATAACGCAGCGGTAAACAAGCCATCGCCGATACGCGTTTTACTGCCGATTTCGATTGTGTCGTTAGTGGACGGTTTTAAACCAAAGTTCATGCCACTTTGCCCGTCGGCACGGTAAGAAAGCTCATTAATGGTTGGTGTTTCAAAACCGCGTCCGGCTGCCAGATAGACATTCCAGGCATCGGTCATGGCGTATTTCAACGATCCCGCAGGAAGCCATTTGTGATAACTGGCATCACCGCTGTCATCACCATTGCCGGGGGTAACGTAATGATCGTTAGAATCAAACCACACGGAGCTGTAGCGCACGCCAGCATCCAGCGACAGTTTGTCGGTTAGTTGCCACTGGGTTTGTAAATAGGGATCGACGTTCCACATCAGATTGCGTTCGTTGCGACGCAAATCACCTTTTTGTCCGTACTCCGGCACGCCGTTATTAAGGCGGAAGTTATTGTAACCCTTTCGGTTTTCACTCATGTTTTCATAGTTCAGGCCAGTAGTGAAAGTGACCGGAACACCCAGTTCGCCACGATGTGTCCAGCGACTGTCTATACCCTGGTAATGACGTTGCAGGGTAATTACACCGCCTGCGTGTGACGGGTTAAGCTGCGGGGTCATCGGGATCGACTGATACTGGGTCGTTTCCCGTTCGCCTGCGTACATCATCACGCTCATCTCATCCTGCGCGCTAAGGCTGCGCTCGTAGCGTAATCCAGCCTGAGTTTGTTTGATGGTTTTACGCGTGTCGTACTGTTCAGCACGAGGCGCTTGTTGCGGATTCGCTTTCCATTCTGTTTCGGTCAACCCACCAGGGTCATCGGCTTTGATGTCCACACTGTTGAAAATCAGGTTTAACTTACTGGCGTCATCAATGCGTACGCCCAGTTTGGCATTGGCTAAATTTTTCTGTGCGCCACTATGGTTACGATAACCGTGGGTCGTAAAACGCGTGGTTGAGACGGTGTAATCGACATCGCCAGGCTGTGTGCCGTCGCCCATTGCGCCCGTCGCTTTCAGTCCATAGCGCCAGCTACCATAACTGCCATAGTAACTGCTGGCTTCAATAGTTGGTGGCTGTTCGCCGGTTTGTGTGGTGACGTTCATTACGCCGCCAGACGCATTGCCATACAGGGCAGAAAAGGGGCCTCGTAGCACTTCCACGTTTTGCACACTACTTAAATCGATATTAGACGTTTGCCCTTGTCCGTCAGGCATAGTGGCGGGAATGCCATCAACATACAGGCGAATACCGCGAATACCGTAAGTGGAACGGGAACCAAATCCGCGAATAGACAGTTGGAGATCCTGCGCATAGTTCTGCCGGTTTTGTACCTGCAAACCAGGCACACTGGTCAGTGATTCAGACAAATTAATGCGCGGCGTTGCCAGACGCATCTCCTCGCCATCGACCACGCTTACCGCAGCGGGTGTGTCCAGTTCAGAAACTACCTGCGGCGCGGCGCTAACAATCATGGTTTGTTCATTAGCGGCAAAAGTTGAAGGAGAAAGGAGAATCAGTGCGGGCAAAACGGTCTGTCGGACGGAAAAGATCTTCATGAAAAAAGCCAGGTTAAGAATGGGAAAACACCGTCATGGTAATGAATTTGTAAATTTATAGAAAACAAAACGGCACAATACGTTAATCAATTGGGAAAATTGTAGTCGTAGCGACAAGAAATGCTCCACATTTGAGAAAATAATGATTACCATTCCCATTTATAACAAGGGCGTAACGAAGATTATGCTCAACGAAGCATTGTGAAGCAGCTATAAATCGGTTCATCAAAGGGAGTCGTCATGCATTTACGTCATCTGTTTTCATCGCGCCTGCGTGGTTCGCTACTGTTAGGTTCATTGCTCGTTGCTTCATCATTCAGTACGCAGGCAGCGGAAGAAATGCTGCGTAAAGCGGTAGGTAAAGGTGCCTACGAAATGGCTTATAGCCAGCAGGAAAACGCGCTGTGGCTCGCCACATCGCAAAGCCGCAAACTGGACAAAGGCGGTGTGGTTTATCGTCTCGATCCGGTGACTCTGGAAGTCACTCAGGCAATTCATAACGATCTCAAGCCGTTTGGCGCCACTATCAACAACGCGACTCAAACGTTGTGGTTTGGTAACACAGTAAACAGTGCGGTCACGGCAATTGATGCCAAAACGGGCGAAGTGAAAGGGCGTCTGGTACTGGACGATCGCAAACGTACAGAAGAAGTGCGTCCGCTACAGCCGCGTGAGCTGGTTGCTGATGATGCTACGAACACTGTTTACATCAGCGGTATTGGGAAAGAGAGTGTGATTTGGGTGGTTGATGGCGAGAATATCAAACTGAAAACTGCCATCCAGAACACCGGTAAAATGAGTACCGGTCTGGCGCTGGATAGCAAAGGCAAACGTCTTTACACCACTAACGCTGACGGCGAATTGATTACCATCGACACCGCCGACAATAAAATCCTGAGCCGTAAAAAGCTGCTGGATGATGGCAAAGAGCATTTCTTTATCAACATCAGTCTCGATACTGCCAACCAGCGAGCATTTATCACTGACTCCAAAGCGGCAGAAGTGTTAGTGGTCGATACCCGTAACGGCAATATTCTGGCGAAGGTAGCGGCACCGGAATCACTGGCTGTATTGTTTAACCCGGCGCGTAATGAAGCCTACGTGACGCATCGGCAGGCGGGGAAAGTCAGTGTGATTGACGCGAAAAACTACAAAGTGGTGAAAACGTTCGACACGCCGACCCATCCTAACAGCCTGGCGCTTTCTGCCGATGGCAAAACGCTGTATGTCAGCGTGAAGCAAAAATCGACTAAACAGCAAGAAGCCACTCAGCCGGACGATGTGATTCGTATTGCGCTGTAACAGACACAGACATGGAGGAGTTTGTCTTTCGTAGGCCGGATGCGGCGCAAGCGCTGCATTCGGCAAGCGGAGCACCTCGTCAGCAATATGAATATGCCCGGCTCGTAGCCGGGCACATTTTGCAATTAACCCGCCGTCTCAGGTTTAAACACAATTTCCTGTTTTTCTTCTTCGACTACCGGCGCAGTGCTGTGAATTTCGGCAACGCGTTTGCGTACACCAAACCAACCCACAACCAGCAGAATACCGATAATCGGCAGCGCCGCGATGGTGTAAGTCCCGTTCGGGTAATCGAATGCCATCAGCACCAGCACACTCAGTAAAAACAGTAATGTCAGCCAGGACGTGAAGGGCGCACCAGGCAGTTTAAAACTGACATCCGCTGCTTTACCTTCTTTGATGGCTTTACGCAGGCGCATCTGACAAACAATGATAAACGCCCACGAGGCAATAATTCCCAGTGATGCGAAGTTCAGGACAATCTCAAATACGCGCGACGGCACCAGATAATTGAGGAATACGCCGACGACATACACAACCAGCGTCGCCAGAATCCCGGCATACGGCACATGCTGGCGACTCATCTTCGCCATAAAACCCGGCGCAGATCCGCCCATCGCCATCGAACGCAGAATACGCCCGGTGCAGTAAAGGCCAGAGTTCAGACTGGAGAGCGCGGCGGTCAGCACCACAATATTCATGATGCTGCCAATATAAGGCACACCGAGTTTAGAGAAGAAGGTCACAAAAGGACTTTGACCGGCCTGATAGGCGCTCCACGGCAGTAACATGACCAGCAACACGACAGAACCGACATAAAACAGGCCAATACGCCAAATCACGCTGTTAATTGCTTTTGGCACCATAGTCTGCGGATCTTTACATTCTCCGGCTGCAGTTCCGACCATTTCAATGGAGGCAAAAGCGAATACCACGCCCTGAATTAACACCAGCGCAGGCAGCAAACCGTGCGGGAAAAAACCACCATTATCGGTAATTAAATGAAAGCCAGTGGTGTTGCCATCCAGCGGCTGACCGCTACCGAGGAACACTGTACCCACGACCAAAAAGGTCACAATGGCGAGCACTTTAATCAGCGCAAACCAGAACTCCATCTCTGCGAACCATTTCACACCAATCATATTCATGGTGCCAACGATGGTCAGCGCAGCGAGCGCAAATACCCATTGCGGCACGCCGCCAAACGCGCCCCAGTAATGCATATACAGTGCGACGGCGGTGATATCGACAATCCCCGTCATCGCCCAGTTGATGAAGTACATCCAGCCGGCAACATAAGCGGCTTTCTCACCCAAAAACTCACGGGCATAAGAGACAAAACTACCACTGGAAGGGCGATGTAATACCAACTCACCCAACGCACGCAAAATAAAAAACGAAAACAGGCCGCAGATTAAATAAACCAGTGCCAGTGCCGGGCCGGCCATTTGCAGTCGGGCACCTGCGCCTAAAAACAAACCAGTCCCAATTGCGCCGCCAATGGCGATCATCTGCACCTGACGATTGCCCATCGCTTTGTGATAACCCTCTTCGTGGGCATTAAGCCAGCGGCGTTTCGCGGCGTGTTGATCTGAAGTGTCGGTGTCGTGTTTACTCATTGCTCTCCCTGATTGCTTCGTTGAAAAAGTCTTATAAGTCGCCATGAACAATGTTTATTCATCCTGGCGATGACAGTTATCACCATTATTCTTTATGGGTATAAAACTATCGGCGCAGCATCCTACCTGTTATCGATAAACGATGCAAAATATCCCCTTACAAGTTGAGTGGGGATTAAAAGGATTGCTGAAAAAATGACAAATCTTAGTCCGGGTTGCCCTGTTTACTGACCTACACTTAAGCTTTAACGCTGTACGGGGGAGATATGATTAAGGTTTATGGCGTACCAGGATGGGGTTCCACCATCAGTGAACTGATACTGACTCTGGCTGATATTCCCTATAAGTTTGTTGATGTCAGCGGAATAGAGTTATTTAGCCCACCGATTTCGCCCATTTTCTTTCGCTCGATATAACGCGGCATCGGCATCAGCAACTATTTGTTCAGTCGTTTTTGCGGGGGTAGAACAGGTAATCCCCTGACTAACCGTAACAACTTCACTCACGGAAGATGTCTGATGCGCAATCGCTGCCAGTTTAAGTTCTTGCTTAACTCTGGCTGCTATCGCTTCGGCTTCCTGCAAGCCCGCATTGAAAAGAATAATGGCAAACTCTTCGCCACCATAACGCGTAACTACATCTTCGGGCTGGCGAATTGCGCGTTGCAGTGCGTTGGCAACTTGTATCAGACAACGATCGCCAGCAGGGTGCCCATAAGTGTCGTTGTAGCGTTTAAAAAAATCGACATCTAGCATAATTAAAACGAACGACGTCTTTTGTTCTACGGCATCGCGTAAAATACTATCCAACGCTCGTCGGTTTGCCACTCCAGTTAAAGGATCGCGATGAGCTAATGCATCGAGGCGATGAATCAACTGGTTGTTGTTCTTATTTTGTTGCCATGCTTCTTCAAACCAACGCAACAAAATAAACCGTCCGCCATAGAGAGCCAGTGAAAAAATGCTCCAGATAACAGCAAAATGGATATTCACATGCTGATTGAGCACAAGACTGGCTATCGGGATGGTAAACCATAATGGAATGACAAATGCGAGGAGTGATGGGGTGTGGAAATATAGCGCAACAACGGCACTAAGCATTAGTAATACACACAGTGGATATGCAAAAGGTAGCGTCCAGTGTGCAATAAAATAAAAACAACACCATGACCATAGTAGGCTTAGTATGACCAATAACTGCTGAATATACTGTACTTTGTTGCGTGGGCTAACTAATAAAAGACCACTGATTAGCAAAATACCTAATGATGAAATATCAATAGTGTGTACAAGATTTTTCTCATTAAACCATGGAGTCGTGCCTTCATTAAACAAAACCCCTCGAAGCAAAACCAACGATGCAAAACTGATGTTAATCAACGCAAACCACGGCAGGCTAATCGCCATACCGCGAATAACCATATCCTGGCGGTTTTTCCATGAATAATGAGGGTGTTTTCTTTTGTCAGAATTCATTTTTGTTTATAACCCAAAAAAGGCAGGGAACCTGCCCGACTTACACGAAAATTATGGCGTTACAATATTGAACCAGAATTCAAAGTTATCCATATACCCTAACAGTTCGTTGAGTTTTTCCGCATTTCCAGTGATTTTTACTTCGCCCTTATCCGTGGCTTCTTTTAATGTCTCTTCCTTCAGGATAATTTTATTCAAGACATCGCGGGAGAGGGTGATAGTCGCTTCGGCGTCAGAGGCTTGCGTATCAGCAGTGTGATTGAGCACACCGTTTTCCAGTTCCACTTTATAAGTGCCGCCATCTTCACCGAAATCAAAATTCAATACTGCTTTAGCGTCTGCCGCTTTCTCGCCATTTATATGCACAGCAAGATAATCAAAGAACATTTCCGGCGTCATGGCACGAACGGTGTCAGGACTGGCTGTATTTGGCGTAGGCAGTTTTTGCACACCATTGCGTAATTCCTGTGCGCCAGTGAGATAGAAGTTACGCCATGGCCCGGATTCGGCCTGGTAGCCTAACTGTTCAAGCGCATCGGCTTCCAGATTCCTTGCTGCCTGGTTGTTTGGATCGGCAAACACCACCTTACTGACAACCTGGGCAACCCAGCGGAAATTTCCCTGGTCATAATCCTGTTTGGCTTTTTGTAAAATGGCATCAGCACCGCCCATATATTCCACGAATTTTTTAGCGGCGTCTTCTGGTGGCAGTTCATCGAGAGTCGCAGGATTACCATCAAACCAGCCGAGATAAAGTACATAAGTTGCTTTCACATCATGGCTCACTGAACCGTAATAACCGCGATTCGCCCAGGTGTTAGCAAGCGAAGAGGGCAATTTGAAGTTTGCGGCAATTTCATCACGAGTCAGCCCCTGATTCGCCATGCGTAGCGTTTGATCGTTGATATAACGGTACAAATCGCGTTGGCTTTTTAGCAGTTTGACAACGTTATCGTTACCCCAGGTTGGCCAGTGATGCTGGGCGAGAATAATCTCCGCTTTATCGCCCCACAGATTGAGTGCTTCGTTGATGTATTTAGACCACGGAAGAGGTTGACGAATTTTGGCACCACGCAGCGAATAGGTGTTGTGGAGGGTGTGCGTGACATCTTCTGCGGTTTCGATCAGTTTCTTTTCTTCAATAAACCACAGCATTTCGGAAGGTGCTTCGGAACCGGGCGCCATCAGAAAATCATAGGTCAGCCCGTCGATAGTCTCTTTTTGTCCGGTTTTGGTGATGTAGTTGGTGGGGACAATCAATGTAACCGTTCCGGCTGAGGTAGTTGTTCCCAGCCCAGCGCCGACCTGACCTTTAGCATCAGGTTTCAACAAGTTACCGTACATATAACTGGCTCGTCGGCTCATTACATTGCCAGCCATAATATTTTCTGAAACAGCCTCTTCTAAAAATCCGGCTGGCGCATAAATTTTTGTTTTTCCTGATTTAACGTCAGCTTCATCAACCACACCGCGAACGCCGCCGTAGTGATCGACATGACTGTGCGTGTAGATAACCGCCACCACTGGTTTTTGACCGCGATTTTTATAATAAAGATCCATGCCAACTTTAGCTGTTTCTGCTGAAACCAGTGGATCAACAACGGTAATACCTTCTTTACCTTCAATGATGGTCATATTTGATAAATCGAGATTGCGAATCTGATAGACGCCTTCAGTCACTTCAAATAAGCCGCTGATATTTATCAGTTGCGCCTGACGCCATAAACTTGGATTGACAGTATCAGGTGCTTTATCGCCTTCTTTGATAAAAGAATATTGCTGTGGGTTCCAGATAACATTCCCTTGTTCACCCTTAATCACTTCCTGAGGTAAAGGAGCAATAAAACCTTTATGAGCATCAGCAAAATCGCTGTTATCGGAAAACGGCAATTGACTATAAAGTGCGTTATTCGCTTGTTGGGTGGCAGCGGAGGCCTCTTTTGGCGCTTCTGCTGCGATGAGAGGAAGTGAACTTGTTGTGAATAATCCCATGACTAGCAGACTTTTAGCAATATGGTTAAGCTGCATCGCAAGTGTCTCCAGAAAGACTTTATAAAAGAAAGGATATTACGAGTGAAAATTATGATTGAGGGCAAGAATAACTATAATTGGCATTAATAAATCAGCAAGTTGGACGTCGTGAATTTTCTTAATATGATAAGAAATAAAGAATAGATTCTGTATGTTACAGGACGGGTGCGTATTGGCGCGGAAGCTAATAGTATATGTACGTTATTAAAGTGACGGCGTATATATCGCACATCATTTCGCATCAAATAACACATGACGTTTTCGGCTTGTGCTAATTTTGCTGGCAGTCTTTAAAAAGGAGCACAACAATGCCACACATAGACATTAAATGTTTTCCCCGTGAACTGGATGAACAACAAAAAACGGCACTGGCGGCGGAGATTACCGACGTCATTATTCGCCATCTGAACAGTAAAGAGAGTTCGATAAGCATTGCACTACAACAGATACAACCGGAATCATGGCAAGCGGTCTGGGACGCCGAGATCGCGCCCCAAATGGAGACGTTGATAAAGAAACCCGGTTACAGCATGTAATGCTTAACCTGCCGTAACACGCTTGCCGCTGGTAACAAAGGTGCCAGCGCCTAAATGATGTAGCGTATTGAGTTTATCGTCATCAAATTGCCAGCGGCCTTCGACAAAAACACGAGCGTCTGCCGCTGCTGATACCACTTCGCCAAACAACGTGTCGTATTTTTCTTGCGCAGAAGTCGCGGGAAGCAAGCGGCACTCCATCCATGCCAGACATTTCTCTTCGACCACCGGCAAGCCAAGTACCGGGCCTTTCACAACCGGAATGCCATAACAGTTAAACTTATCTTCATCACGCCCAGAAATGCTGCCCACTGCCCACGTCCAGTTAGTTGCTGCGACTCCTGGGATCACAATGCCAAACATGCCACTACGTTCAATCAACTCCCGTGACCATGTCGATTTATCAACCACAATGGCCACGCGTGGTGGTTCGAACTCTACGGGCATCGACCAGGCCGCAGCCATAATGTTACGTCGCTGGGATTGCTCATCGAAACTGGTGATCAAGACGGTAGGTCCGTGGTTTAACAGACGGCTGGCATGATGCAACTCAACGGGAATAAACTGGCTCACGGTATCGCCTCGCTAAGAAGGTTGTTTTAAAAGCGTAGCTCGTAACGCAATAAGTAACGAAATTAACGGGATTGGCGATTTGCGAACGTGATGCTTGTCCGCGATCGCACAAAATAGCCGGTGTGGCATCTATTCCAGGTTATAAGTTGAGAAAACCACTAAGGGAAACGCCTGATGACGCCCATTCTGAATCACTATTTTGCCCGTATTCGCTGGACGGGTGCTGCTGCGGTCAATATCGATACGCTAAGAGCATTACACCTGAAACACAATTGCACTATTCCATTTGAAAATCTCGACGTTTTGCTGCCGAGAGAAATCCAGCTTGATGATCAATCGCTGGAAGAGAAACTGGTGACTGCGCGACGTGGCGGTTACTGTTTTGAGCAGAATGGTGTGTTTGAGCGGGTGTTACGCGAGCTGGGATTTAACGTTCGCAGTTTGTTAGGTCGCGTAGTGTTATCTAACCCCGCATCGTTACCGCCGCGCACGCACCGTCTGTTGTTAGTGGAACTGGAAGGTGAACAATGGATTGCCGACGTCGGTTTTGGTGGTCAGACGCTGACCGCGCCAATCCGTTTAGTGCCGGATATCGCGCAAACCACGCCACACGGAGAGTATCGGTTGTTGCAGGAGGGTGATAACTGGGTTTTGCAGTTTAATCATCATCAGCACTGGCAGTCGATGTATCGTTTTGATCTCTGCGAGCAGCAACAAAGTGATTATGTGATGGGCAATTTCTGGTCGGCGCACTGGCCGCAGTCGCATTTTCGCCATCATCTGTTGATGTGCCGCCATTTGCCGGACGGTGGCAAACTGACGCTGACCAATTTCCATTTCACCCATTATGAAAATGGGCACGCGGTGGATCAGCGGAATCTGCCAGATGTGGCGTCGTTATATGCCGTGATGCAGGAACAATTTGGGCTGGGAGTGGATGATGCGAAACATGGGTTTACCGTGGATGAACTGGCACTGGTGATGGCGGCGTTTGATACGCATCCGGAGGCAGGGAAATAGTTTGTGCCGGATGCGGCGCAAACGCCTTATCCGGCCTAAATTAGCCAACACATTCAATAAATTACGATACGCCTTGTAGGCCTGATAAGCGAAGCGCATCAGGCAATTGGGGCCGGCAACGGTTTCAGAGATCAATGGCCCATTCGGCATGAAACAAAATCACCGCTGTGCCAGAAATGGTGACTTTCTCCGGTTGGTTGTCCCGAATAGTCACCGTCACATCAATCACGCCGTCACGCCCCAGAGCTCGCCCCTGATGGCCTTTAACACGCAACACGTTGCCATCGTGGGGCAATACGTTGTGATGCACTAACCATGCGCCCATCGGGCCATTGGCATTGCCGGTCACCGGATCTTCCACAATACCAATCGCAGGCGAGAACATGCGACCATCGGTTTCATTTTTGCCTGAGCGGATCTGGAAGGGGAAAAAACCATTGCAGCCAATCTGTTTACTGATAGCGGTCAGCGCAGCAAGGTCAGGCGAAAGGGCGTCGATATCCACTTCCGGTTTCAGCGGAATCATCACTTTTGAGTGTCCTGTGGTTGCCACCTGAATTGGCAAGCCTGGCAAAATATCGTCTTCAGTGAGATGAAGCGCGTTGATAATTGCCGCGCGAGCTTCACCTTCCAGCGGCGGTTCAAAGCCCGGCGTGCCTTGCTCCAGAGAAATACGATAATCCCCGTTTTGTTTTTCGATAGTGACACGGTGCTTTCCCGCCAGCGATGTTTGCCAGACGGTGCAATTTCCCAAACCCAATACCTTTGAACGTACATAGTGCGCTGCTACCGTCGCGTGACCGCAAATCGGCACTTCAACCGTTGGCGTAAAGTAGCGAATGCGTACATCGCTGTCGTCACTGTGCAGCAGAAAAGCCGTTTCCGAATGGCCTAACTCGCGGGCGATAAGTTGCATTTGCGCTTCGCTAAGATTATCGGCAGGGAAAACAACACCGGCAGAATTGCCGCGAAACGGTTGAGAGGTAAAAGCATCGACGTGGTAAATCTGCGGTTTCATTAACGTTCTCCTGTGGCTGGAGAACTATCATAGCCTGCAATCGGCCGGAGAGCGAAAGGCTATCCGGCCAGCATGAGAATTATCGCCGCGAACGTACAATCTGATACCTGCGGGTAAAGTACTCAAATGGTGCGCTCCATACATGCACCAGTCGGGTGAACGGGAAGAGCAGGAAGATGGTCATTCCCAACACCAGATGAACGCGGAAGATGTAAGCTACGCCATCAAGATGCGTCGATGCGCCGCCCTGGAAAGTGACGATGCTTTGCGCCCATCCCACCAGCTTCATCATTTCACTGCCGTCCGGATGTTGTGCTGAAAAGGGAATGGTGGTTAACCCAAGAATGCACTGAATTAACAAAATAGCGAGGATCAGGATATCCGCACCAGAAGACGTCGCCCTGATACGCGGATTCGTTAAACGGCGCACCAGCAACCCCGCACCGCCAATCAACGTTAATACACCGCAAATACCGCCGAGAACCATCGCCATCTGCTGTTTTACCGCCACCGGAAGGAACCACGCATACATCCAGTGCGGCGTTAACATGCCGAACAGATGACCGAAGAAGATCCCCAGAATGCCGATATGGAACAAGTTCGACCACAGCACCATCCTGCGTTTATCCAGCATCTGGCTGGAGGAGGCACGCCAGGTGTACTGCCCGTAATCGTAGCGCAGCCAGCTTCCGAGGATAAAAACCGTGCCACACAAGTACGGGTAGATATCGTAAAAAAAGACGTTCAGATACTGAATCATTTCTCACCTCCCGCACTGATGTCCACATACTGCGGTGCGACATCCTGACTAAAGCGTCGCTGATATTGATTAAGCGGCGAGCTGTCACACGCCGTGGCGTTATCTTCAATAAACTTCACCTGTTCCTCTTCCCACACCGCATCCAGTGCCTGACGGGTGTCGTCGCGCTCCTCGCTGCGTATCTGTTTTGTGACACTGTCACTTGAGAGTGTACTTCCCGCCAGATGCAGCAGGGCGTCAAACAACGGATACCACGGCGCCTCGCGTTGTTTTAAGCGCCCGCCAAGCAGGGCGAGGATTGGCGCAACGTTGAGCAAACCTTCTTTAGCCTGGTTGTCGGGTAGCACACTTAAATACTCCAGATACAAAGGCAGATAATCAGGTAGCTCGCGACAATTTAGTTGCAGGCCGACTTTTTCATACTCCGCCAGCAGATCCACCATTGCCTGACCGCGATCGCGTGACTCGGCATGAACATGTTCAAATAGCAGCAGCGAGGTGGTACGTCCACGGTCAAACACTTCACACCATTCAGCCTGTTTATCCAGCAGCGGCGCATTAAGCAGATCGCAGGTGAAATCGGTGAGCATCGGCGCGTCGTGGCGAATCAGCGCCAGCGCGTCGTCTTTGTTCTCCCATAGCAGCTCGTCCGGGTACTCCATCAACAAGCCGATCACTTTGAGGATTTGCATTATTCCCCCTCCGCTTTATTGCGTACTTCGGTAATGTCGATAGCATCGATCCGGCTACTGTTGAACAGGTTGAATTTAGTATCAGAGCCGTGGCAACCGTCGCCAAAAGTAAAGCCGCAGCCGTTGCGTTCACCGAAGGCGTCGCCCGCCATTTCCCGATGACTGGTCGGAATGACAAACCGATCTTCATAGTTGGCGATAGCGAGATAGCGATACATATCTTCCACCTGGGCGACGCTCAGCCCGACTTCGTCGATTGCGCGGGTATCAGTTACGCCTTCTACGGTTTGCGAACGCATATAGTGGCGCATTGCCATCATCCGTTTCAGCGCCCGCAGTACAGGGCCGGTATCGCCCGCACTCAACATATTGGCGAGGTATTGCACCGGAATACGCAGGCTTTCGATGGCGGGAAGCACGCCTTCGCTTTTGGGCAGTCCGCCCGCGTCGGCGTAAGACTGAATCGGCGACAGCGGCGGCACGTACCAGACCATCGGCAGGGTGCGATATTCCGGGTGCAGTGGTAGCGCCAGTTTCCAGTCCATCGCCATTTTGTAAACAGGCGAACGCTGAGCTGCCTCAATCACGTTTTGCGGGATACCTTGTTTCAGGGCTTCTTCGATCACTGATGGATCGTGCGGATCGAGGAACACTTCGCACTGGCGTTCATAGAGATCAACTTCGCGCTCGGTGCTCGCCGCTTCCTCGATGCGGTCGGCGTCGTAGAGCAGTACACCAAGATAACGAATGCGACCCACGCAGGTTTCGGAGCAGACCGTTGGCTGACCAGACTCAATTCGCGGATAACAGAAGATGCATTTTTCTGACTTGCCGCTTTTCCAGTTGAAGTAGATTTTTTTGTATGGACAACCGCTAATGCACAAGCGCCAGCCACGACATTTATCCTGATCGATCAGCACAATGCCGTCTTCTTCGCGTTTGTAAATAGCGCCGCTGGGGCAGGTCGCCACGCAGCTAGGGTTAAGACAGTGTTCGCACAGGCGCGGCAGGTACATCATGAAGGTGTTTTCAAACTGACCGTACATCTCCTTTTGCATGGCTTCGAAGTTGCGGTCGCGGGCGCGTTTTTCAAACTCGCCGCCCAGCAATTCTTCCCAGTTTGGCCCCCAGATCACTTTGTCCATCCGTTTGCCGTCAATCAGCGAACGTGGGCGGGCGGTGGGAATGTGTTTACCTTCCGGCGCGCTATGCAAATGTTCGTAGTCGAAGGTGAAAGGTTCGTAGTAGTCGTCAATCTGCGGTATCACCGGGTTGGCGAAGATTTTGGTTATTACGCCCATCTTGCTGCCCAGACGCGGGCGTATCTTTCCATTCACATCGCGGACCCAGCCGCCTTGCCACTCTTCCTGATCTTCCCAGTTTTTCGGATAACCAATGCCCGGTTTGGTTTCGACGTTGTTAAACCATGCGTACTCCATGCCTTCGCGACCGGTCCAGACGTTTTTACAGGTCACCGAACAGGTATGGCAGCCGATACATTTATCGAGGTTAAGCACCATGCCGACTTGCGAACGTATTTTCATTTTTTCGCCTCCTGTACCTGATCGCGACCTTCATCATCCAGCCAGTTAACGTTCTTCATCTTGCGGATCATGATGAATTCATCGCGGTTCGAGCCGACGGTGCCGTAGTAGTTAAAGCCCCAGGCCAGTTGCGCGTAACCGCCAATCATATGCGTCGGCTTCGGGCAAACGCGGGTGACTGAGTTATGAATACCGCCGCGCATTCCGGTCACTTCCGATCCGGGGATATTCATAATGCGTTCCTGAGCGTGATACATCATGGTCATGCCCGGCGGCACGCGCTGGCTGACCACCGCTCGAGCCGTCAACGCACCGTTGGCGTTAAACACTTCCACCCAGTCGTTATCAACAATGGTCAGTTCGCGGGCATCGGTTTCGCTGATCCAGACAATCGGTCCGCCGCGCGAGAGCGTCAGCATTAGCAGGTTTTCACTGTAGGTAGAATGAATGCCCCATTTCTGGTGCGGCGTCAGGAAGTTAAGTGCTTTTTCCGGGAAGCCGTTTGGCGGGATCTGGCGCATTTCACTGACGCTACGGGTGTCGATAGGTGGACGATAAGCCACCAGGCTTTCACCAAAGGCTCGCATCCACGGATGATCCTGATAGAGCTGCTGGCGCCCCGACAGCGTGCGCCACGGAATTAACTCGTGAACGTTGGTGTATCCCGCGTTATAGGAGACGTGATCGCTTTCCAGACCGGACCAGGTGGGGCTGGAGATGATTTTACGCGGCTGCGCCTGAATATCGCGAAAGCGAATCTTCTCGTCCTCTTTGTGCAGCGCCAGATGAGTATGTTCGCGCCCGGTGATCTCGCCCAGCGCCTGCCAGGCTTTTACCGCCACATGACCGTTGGTTTCCGGTGCCAGCGCCAGAATCACTTCTGATGCATCAATGGCGGTGTCAATCAGCGGACGCCCCTGTGCCGGGCCATCACGTTTGGTGTAATTGAGTTTGCCGAGGAAATCGATTTCATCCTGAGTATTCCACGAAATCCCTTTACCGCCGTTGCCAAGTTTGTCCATCAACGGCCCCAGCGAGGTAAAACGTTCATAGGTGGCAGGGTAGTCGCGCTCCACTGCCACAATATTCGGCGCGGTTTTACCTGGGATCAGGTCGCATTCGCCTTTGCGCCAGTCGAGCACTTCACACGGCTGGGAGAGTTCTGCCGGAGAGTCGTGTAACAACGGTTGCAGTACAATATCCGTTTCCTTGCCAAGATGCCCCACGCAGACTTGCGAGAATGCTTTGGCGATACCTTTGTAGATTTCCCAGTCGCTGCGAGACTCCCACGCCGGATCGACCGCCGCTGAAAGCGGATGAATAAACGGATGCATATCCGAGGTATTCATATCGTCTTTTTCGTACCAGGTCGCGGTGGGCAGGACGATATCGGAGAATAAACAGGTGCTGGACATGCGGAAGTCAAGCGTCACCAGCAGGTCGAGCTTGCCCTCTATCGCGGCGGTTTGCCACTCAACTTCTTCCGGTTGAATTCCCTCCGTCGGCCCAAGTTCTTCCCCCTGAATACCGCTTTCCGTACCCAGCAGATATTTCTGCATATACTCATGGCCTTTGCCGGAGGAGCCAAGCAGGTTAGAACGCCAGACAAACAGGTTACGTGGATGATTGCTGCCGTTATCTGGCTGCTCGCAGGCCATACGTAAATCTCCCGATTTCAGCGCCTGAGCGGTAAATTCGGCGGGTGACAATCCGGCCTTGTCGGCTTCGGCTTTCAACGTGAGCGGATTACGCCCCAACTGCGGCGCAGAAGGTAGCCAGCCCATGCGTTCGGCGCGAACGTTGAAATCAATCAGATGACCGCTGTATTTACTGGCATCGGCAAGCGGTGAGAGCAATTCCTGAGCGGTGACTTTTTCATAGCGCCACTGGCTTGAGTGATTGTAAAAAAATGAGGTGCTGTTCATCTGGCGCGGTGGGCGGTTCCAGTCAAGCGCAAAGGCCAGTGGTAACCAACCGGTTTGCGGACGCAGTTTTTCCTGACCGACATAGTGCGCCCAGCCGCCACCGCTTTGCCCGACACAACCGCAGAAGATCAGCATATTGATCATCCCACGGTAGTTCATATCCATGTGATACCAGTGGTTAACACCAGCACCGAGGATAATCATCGAACGTCCGTGGGTTTTATGGGCAGTATCGGCAAATTCACGGGCGATGGTTTCAATATACTGACGCGGCACGCCGGTAATTTGCTCGCCCCAGGCCGGCGTGTAGGCTTTGATTTCAGCGTAATCTTTCGCGCTGTTTTCATCTTCCAGCCCGCGATCGAGACCGTAATTCGCCAGCACCAGATCATAAACGCTGACCACCGGACAGGTACTGCCATCGGCGAGCGTCAGATTTTTCACCGGAAGCTGGCGTACCAGAATCGGATCGTGTTTTACGCTGCGAAAATGCGGGTTTTCAATGCCGCCAAAGTAGGGGAAAGCCACGCCTGCAACGTCGTCGTGTTGACCGAGCAGGGTTAACGACAACTCTGTTCCTGAACCTGCGGCAATGGATTCCAGATTCCATTTGCCTTTTTCTCCCCAGCGAAAACCAATCGAACCGTTCGGCACCACCAGTTCCCCAGCGGTATTAACTGCCACGGTTTTCCACTGCGGATTGTTGCTTTCACCCAGACCATCCACCAGGTCAGACGCGCGGATCATGCGTCCAGGCACGTAGCTGCCATCGTCGCGCGGTTCCAGCATCACCAGCATCGGCATATCGCTGTAGCGGCGGCAGTAGTTGATAAAGTAGTCGCTGGGGTTATCGAGGTGGAACTCTTTTAAGATCACATGGCCCATCGCCATTGCCAGCGCGCTATCGGTGCCTTGCTTTGGCGCCAGCCACTGGTCGCACAGTTTTGCTACTTCCGAGTAGTCCGGGGTAATGGCGATAGTTTTGGTGCCTTTGTAACGTACTTCGGTAAAGAAGTGGGCGTCTGGCGTGCGCGTCTGCGGTACGTTAGAACCCCAGGCAATGATGTAGCTGGAGTTATACCAGTCGGCGGATTCCGGCACGTCGGTTTGCTCGCCCCAGGTCATCGGCGAGGCGGGCGGCAGGTCACAATACCAGTCATAGAAACTTAAGCAGGTGCCGCCAAGTAGTGATAAATAACGCGTTCCGGCGGCGTAAGAGACCATCGACATCGCCGGGATCGGCGAGAAACCGGCAACGCGATCCGGGCCGTAGGTTTTGATGGTCCAGACGTTAGCAGCGGCAATCAGTTGATTCAGTTCCTGCCAGTTGGAGCGGATAAAGCCACCGCGCCCGCGTATCTGCTTGTAGCTCAGGCACTTTTGCGGGTCATTCATAATCGATGCCCACGCCAGTACCGGATCGCTGTGTTGTTTAAGTGCTTCGCGCCACAGTTCAATCAGCCGTTTACGAATTAGCGGGTATTTCAGGCGGTTGGCGCTGTAGAGATACCAGGAGTAACTTGCGCCACGCGGGCAGCCGCGTGGTTCATGATTGGGCAGGTCAGGGCGAGTGCGTGGGTAGTCGGTCTGCTGAATTTCCCAGGTCACCAGGCCGTTTTTAACGTAGATTTTCCAGCTACAGGAGCCGGTACAGTTAACGCCGTGGGTGGAACGCACGATTTTGTCGAATTGCCAACGCTGGCGATAGCTGTCCTCCCAGTCGCGGTTGCTATGCATCACCTGTCCGTGACCATCGGCAAAGGTTTCGCCCTTTTGTTTGAAGTAGCGAAAGCGATCCAAAAGTTTACTCATGACATGACTCCTGCTCCAGGAATGATTTGGGATCTGATGCCAAACGCCTTATCCGGCTTACGGGTGCGACACGACGCGTCAGGCATCGATCTCTTATTTTTGGCTAAACTTTCGCCGACCATAGACCAGCCAGGTCAGCAGTACACAGATGATGTAAAAGATTAAAAACACTTTCATCGCGCCCACCGGAGAGCCGGTCATATTCAGCGACATGCCAAACGCCTGCGGAATAAAAAAGCCGCCCACTGCGCCAATGGCTGAGATAAAGCCCAGAGCTGCCGCCGTTTCGGTGATCGCTTCTCGCTGCGCTTCATCATCGCTGCCGCCTTTCATCTTGACGCGATAAATGGTTATCTGGCGGAAGATGACGGCAATCATCTGGAAGGTGGAGCCACTACCCAGACCCGCTGTCAGGAACAACCCCATAAACACGGCGAAAAATGCGATGAAATTGCCGGAACCTGTACCAGGCAGAGTGAGGAACAACAGGGCACTGAAAACCGCCATAAAAATAAAGTTGATAAGCGTCACCCGCACGCCACCAAATTTATCGGAGATAGCACCGCCAACTGACCGGGCAATCGCGCCGATAAACGGCCCAAAGAACGCCAGTTGCAGAATATTCACATCCGGGAACTGAGTTTTCGCCAGCATGGCAAAACCAGCGGAAAAACCGATAAACGAACCGAAGGTGGCAAGATAGAGCAAACTCAACAACCAGAGATGCAGGCGTTGTAACACAGGCAACTGATCGGCAATTGACGCGCGTGAACTGGCGATATCGTTCATCCCAAACCAGGCGGCGATAGTGGCAATCGCCAGCAGTGGCACCCAAATCCATGCGGCGTTCGCCAGTGACATCACCGAGCCATCGGCCTGCGGTACGCCATTAACACCGAGAAAGGCAAATACCGGAACAAAAATCACCAGTGGCGCAACCAGTTGCATCACGCTGACACCTAAATTGCCTAATCCACCATTAATCCCTAATGCGCTACCTTGTTTTGCTTTCGGGAAGAAAAAACTGATATTACCCATACTGGAAGCGAAGTTCGCGCCAGCGAAACCACACAGCAAGGCAATAACAATAAATATTCCAAAAGGAGTATGGGTGTTTTGTACGGCAATACCGAGCCAGACGCAGGGAATAATCAAGATCGCGGTACTAAAAACAGTCCAGCGACGCCCACCAAATATAGGCACCATAAAGGAGTAGGGGACACGTAATAATGCGCCAGAAACGGAGGGTAATGCGGTTAATAAAAAAAGCTGATCGGTCGTAAAATTAAAGCCAATTTTATTGAGATTAACGGTGACTGCGCTAAATAACATCCAGACACAGAATGCAAGAAGTAAACAACTGACTGATATCCAGAGATTTCTTCGTGCTATATGTTTTCCTTTATTTTCCCAGAAGGCCGGATTTTCTGGCTTCCAGTCGCGCAAAAGATAACGATTACTTTTCTCATTTTGCAGTGCCATATTCTTCCTCACATGCACACGTTGGTAATGAAAAAAAGAAAGACAGGACGTTGGGCGCGATGACCCACTTTTAGAATTAAGAGAATCAGGTGAGATACTGACTGAAAGGATAGATAAGAAAGCGCAGCCGCGCGGCGAGAATGCGGATTATCTGAAGGGTTATGTGTTACTGAATGTAACAAAGGTAATGACTCCAACTTA